>JAOZKN010000008.1:0-12206 GCA_029935315.1 Desulfocapsa sp. | reverse complement strand
CCATAATCAAGTAATGTAATCATTATATCCTTCTAACTGAGGGGCTGATAATACTTTCCATTTGCACAGCCGCGACAAAGTACTTTGTTGTCAACTGCAACATCACGGCAATCTTGTACCCAATCGCCACAGGCTTCACATTGCACACGTTTTAGTGGTTTGCCGGGCATATCTTCTTTTGGAATCTCTATTGCTACTTCTGTCACTGTAAACAGCTCGTCCTGGGGCATTACCCGATATGCCTCCAGTTGCTGCTTATATTTATTTTCTATCTCAGGACAATATTTCTTGGATAATTCACGGGATTCTTCCCTTGCAACCACGCGTACAGCCTTGCCTGTAACAAGATTTACAAAGCTTGCTGCCATAACACCATAATCAATCCAGCGCATGGAACGTTTACCAAGACTGCAACCTGTCACTGATTGCACAGCATCCGTTGCACAGCGATCAATCTCCACAAGAACGTAGAGCTTCTTTCGATCAATTCCTCTGGGATCATAAATATCAATTGCTTCAAGGCCAATCATGGACATCCGTACTCCGATAACCTGACCGGCGCAGATATGCCCATGCACTTTTGTTGAACGCTCAAGAAGTACGTCAAACGATTCCATAATTAACCCCGTATTTTATTATCTTTCCCGGCACCGTACGCCCGGATTCTGCAAAAGGCCTCACTGCCGTTGTCTAAAGTCCGCAAACAATACTAGGCACTCCAGCCTGTGTCAATACAAGCCAGTCCTTAAAACTCAAAGCCTTTCTGAGCCTTCACCCCATTTTGATAAGGATGTTTCACATCCTTCATCTCAGTCACCAGATCTGCAATTGCAATCAACTTATCACTTGCATATCTTCCTGTAATTACGACATGAAGTTCTGCAGGTTTTTTTTTCAGAACAGAGAGTATCTCTTCTTCATCAATCATCTTGTAATGGGGTAGATAGGTCAGTTCATCCAGAATCACCATGGCGTACTTATTTTCTGCTATCACAGTTTTAGCAAACTCCCATGCGTCCCGGGCGAGTTTCTTATCCTCTTCAAGATCATCTGATTTCCAGGTAAAGCCGCGCCCCATCACATGAAAATCAAGGAGATCAGAAAAACATTTAGCGGCTTCCAGCTCACCATACTTCCAGCTTCCTTTAATAAACTGGATAACACAGACCTTGTGTCCATGACCAAGTGCCCGGAACGCAAGTCCTAAGGAAGATGTGGTTTTTCCTTTGCCGTTCCCTGTAAAAACTGCAATAAGCCCCTTAGTTGGCACTGGCGTCTCCTTTGCAATAGCTGTAACACATGCAATAGTAGTATATCCTGATATTAGGTTTTTACTTTTCCATTAAGACACAAAAAAGGCCATCCTGTTAACACAGGGTGGCCTGATTGTTTTTTAATAATATGCATTATTTACTGTGATTACGCAACATAATTAGTCCAGCATAGATAACTGGCCAACTGATCTTTTTTTTGCAAAACGGTACTACCCTTTTAACCCGCATTCCACAAATAATTCAGGGGGAAATTTACGACAGTTAGCCGACACGCTAATGAGTGTAGCCAGATCTGTTTTTCTCAAAAACAAGAAATCCAAACCCGCGAGCAAGTTCAAATTGTCGTCCTGACAGTTCTTTTCTATACAAATTTGCATGATACATTATATCTGAAAACTGCTCTTTTTTATGACCAAACTGCAACCATAAATGGTTAGTGCAAACATCCTTTTTTTTCATTCGTTCTTTGGAGCTATAGAGAGTAAAGTCCCACGTCAAAGAGAAAAACAGCATGAATGTTTCCAATACGCCGTCTTTTTTTTGAATAGCTCCAGAAAGTGTAATTTCCAGGATGTTCTCTGTTTCCAACACGTCTTCACACTCGATTATGGCCCTGAACACTTCAGGAAACTCATCGCTCCCTGGCATATCTTGAGGGATACGACTGGCATCAATCAGTACCTCAACATTATGCTTTTCCAGTGTAATTGCTAACTGCTCTCCAACAAAATCAAAAATTGCTGATTGCAGCTGAGCCTTGTTTTGCTCATTACACTGTTCTCTTGATAATTCCATTTTCAAGTGACCTCCTTTGAAGTATTGTGAATTTGCAGTCACTATAATTGCTCCGGATTTCATTTGCTTGGCACTTTACGCCATTTAGTTGGCAGTTTGCGACAAAACAGTAACTATTTTAAACCAGCCCCTTTCCCCGACAACTTGTATCCAAAAGGTGATGCGGATGTACCTGACGAAACTTGCGAGTATCCAGTTGGTACTCTGGAAAATGCTTGAGAAATACAATGAAGACCCTGCTCCTGTTTTCAAGCAGGTCCAGTTAAACCCTGCTCTTATGTATAAAACAGGAGAACGTTACTCCCTTACAAAAATTGCAGAATTGTGGAAAGAGATGGGCAGGAGGATCAAAGATCCCTGTTTTGGTCTAAGCGCCGCCACATGCTGGCACCCAACAAATTTCGGCACCATGGGGTACGCCTTACTGACAAGCAATAGTCTTCGAATAACCCTTGAACGTCTTATCCGTTTCCACCGTGTTATTTCTGATGCTGACTTTGGAACGCTCGAGGAAAAGAGAGAAAAAAATATGCTCTCATTTATCCTGAAATCTGAAAAGGAAGAGGAATACACCAGAGGAAGGGAAGATGCTGCATTAGCCTGGATTTTAAGTGTACTGCGTGTAAATTACCAGGGGGAGCTCTTGCCGGTATCCGTTCACCTTACCCATCCCAAACCACACTGTAGTGCTCAATATTACGAATTTTTCCAGGCTCCAGTCTATTTTGATTCACCAACATGCCAGCTTAACTTAAGCCTTGACGTGGTAGACAGCATACTGCCAAGCGGGAACAAGGAATTCAGTGCATATGGCGACCAGGCCATGACAACCTATATCGAGTCTCTCACCACAGGGAACCAGCTCCATCAAATCAAAGAGATCATTGTTGAAAACCTTCCCTCGGGAAATGTCACTGTACAACAGGTCGCGACTACACTGGGAATGAACAAACGAAAATTACAACGGGTCTTAAAAGATGAAGGAACGTCCTTTATAGCGGTTTTGAACGATACAAGAATGGATCTTGCAAAACAACTCATCCAGGACAAACAGGCAGATTTGACAGAAGTGGCATTTCTCTTAGGCTTTGCAGAACTCAGCACATTTTCCAGATCATTTAAGAGATGGACCGGAAAATCACCACTGCAATTCAGAAAAGCAGCTTAAAAAAAACAAAAAAAAGGCACGATCTCATATAAATAAGAGATCGTGCCTTATAACTCTTCTATCTGCCCGACATACAAAAAAGCAAATAGACTCAAGCAACAGCAGACTTAGTTAATAGCCTCTGCAAGCTTGGAACCAGCTTTGAATTTAGCAACATTCTTTGCTGGGATATCAATTGTCTTTCCGGTCTGGGGATTACGTCCTTTGCGTGCTTCACGTCTGGAAACAGAAAAAGTACCAAAACCTACCAGAGTCACTTTGTCGCCACCTTTCAAGGTTTCGGCAATAGCGAGGAGTGTACCGTTAAGTGCTTTCTCTGCAGCAGCTTTGGAAATATCTGCAGCACCTGCAATGTTCTCAACTAATTCCTTCTTGTTCATGAATCCCTCCCGGAAAAACTACCTTTTCAATTATAAAAAGAAGCTTTTTCACTACAGCTCCCCTCGTTTCTTAAGCATTTATGTAATAAAAGGCTGGGTGATTGTCAAAAGAAAAAAAAAGAAACTTTCTTCTTTTCTCCGAAGCCACTGAATATCCACAACCCTTTATTATCAAAATGTTATACAGAAACACGTACTCAAAGAATCTCCATTCGCCATCACCTGCAACTGCTTCTCAAAATCTACAAAACCATACAACATACCACTTTGTCGCATCAGCCGCGAGGGTCCATGTCAAACAGAACCCTTTTAAATCCAGCCACTTGTACAAACTGTAGCAACTTAACCCGAAAATCACCGTCAAACAATTTTTCACCCTTATCAGCCGGTAGTTGAAGGACTACATCCTCCCCTTCCAGCCGAACTCTGCACCCGTCGAATCCCTTGTCAATCAGGTATTTTTCACACTTTTCAATACGTTGAATTTTTTCAAGGGTAACGGCTTTTCCCTCCGGTATTCGTGTGGCAAGGCAGGAATTGGAAGGCTTTTGGTGATTGGCTAAATGAAAGCCGGCGGCCAGGGACCGAATCTCTTTTTTACTCAGCCCTGCATCGAGAAGTGGTGTCTGCACATCAAGTTCATATATTGCCTGGAATCCGGGTCTGCGACTCTTCAGGTCATCCACATTGCTGCCATCGAGCAGTGCTGTGCATTTTTTTCGTTCAAGCTCCTGCAAAAAAGCAGCATACATCCGTTTTTTACAGAAATAGCAGCGTTCCTCTGTGTTGGCCACAAATTCCGGCCAGAGAAGAGGACGGAGTGAAACCTCAACAATATTGTCCCTGGCAACGTCAAGCGCATCAAGAAGTGATGCAGCATGTTCCTGCTCTTTCTCGCTTACCAGTACTGAAACGCCACGAAGAACAATAACATTTTTATTGCCCAGGGCGTCCCTCGCTGCGTAGTACAGCAACGTGGAATCGACCCCTCCCGAAAAGGCTACTGCAACGCGTTCATACTTTTGAAGAAGCTGGATAAGCCTGCCATATTTTTCCTGATCGTCCAGAAGAACTAAACTCCTTATTTGGTAACAATTTTGCAAAAAAACGAGAATTGGATGGCTAAGGAAAAAACTTCATATGCGAGGAACGTGAATTTACTGGAATGAGGCGTACTCAAGTACGCCGCAGTGACAGTATATTCATAGTGACGAAGCAGATGAAGAGTTTTCACCCGAAAAAAGGGTATAAATACGACGCCATCATTCGCTGGAATCCGGCAACAACTGAGCTGGCTCATTTAAAAGAAATTTACCATCTTTCATCCAGGCCTTCAGCGTCTCCGCAATTTCCCTTGCCATGGGCAGGCTGGAAAGAGGCGCTGTTGGTACATCCTTGCCATTAACTTGAATGGAACCGGATTTCAACTGGGCGTAACTCACCTCTCCGTAATTCCTGGCAATGGCATTGGTGTAATCATGCCCGTAATCGACAATCTGGGTAAAGAGTTCATCATCGGAAACCCCTGTGTAAGCTGCCATTTCAGCATTCAGAATCGGGATAGGTACACCAAGTCCCACAGCAATTGTATTTCCGTAGCCCAGGATTGAAATACCACGTACCCAGCGCGCCGACATCTGTTTCAAATCTCCCTGAACCATAAGAGTTCCGGCAGGACGCATGGGGGTGCCATTCTCGTGGCGTGGTGCATTCGGGTTATGCTGAGTTCCATGCCAGGTCACATAGCCTACACCACCACCGAGGAATATCCTCGTTCCGACACCTATGGTTTTATAGTGGGGGTCGTTAAAGAGAGGGCTCAATGCCCCGGCACTGCAGTAATTGGCATTCTTGCAGTTGGGTTTTAAGGTCCCCATATAGGTATGGACAACCTTATCATTTAAGTTTACGGCACAGTTATAATTCTGATATCCGTTTCGTGGGTTACAGAGCAAGGCGTAGGGAAGATCGTCCAGGGTAACCTCTTTCTTCATCTTTGTAGACATATAACAGTCTGTGCCATAGCCTTTGGCTTCAAGAAGAACTTTTTTTCCGGCAAGAAGGTCTTCGATCACATGCCCACCACCATAGCGAAACTCCCCGGGATAGACTTTATTCAAAGGATCATCTTCTGCCGGTTCTGTTGCGCCAATATAAGCATCAACCGCTGCCAGGCCACCGTAAGCAGGAACCTTGTTCAGCCATACCTTTGATGCCTTGATAGTTGGGGTCATCTGCCCGATATTAATAAAGGCACCGGACGAACACATGGGAGAGAATGTTCCGGTGGTGACCACATCAACCTCTCGAGCTGCCTGTTCAGCACCTTTGGACTTTACAATATCGACCATCTCCTCAGCGGTAACGATAACTGCTTCGCCAGCTTTAATTCTGGCATTTATTTCTTCGTATGTTTTTTGAACCGGGTTTTCGCTCATGACGTGTATTCTCTATGCTCTATTATCTTTGCCACCTCTGCCTGTATAGCAAATGGCGGGTAATCAAAACGGTTTTCGATCATATCTCGGGGTGAACGCTTATACCAGTCCTTTTTTACGACTTGACATACTTTTTTCTTTTTCCTACATTCTATAAAGTTTTACGACAGGTAAACACTCGCCACCCTGAACAAAGTGATTACACACAGTACCATAACTCCAAAAGGATCCACAGCAATGGCCAACAATCTCCTTAACGTCAGAGACAACATTGACAAAATAGATAACAACATCCTTGAGCTGCTCAAAGAGCGCATCACATTTGCAAGAAATATTGGCCAACTCAAGGATGAGAGTAAACGGGCTAAATGGGATCCGCTGCGTGAACGACAAATATATGAGCGTTTGACACAGCAAAATGAAGGGGAATTCCCGGACAAATCGTTACACGCCATTTTCCACGAAATCATTACCACCTGCAGACTCTCTCAGCAGAAAATTGCCGTATCCTATCTTGGCCCCGAAGCCACGTTCACTCACCTGGCCGGAGTTAAATATTTTGGCCAGTCGGCAAGTTATCATGCAATGGAGTCCATCTCAGATGTGTTTTCCGAAGTGGAAAAAGGACGGACACAATACGGAATTGTGCCTGTTGAAAATTCCATTGAGGGAGCAGTATTTTCCACCCTCGACTCTTTTATGAAGTACAGAACAAAAATTTGCGGTGAAATCCGTATGGAGATCACCCACAATCTGGTCTGTCAATCTGGCGACATTGCCGATATCCAGACTGTTGCCTCCCATGCCCAACCCCTTGCCCAATGCCGTGAATGGCTGCGTAAACACCTGCCATCGTGCCCGACACTTCCTGTCTTTTCAACAGGGGCAGCGGCACAAATGGCGGCCAAGAATCCAAATATCGGGGCCATCGCCTCATCCCTTGCCATCACCACCTATGACCTGCAGGTAGTTGTCAAAGGAATAGAAGATTACCGTGGAAACACCACACGCTTCCTGGTTATCGGTAAAGAATCGCCATCACCAAGCGGAGCCGACAGAACCTCTCTGCTCCTTGGCCATATGGACCGCCCGGGTGCACTGAATGAAATTTTAAGTGTAATTGCAAGAGCTGGAATCAACCTCGCCAAGATCGAGTCCCGTCCAATAAAAGGAAAACAGTGGCAATACCTCTTTTTCCTTGACCTGCTGGGGCATATTGAAGATGAGCCAATCAGAGATTGCTGTGAAACATTAAAAGCACTCTGTTCCTACTTTGAATGGCTTGGTTCCTATCCACGGGGTGAGGAATCAGCCTCCAATTCTTGACATCTGACCGCTGCAATGAGCCGGATCATCAGCCAGGGTATGTCCTTTAGGCTTATCAAGGATCGTTTGCCTGATAAGACTCCTCAGTTCTTCATCTGATGCCCCCTGGCGAAGAAGACTTTTAAGATCAGCTTCCCGATCATGGAGGAGGCAGGCACGCAACGTTCCTGCCGATGTCAGACGCAGACGATTACAGGTATCGCAAAAATGGTGGCTGATGGGGGAGATAAAACCAACTTTTCCGCTGTTGCCATTCTCCATGCGAAGTGAATAGACCCGCGCCGGGCCATCCATACGGCACCCTGGCAATGGCTCCAATTCTCCCATCCCCCCTATAATCTCCCGTAATTCCTTTGAGGAAAGATAGGAGCCTTTATCCCAGGTGGAGTCATTGCCCACCGGCATAAATTCAATAAAACGCACTTGAAAAGGGTTCTCCACTGCTAGTTTGGCAAAATCAACAAACTCATCGTCATTCACTCCTTTCATGGCCACTACATTTAGTTTTATATCAAAACCAAGCTCCCTGGCCGTCTCTATTCCCTGCCACACCTTATGGAACAGATCAACACCGGTTATGGCCTTAAAACGTTCTGGTCGCATGGTGTCCAGTGAAATATTCAACTTACGAATACCAGCGTCATATAATCCGGCAGCTTTTTCTCCCAGGAGGACACCATTGGTGGTCAGTCGAATTTCCTCCAGTCCCTCGATGGCTGACAAGGAACTGATAAAACCCATTACACCTTTTCTGACAAGGGGTTCTCCACCCGTCAGACGCAACTTATTCATTCCCATGCCGACCACGATGTTCACAACGTGCAGCAATTCTTCATAGCTCAGCAAATCCTCATGCCTGAGCATCTGCAGCCCTTCCCCCTTATCGTCAGGCATGCAGTACCTGCACCTCAGGTTACAGCGATCAGTGAGAGAAAGGCGAAGGTAGGAGATGGTTCGCGAGAAGCTATCCACAAGATCCGTAGCATTGTGCTGAGTTTGTATATTCATAAGTTTTGCTGCCATTTCATCTCTTCATAAGCAGATGAGTGTTTACGTATCCTTCCAGATTTTAGGTTTTTACGAACTTGTCATAAGCTGACATACGCTGTATAATTGACTTTCCTGCGGATGGCATCTATATTGGCATCCTCTTACTCTGATTATTCATTTTCTGCCAGTAGTTAATTGACAGAAAGACACGTGCGAAGGAAACATTTAAACAACAATGCTGATTCTTGGAATCGAGAGCTCCTGCGACGACACAGCCGCTGCAGTCCTGCGTAATGAAACGACAATCCTTTCGTCTGTCCTCACTTCTCAGGACGCAATACATACCCGCTTTGGCGGTGTTGTGCCAGAGCTTGCCTCCCGCAACCACCTTGAAGCAATTGTTCCGGTTGTCCGCCAGGCACTCAGTCATGCCGAGGTGCTCCTTGAAGACATTGACCTTATTGCAGTTACCCAGGGACCGGGACTGATTGGCTCACTGCTTGTTGGATTTTCCTACGCCAAAGCCCTTTCCTTTGTAAGTAATATCCCCTGTGTCGGGGTGGATCATATGGCTGGCCATATCCTTTCTGTTTTTCTTGAGGAGGAGAAACCGGAGTTTCCTTTTATTTCTCTGGTCGTCTCCGGCGGAACGAGCTCCATTTATCTTGCCACCAGTTTTCACGATTTCAAACTCCTTGGCAGAACTCGTGATGACGCTGCCGGAGAAGCATTCGACAAGGTGGCAAAACTACTGGGATTTGCGTATCCCGGCGGCCCTATTGTTTCCAAAGAAGCAAAATCCGGAGATCCGCAGGCCATTCAATTCCCCAGATCCTGGCTGGAAAAAGACTCCCTCGACTTTAGTTTTTCAGGTCTTAAAACCTCGGTACTCAATCACTGTAACACGGAAAAACAAAAAAACAACACCCTGCAGCTGGCTGATATCTGTGCCTCTTTCCAGGAAGCAGTGGTTGACGTACTGGTTGAAAAGACACTAATGGCAGCTCGGCAGCACAACATATCAACCGTGGTTCTGGGAGGAGGTGTTTCTTCAAACCCCAGATTGAGAGAGCATATGCAGAAACGGAGCCGGGAGGAAGGAAAAATGCTATTTATCCCGCGTCCCGAGTACTGCACAGATAATGCTGCCATGATAGCCTTTGCAGGATTCCATTGTCATAGACAATGTCTTGATTTTTCCTATGACAAAGATGTCTACTGTCGTTCCCTTCTGGCCTGAAAGTATAATGAATCCTAAACGCTTATCCCGTTATTACTACCTTAAATTCACCCGATTGCAAGGAGATCCGAATGCCCTTGCCAAAGGAACTGCCATTGGCATTTTTCTCGGCATAACGCCTATTATTCCATTGCACACCGTGTTGGTTCTCCTCGTCACATTTGTCACCAGAACCTCAACCATTGCCGCAATGCTGGCAACAATAGTGGTGTGTAATCCACTCACCTATGTTGCCCAGTATTACTTTTCCATCCTTATCGGAAATGCAATAACACCGTATAACTTCAACTGGGAACGGATGAAAAATGTACTGGATATCCTGCTCGCTAAACCGGGAATTTCGGAATCCTTACACGCACTGGCCGGCATAGGCTACGAAGCAATCATTGTCCTTGTAGTCGGGGGCACTCTTCTGGCACTGCCATTTACCATTGTCAGCTATTTTGTATCGCTACGTTTTTTCATCAGAATTCGTGATAAAAAACGACAAAAACATATTCTTGAATAAGACAATATGAATTTATCGCGCCTGCAAAAATTTTATTATCTCAAATTCCTCAGGATTAAGGGCGACCCTTACTCTATTGCCTGGGGAAGTTTTATAGGCGCTTTTATTGGAACCATGCCGGTCATGCCTTTTCATACCATTGGCATCATCGCAATATGTGTACTGTGGAGAAAATCCACCATGGCCGGTCTTATTGCCAGCCTCGCTATCTCCAATCCTTTTACCTATATTCCCATTTATTATGTTTGTTTAAAAATCGGCAATTTCCTCACTCCCTACAAGATGAGCTGGTCAAAAATCAGCTCTATTCTCGAGGCGATACTTTCCGGAGGAGACTTTAAGACAACTGCTCAAATAGTCACCCACCTGGGGTCTGAGATCATCATTGTCATGCTCACCGGTGGTTTTGTGCTGGCTCTGCCTACAGCCATACTGTGCTACTATTTTACCCTCCGCCTCTTTTTAAAAATACGTGAAAAACGCAGACAACGCCACATCCTGCGCAACCAGTGAACCTCCAATGACACGATACGGAAATACCAAAAAATCCCTCAGGGAAGAGAGCCTTGCACCCAAAAAGCAGCTTGGCCAGAACTTCCTTGTCAACAAAGCCACGGCCAACGCTGTTGCAAACTGTGGCAGAATCGCAAAAGATGATATCATCATTGAAGTAGGCGTAGGCCTCGGCGCCCTTACCCAGCCCATTGCTGAACAGGCCAAAGAAGTTATCGGACTTGAGATCGACAGCGGTCTTGTACGCTTTCATCTGGAGAAAAAAGATCTTCAAGACAATGTCACCCTGCTCCACCAGGACATTTTAAAGGCTGACTTTGATGATCTGTATCTGCGCTCTCAGGCAAAGCTCAAAATCATGGCTAACCTGCCCTACTCCATCTCCAATCCTTTTTTATTTACCCTTATTGAGAACCGCAAAAAAATGGACTGGGCCACAATTATGCTGCAAAAAGAGGTGGCCGATCGTTTAACTGCAAAACCGGGAACCAAGCAATATGGTATTCCCACGGTTCTGTTAAAAAGCTGCGCCACTGTAGAATCGTTACTCACCTTAAAGCCTGCTGAATTTCATCCTCGCCCCAAGATTGATTCTGTGGTGGTACGAATCAACTTTAATGAGCCCACGACTCAGGCACCCGACTCGTATGACTGGCCACTGTTTCAAAAAATTGTACGGGCATCCTTCAGCCAACGCAGAAAAACACTGTTAAATACCCTCACCGCCGGTGGATTCTTTAACGAACAGGCTGCAGGGGATAAGAAAATGGCAAAACAGTTAACAAAAGAAGCTATAAACAGTGCAGAAATTGCAGAGAGTTTGCGGGCAGAAGTTCTGGACCTTGAACAATTTATTGACCTGAGCAGATCGTTTTCAGCCCTGCTCACCTCCTCATAAGCGTGCCATTTTCAATATAAAAGGTAACACCTACCGTATCGTAGCAGCAGTCAATTATGATTACGGTATTATTTATATCCGTTTTGTAGGTAACCACAAAGAATATGACAAAATTGACGCGACATCAATATGAGGTGAAAAAATGAATATTAAACCGATAAAAACAGAAACTGACTACACAAAGGCGTTACAAACAGTTGAAAAATTAATGGGTGCAATAAAAGACACACCAGAAGGAGACAAACTTGATGTGCTTGTTACTTTAATAGAAGCATATGAGGAGAAACACCATCCTATTCTTCCGCCAGAACCAGTTGAAGCCATCATCCATCAAATGGAAAGCCAGGGCCTATCCCGCAAAGACCTGATACCGCTACTAGGTTCAAGAGCCAGAGTGTCAGAAATATTAAATAAGAAACGTACTCTATCTATTACTATGATAGGCTGGACCGTGAGCGGGGCTTCGCGCTACGCTCAACAGCTGCCCCGATAAGAAGACTTCAAAAAGGTCTGGGTATTTCAGCGGAGATATTGATTAAACCTTACAAGACACAAATAACTTAATTTATAAGGTACTTATTAAGATTCTGAACTAAAAGGACACTCATGCAAAATTTTGTCTTCCATAATCCCACGAAAATCCTGTTTGGCAAAGACACTGTCCCTTCCATCGGCA
>JAOZKN010000148.1 GCA_029935315.1 Desulfocapsa sp. | reverse complement strand
CTTAGCCATAGTCGACTAAATTACAGATTCTTAAAAATTTGTAATCATGTAATTATTTCCTCTTTTTTTCATAGTATTTATTATGCTTGAACAAACAATAACCGTAGGTCTTGGTGAACGCAGTTATCCAATTTTCATTGAAGATGGAATAATGGAAAACGTGGGTGCTGATATTGCCGGACGCAATATTGCTTCCCGATATGCCGTGATCGCAGATGATTATGTTGCATCGCTCTATGGAGCAACATTGATGAAGTCTTTGGCAGAAGCCGGAGTAACTGCAGAATTACTTACCTTCCCAAGAGGTGAGGCCTCGAAGAACCTACAGGTGTTTGCAGAACTTTCTTCAAAGCTTGCCCAGATAGGGATGGATCGTACGTCTGGTCTTATTGCCCTTGGCGGCGGTGTTACTGGTGACTTAACCGGTTTTCTTGCTGCAAGCTATATGCGTGGGATTCCCTTTGTCCAGGTTCCCACCACTCTGCTTGCCCAGGTGGACAGTTCCGTTGGTGGCAAAACCGGTGTAGATATACCGGAAGGGAAGAATCTGGTGGGTGCTTTTTATCAGCCCAAGGCTGTGTATATTGATACCGCAGTCCTTACAACATTGCCTGTGGAAGAGTATCTCGGCGGGATTGCCGAGGTCATTAAGTACGGTGTGATCTGGGATTTCGAGTTTTATGGATTTCTTGAGCGTAACCTCGATGCGATCCTTGGCTTGCAGCCTGATATTATTCAGGAGATGATCACCATCTGTTGTCAGACCAAGGCAGAGGTGGTTGCCGAGGATGAACGGGAATCAGATTTACGAAGAATTCTTAACTTTGGTCATACCATTGGCCATGCTGTCGAGGCTGCTTCTGATTTTAGTATAATCCATGGCCATGCGGTGGCTATTGGTATGGTAGCTGCTCTTCGTCTGGCTGTTTTATCAGGGCTATGCAAACGCAAGGAAGCAGGGCGTGTGGCCACTCTGATTCATGCTTTTGGGCTCCCCACAGAAATCCCTGCAGACATGGACCGGGAACGCATTAAAAGTTATATTAAGACAGATAAGAAATCTGTTGCCGGTTCAGTGTTTTATGTTCTGCCGACAACCATTGGGAAGGTCGTCATTACAAACGAAGTAACAGAAGGACAAATTGACGAGATTCTAAAGCGTTAACAGCGAAGTAATTACTGTCACCAGTGACCTGAGTACAATCTTTTATGCCAATATACGAATTCTATTGTGACGACTGCAACGTAATCTTCAATTTCCTTTCAAACCGTATTAATACCAGCACAAAGCCTGACTGCCCACGTTGTGGGAAGAAAGAGTTAAAGCGTCAGATGTCAACTTTTGCCACCATTGGCAAGGCTGAGGAGGATGGAAGTACGCCCATGGCTGGAATGGATGAGACGAAAATGGAAGAAGCCTTTGGTTCACTGATGGCCGAAGCAGAAGGGATGAACGAGGAAGATCCCAGACAGATGGCAACGCTTATGCGGAAATTCACCGAAAAAACTGGTATGAACCTTGGTGATGGTATGGAAGAGGCCATTTCCAGAATGGAAAAAGGTGAAGATCCAGACCTTATTGAAAAAGAACTTGGCGATAGTCTTGAGGGGGATGATCTCTTTTCTTTTGCTGGTCTGAAGACAAAGATGACGGTAACAAAGCAATCAGCTCCCGGGCATGATGAAAAATTGTATAAGCTGTAAAATAAATTATTCTATCTGGTGATTCTTCAACTTCTCCCATAAATTCTTTCTACTGATCCCAAGCAACTCAGCAGTGTTCGTCCGATTCCCTTCGCAATGATTTAGTGCTTTTCTCAGACAGGCGCGTTCCGCCAGTGCCATATTGTCTGCAAGTTTAAATCCCACATTGGGTTGTGATTGGAGCTGGCAGAGTTCTGTTGGCAGGTCTTCCGGTGAAATGACAGGTCCGCTGCTCAGTACCGATGCTCGTTCCATCAGGTTGTGGAGTTCCCGTGCATTCCCTGGAAAATCATACGATTCAAGGCAGGTCAGGGCCTCATGGGATATTGAGAATTTCTTGTTGTATGGTGATATAAATTCCTTGAGAAAGTGATTGCAGAGTTCGTGGATATCTTCTTTGTGCTCTCTTAGTGCTGGCATAACCAG
The DNA here is from genome assembly GCA_029935315.1 of Desulfocapsa sp. Classification (GTDB taxonomy): domain Bacteria; phylum Desulfobacterota; class Desulfobulbia; order Desulfobulbales; family Desulfocapsaceae; genus Desulfocapsa. Next base: position 3,405 of record JAOZKN010000148.1, on the reverse strand, counting down.
GGGGATTACTTTTAGTCTGAATAAAAGATCCTGTCGGAATCGTCCTTCGTCAACTTCTTTTTGTAAATCCTTTGATGTGCACGCGAGCACTCGCACATCCACACTGATGGTTTTGGTTCCTCCCACCCGTTCAAACGAACCTTCCTGGAGTACCCGTAACAGTTTTGCCTGGAGAGGCCCCGGAAGATCACCAAGCTCATCAAGAAGGAGGGTACCATTGTCGGCAAGTTCAAATTTCCCCTTCCGTTTGCTGTCTGCCCCTGTAAATGCACCACGTTCATGACCAAAGAGCTCCGATTCCATCAAGCCTTCGGGAATAGCGGCACAGTTTATGGAAACAAAGGCCTTGTCTCTGCGCAGACTTTTCTGGTGAATGGCGCGGGCGGCAAGTTCTTTTCCGGTGCCGGATTCTCCGGTGATAAGAATTGTGGCATTGGTTGGTGCAACCTGGTCGATAATGGAAAAAATTTGTTCCATGGCAGGGCTTGACCCTACCAGACCACGATTTTCACGCGTACTGTTTTCTTCAAGTGTTCTGCATTTGGCCTTTACGTTTTGCACATCGAAAAGTCGATTGCAGCGAATGATCAGATCATCCATGTCAAAGGGCTTGAGGATATAGTCCGAAGCTCCTTTTCGTATACAATCCAGCGCATCGTCAATGGACCCGTAGGCGGTCATAATTATAACATCCGTTTCCGGACTGGCTTCTTTCACTTTTTCGAGAAGCTTCATGCCATCCATGCCCGGCATACGGATATCTGAAATCACCAGGTTATAATCATGCTTTTCAATCAACTCAGCAGCTTCCAGACCATTTTCAACATCATCAACCTGCCAGCCAAATTGTTTAAGTTTGTCATAGACAGAGATTCGCATTATTTCATCATCTTCAGCAAGCAGTATCCTAGGCATTTTGAGTAATCTTCTCTGTTATGTGTTCTTGTTGTGCCGGGATTGAGAATAAAAATTCTGTTCCAATGCCTGCAATACTCTCTACTTCGATCGCTCCGTTCATTTGTCCAACCAGTGAAAAGGTGACCGATAAACCAAGGCCGGTGCCAACGCCTACATCCTTCGTTGTGAAGAAGGGGTCAAATATGTGGCTCATATCGTTCTCGGTAATTCCAATACCTGTATCCTTGAAACGAAACTGAAGGTTTTTGCCGATCTGCTCAGCGAAAATGGACAGGGTACCGCCATTAGGCATGGCCTGTATACCGTTTAAACCAAGGTTGATAAAAACCTGTTTCAGGGCTTCCGCATCAACGTAATATTTTTTGTTCAGGCTGGTGTGTTGTTCGATTGTGATTCCTTTTAATTTATAGGACAGGAGGTCAAGGCATTCGCTGAGGAGCTCTTCCACCACAATTTTACGGTATTGTAATGGTTCCTGGCGGCCAAAATTCAGGAGTTGTCGCATGGTGTGTTCGATTCGTTTTAAACCCTTGTCAAGTAGAGGCAGGTAGCGTTCCTGCATCTCAATATCCTCCGGGTTTTCGCGCATGGACTTAACACAGTTGAGCATACCGCCCAGGGGGTTATTTACCTCATGGGCAATACCTGCAGACAGGATCCCCATGGATGCCATTTTTTCACCAAGCCAGGCCTGGCGACGGGTAGTGTCCAGTTCTTTTTGCGACTGGGTCAGTCGCTCACAGAGCTCAGCGAACTGTGCACTGAGACTCCCTATTTCATCATCTCCAGCCGGGAGTGTAAGGGGCGTAGGGTTCTTTTCCGGGAAGGCATTTATGGCAGAGGAGAGCTTGTTTATCCTGTTGACCACAAGGGTGTTAAACATGATAAGCAAAGTGATGGAGACCAGAATAAAGCTTATACTTCCGATAAAAAAGAGAGAACGGTTATTTTCTGCCATCTTTTTGTCAGCCCAGGCAATGGGGATGGTAATGGAGAGCGCACCTCTGATATCACCGGCGCTGTAGCCATGTCTGGCATGGCAGCCAAGGCAGGAATCTTTTACGTTCAGTGGGGCAAGATAGCGAACAACCCGACCCTCAGACGAGGTTTCTATTTCGATGGATTCAGTCAGTCCGTTTTCAAAGTTTACCATGCATTGCTTTTCGTATTTGTCGGGAATGTTGCCGGGATTGATGGGTTTGAGACTGGTTACCCGAAAACTTCCCAGGCCCTTTCTGTTTGAATATTCTGAAAGTTCACGCGTTACCATTGCAGGATTTCGCATCACATATTCGTTTCCATCCTCATCCCAGATACTGGGAAGAGCGAGAAAGGGATTGCTGTCGACGCTGTCTGTTCGTATCACAAACAGCCCATTGTGTTCAGATACCCATTGCCGTGTGATCAGAATTTGATTGTAGAGCATGCGCGCCTGTTGTTTTGCCTGCATGATAATCAGTTCGTTGTCAACGATGGAGGTTCTATACAAAAACATCATATAGGAAACTGAGATAATAGCGCCGATGGCAACAATAAATTTTCCGCGCAGGGAAAATTTAGATTCAAGCCAATTGTAGAGAGGAAATCTATTCATTGTCGCGGCTATTGCCTCCAGATTGGTAAGGGTAAGAAGAAGCTGATACCAAAAAGTAACACTGATTTTTGTTTCTGTCTATTCGTATGTGATCTTAGGTATTTAATTGAATTCTTTTCCTGTTGGGACGCGTTACCTTTTGGTGTTGTTTTTGGGCTAGGTTGTCACCTGTTGGTAACGTTCGGGGTTTTGTGTGGCTGGTATCATGTTGAATTTGCGAGTTAAAGTAGGGTGGTATGGAAGTTGCTTAAGATAGAGTTATTGAAAATAAGTTTGACTTTCTCGAATCCCAGATGATACGCTAATTTTAATGTGGTTTTGTTTAGGTCAGGATGTCAGAATATTACTTACTTAAGTGGAGGGTCAGGTGGAGAAGAAGTATAAATCAAGCTACTTTGCACATGTACTCAAGCTGGCGGCGATATTGATTGTTGCTGGTGGTTTGGGGATATTTGCCAGGGGGTTGTTCCTCCCTGAAACAATGGGCCAGTATGGGCATTACCGTGGAAGTGATATTCAGGATCAACGGAATGTCACCATCAGGAATAAAACTAACGATTCTTGTTTTGAATGTCATCGTCCCGTTCGTATGGCTCATAAAGCTGGTGTCCATAAAGACGTTTCCTGTGAAGTGTGTCATGGACCCTATGCTGATCATGTAAAGGATGGCAAGGTTATAGGGAAACTTCCTGTGAAGAGAGGGGAGGATATTAAAGCATTGTGTCTTCGTTGTCATAATCAGATCATCCAGGCTCGTCCCACAAACCAGATCAAGGTGATCAGTATGCCGCTACACCTTGAAGAGAAAAAAGTCCAGGTCACCCATAATTGTAACCAATGTCATATGATTCACGATCCACTTATGTGGATACGGGAATCAAGAGAGATGATGG
>JAOZKN010000147.1 GCA_029935315.1 Desulfocapsa sp. | reverse complement strand
CAGGAAGCACGGGCCTATAGCATCTTGATGTTGACAACATCAGTGTCATTTTATTACTGGTATATAATACTTGGTTCGCTTCTAAGAAGAGAAAAGCTAACAAATCATATCATTGCCGGGTATATTTTCTTTTCTATTATTTCTTCTTACGTGCATTATTTTGGCCTGCTATTCATAGTGTTACAGGCTATGTTTAGTCTGGTTGTTTTTATAAGAGATCCTCGGTCTCTTTTCAGATTGATGCTAATATTTTTCGTGGTATTTCTGGCTTACCTTCCCTGGATCCCTTCGATGCTAGTTCAATTGAGGCGGCACAAAGATTTCTGGATACCTGACCCCCATTTTTTTGAAATGATAGTGTCTCTTGGTAATTTTGCGTACAAAGTTCCTAAATGGTTTTCTGCGATATTTATCATTCCTGCATATGTTTACTTTGCACTGCGTACTAGCCGGAAAATTTATCGGGATAAGGGGCATTGCTCTACTCGAGAAATGTTCTTATCACCAGATATGCTGTTGCTCCTGTGGGCTATTACGCCCTTTCTTGTCTCTTATGTGCAATCCAAAATATCCACACCTGTATTGACCAAACGCAATCTAATTATCGCACTGCCACCTATTTATTTGATTCTTGCAAGGTCTATATGGGTAACCCAGTGGAAGCGTGTCGCAACAGCGTGGTCTCTGCTTGTTGTCGCAGGGGTGGGCTACAGTTTGCTGAGTTATTACTCCGTAGTGAAAAAGGAGCAGGTTCGAGAGGCTGTAGAGTTTGTAGTAGAAAAAGATAAAAGCCTCACTGTGATAGCATATGCCTGGCATAAAGGGTATTTTGAGTATTATTTTGGAAAAATGGGATTAGACAACAAGGTTAGCTTAATTGCTGGCGGTAGTGATGATTTTGTCGAGATGAAAAATTTCTTAGAGCATCGTGGAGATAAACAGTTTTGGTACGTGGCAGGGTGTAGAAAGCCAAAAGAAGAATTTTTGTCAGAGATGAATGACAACTTTGAACTTGTTGATACCATTGTATTTAAAAAGACAAGTGTTAGAAGATATTTGGTGCCTTAATTATCGACAGCATTTAAGGAAGTACGAGGTTGATTGACAGCTATAGCTGCCGTGAGATTATAATTTTGTCACGACTTTTGCTTTAGATTTGTATTGTTTTAGTCGAAATTGGAATTCCGCCCTGTTTAAAGAGGGTGTTCAAAATTCTGTGTCAGTTAACTGAAAGCTGATCTTCTCAAGGAAATGTATGGTGTGGCAATCTCCAATGCTACTCTCAGTGCTGTAACCGAAAAAATCTTTCAAAACAGAGACAAAAAAAGCTACCAGTCCGCCTCCGTGTAAAAGTGGCAGAATCGTCCCTGTGCCTCTGCTAGTTCATAACTTCATAACAACCCGCCATATACTATGCCAACATGCGGGTTGTTCATTATTCCAACATCTCCTTTTCCAATGCGGCAATCTGGTCGTTTTGGCCCAGTACAATCAAAATATCGCTGGAGTTTATCGTAGTGTCCGGCCTGGGGTTGAACTGCATGTCTTCTCCCGCTCGTTTTATGCCGATAACGATAATATTATAATTCTGGCGCAGATTTGACTGGATAAGTGTTTTCCCATTGAGTCTCGCCTTTTCTGTAATCAGGATTTCTTCCAGTCGCAAAGCCATGTCATGGGTGTACATGGCAAGATCTATAAAGTCGGTAACATTGGGGCGGATCATGCTCTGGGCCATTCTTCTGCCACCAATATAATAGGGAGAGATTACCTTGTCAGCCCCGGCCCGTTTCAGCTTTATTTCAGTACCTGTTTCGCCACTGGAACGAGCAAGCACCTTGATGTCAGGGTTTAACCCCTTGGCTGTCAGGGTGATAAATACATTGTCCGCATCGGTTGATACTACAGCGATGAGTCCTGATGCCCGTTCAATTCCAGCCTGCATGAGGATGTCGTCATTGGATGCTTCTCCGGCAATGGTGACATATCCTTTTTCCAGAATTACCTGCACTTCTTCTGCCTGTTTTTCAATAACCACAAAAGTCTCGTCGTTGTCGAACAGGGTCTGGCAGATAATTGAACCGATACGGCCATGTCCACAGACAATATAATGATCAGTTAAGTGTTTGAGTTGTTTTTTCATAAGACGTTTTCCCAGAATTTCCCGCAGACCTCCTTCAACCATGGCCTCTACGATTTTACCAAACATATACATGACAAAACTGACACCCACCAGCACCAGCACAACGGTGAGAATCTTGCCGCCGGGGGTGATTGGCACCATGTCACCATATCCAACAGTGGCCACGGTTATAATGGTGAGATAGAGGGCATCAGTTACCTGGTACCCTTCAAGCAACATGTAGCCAATTGTACCTCCCAGTAATATCATAAAAAAACCGGAGAACAAAAAGACGACTTTTCTGCTTATCTCACTCATCTGTTATCAGCTCTCAGGTATGGATGACCATGGCATCACCATAGGAATAGAAACGATAGCCCATTTCGATGGCTTGCCGGTAGGTGGTCATGAGCGTTTCCCGTCCATAGAGGGCAGACACCAGAAAGAGTAAAGATGATTCTGGAAGGTGGAAGTTGGTGATAAGATTATCCACCGTTTTAAACTGGTAACCCGGCAGAATATATAAATTACACCATCCGTCTCCTGAGCGAACATTGCCGTTTTCATCGGCCATAAATTCAAGGGTGCGCACGGTGGTAGTACCAACTGCCCATATTTTTCCGCCTTTTTTTCGTACGGAATTGATTTTTTCGGCACTCTCTTTTGGAATAGAAATATATTCTTCGTGGATCTGATGCTCTCGTATATCTTCACAACGTACGGGAGCAAAGGTGCCATGCCCGACATGCAGGGTTATATGGGTACTTTCTACACCCTTTTTATGTATTGCATCCAACAGCTCTTTTGAAAAATGAAGGCCTGCTGTGGGTGCTGCCACTGCCCCTGGTTCTTTTGCGTAAACGGTCTGGTAGCGCTTGCGATCTTCTTCGGTAGTGCCTTTTTTCCGGCTGATATAAGGAGGCAGGGGGACCTGGCCATACTGCCCCAGGATGGTGGCAAGATCCTTTGTTGCGTCATAACGGAGTTCGATTTGCACTTTTCCATCGGCCAGCAGTTCCAGCACAACCGCCCTGAGATCAGGACCCAGATGGAGGATCGTACCTGGCTTTGGACGTTTGGAACTCTTGATCAGACTTGTTACTTCCGCTTTTTTTTCTGCCTTGTCAGTTGTTGTCTGCTCAACGGGATAGGCAAGGAGAAAGACCTCTACCTTGCCACCGCTTTCCTTGTTGCCATAAAGCCTTGCAGGAAAAACTTTTGTATTATTTACCACCAGCAGATCGCCGGGTTTAAAAAGCGTTATGATATCATGGAAGTTCCCATGCTCTTGTTGCCGGGTCTTGCGATTAAGAATAAGCAGGCGGGAATTCTCTCTTGCCTCAGCAGGGTGCTGGGCAATGTTTCCAGCAGGAAGCGTATAGTTATATGACTGGAGGGCGAAATCCTGTTGCATGTTGTCTGTTTTTTACGGTATAAATATTTGTCGATGCTTGTCTGAGTGTAAACCTTTGAACCTTTTTTCCTACCATGATCCTTGTCGTTTGTGCAACAGAATTAGAACTTCGTCCCCTGCTTGACCTGCTTCCCGCTGATGAAAATCAGTGGATGAGTATGGTGAGTGGTGTGGGTGTTGTGGAAACAACGCTTCGTCTGACCAGATTTCTGGAAAAACAGAAGAATAGTTTCACTGCTGTTTTACATTTTGGGGTCGCGGGAGCGTATCGTTCCCAGTCAAAGACAGATGCAGATCTTCTTGATATCTGCCTGGCGAAAGAGGAACTCTTTGGCGATTTCGGTATTTGTTATGGGGATCATTTTGAAGCGCTTCCGGATCATCTTGTCCACAAATCGACCTATGCTCTGGATAGTGGATTGCATAAACGTTGTCTCAGGGTGCTACAGGAACAGAATATCCCCTGCAAAAGAGGGACGTTTGTGACTGTTGCCGGAGTGAGTGCAACAGCTGCGAGAGGCCGTAAACTGAAGGAGCAGTATGGCGCCTTGTGTGAAAATATGGAAGGTGTTGCTGTGGCAAGGGTTTGCGAAGAATTTGATCTGCCCCTTGTTGAAATGCGTTGTGTCTCGAATTTTGTGGAAGATCGGGATCTCAGCCGCTGGAAGCTCGATGAGGCATGTCAGCAGGCGGGCAAAGTTACAGCGATCCTTGTAGAGGAGTTGATAAAAAGATGACACAACGTTTGAGTATTGGTTATTCCCCATGTCCCAACGATACCTATATCTTTTATGCACTGGCTCACCAGAAAATAGTGCTGCCGGATATGGCACTGCAGACTCCCCGCCTTGAAGATGTGGAAACCTTGAATCGACTGGCCATGGAGAAGACGCTTGATATCACTAAACTCTCCTTTCATGCCCTTGGCCATGTGCTTGATGAGTATTGCGTGCTTTCTGCGGGATCCGCACTTGGTCGGGGTTGTGGTCCGTTACTCATAGCACGGCCTGGTTTTGATCCTGAAAACCTTAGACATGCCACCGTGGCCATACCCGGGGAATTTACCACAGCAAATATGCTCTTTCGTTTGTATTCCCCGGCCGCAGGCAATCTGCGTGCAATGCGTTTTGATACCATTATGCAGGCACTCCTGGACGGGGAAGTCGATGTTGGTGTGATTATCCATGAGAGTCGTTTTACCTACGAGGAGCAGGGACTGATTTGTTTGCAGGATCTGGGGCAGTGGTGGGAGCAAATATCCGGCCATCCCATTCCCCTAGGATGTATTGCCGCGAGACGTTCCCTTGGCCAGGAGAAAATTGAGGCCATCGATCGTGGTATCCAGGAAAGTATTCGCTACGCAGATAGCCATCCGGCAGAGTGTGTGAGGTATATGCAGGAACATGCCCAGGAAATGGATGAAAAAGTGATGCAGAATCATATAGGTCTTTATGTGAATGAATATTCAAAAGAGTTAGGTCACGAAGGGCTTGCAGCCATAGATTCTTTTCTGGAACGTGGGCGTGCAGCGGGGATTTTGCCGCAATCAACTCAAACACCCATGCTGTAGAATATGAACGAAAAAAAGCAGAATCTTTCCCCCCTTCGAGCCTGTCTGCTGATTGGCGGCCGTAGCTCCAGAATGGGGCGTCCCAAACATCTGATCCGTGGAGAAGATGGTGCAACATGGGTGGAACATACGGCTAACCTGCTCAGTTCCTTTGTGGATGAGGTGGTTATCTCCGGCAAGGGAGATATCCCCGAAAGTTTGAACCATCTCCAGCGTATACCAGATATCCCGGAAGTTGCAGGACCCTTGACAGGAATACTTGCTGCCATGCGCTGGAATGCGGATTCTTGTTGGCTGCTTATTGCCTGTGATATGCCAAATATTACAAAAGAAGCCCTGGAGTGGTTGCTTGCCAGCAGGAGTTTAAACTCTTTTGGCACGGTCCCCCGGCTTCATGATGACGGCTTTGTAGAGCCTTTACTTGCCCTCTACGAAGCACAGGCAAAAGACTATTTTGAAGAGTTGGCTGCGGCTTCTGTTTTTCGTAT
>JAOZKN010000230.1 GCA_029935315.1 Desulfocapsa sp. | reverse complement strand
CGCCATCGTCACTGATGGTTCCACCGCTGCTGGCAGAATTTTTGGTGATATCAAATGGTACCGTTGTAGTTATGGCTGATGCTGCGGACAGGGTCATAAACGAGATATCGGCTCCGTAACCGGTGCCATACAAGTTGATCGCATAGGCTCGAACATGATAGACAGTTCCATTGTCGAGTCCGCTAATATCAACTGTAAATGCACCCAGGCCTGCAACAGTATCCTGCAAACAGGTACCTGTGGTGTCAGGATCTACGTTTTCTCCCCAGCAGATACCACGTTCAGTTACAGTGCCATTTCCATCGCTGGTGACCTCCCCATCTGCGCTTGCACTGTTGCTCGTTATGTTACTCACCGTAGCTGTGGTGACCGTGGGAGGGGTCTGGGCAGTAGTGGTGAACGACAGGTCAGCACCATAGTTCCTCCCTTCCTTATTCTCTCCATAGGCTCGAACATGATAGGTCGTCCCTGCAGTTAAGCCGCTGATGTCAATTGAAAACCCACCAATACCAGATCCTGCGGCAACGCAGTCTCCGGTACTGTCGTCCGGGTTGGAGTCTGTGCCCCAGCAGATACCGCGGTGACTTATCGGATACCCGCCATCACTTATGGTCTGACCATGGGCAACTGCAGAGGTAAAATCGATCGAATCTGTCGGGTCTGTTTGAACATAGGGTTTTCCCCGCGCTGTTACAAAAGAGAGAACTTTGCTGCCATAGCCTGTGCCTGCAGAATTAGTGGCATAGGCACGAACATAGTAAGTTGTCTTTCCAGCAAGACCTGAAAGATCCGATGTGAAATCCTTGGTACCGCCAACTTTATCAGCCAGACAGGTATCAGTAAGGGTCGGACTGCCAGTAATGTTCCAGCAAATACCACGGGCAGTAACAGACGTTCCATTCTGATGAATCTCTTTTCCGCCGCTTGTCGCCGAGTCTCCGGTAATATCTGTTATGGTTTCGGTTTTCAGTGTTGGAATATCTGGTAACGTTTTAAATGCCATCACATCGCCATAACCGTTTCCTCCGGGGTAACTGCCAAGAGCCGAGTTAGTGGCATAAGCACGGAATTTATAATCAGTGTATGCACTCAACCCGTGTATGGTAGCATAAAATATTCCCGGGCCAGAACCGCTGCTGATGCAATTTCCACCTATTACAGGATCTGGATCAGTTGCAATGGACCAGCAGATGCCTTTATCTGTTATGGAAGAACCGCCATCACTGATGGTGTATCCAGTTGTTATAGCCTGAGTAGTGTATTCTTCGACACCCTTGGTAAATACGGTCGGTAAACCGGCTTCAGTCGTAAAAGCACCTATGGAACTGTAGGCTATGCCGACATTATTTTCAGCATAGGTTCTGTAGAAGTATAATGTATCGGCACTCAGGCCGGTAAAATCTGCTGTAAAGGGATTACCAACTGTTGAACTTACACAGTTGTCATTGATGGTCGGATCTGAAGTTTCACTCAAACAGGCCCCATTGTGAATAATTGTGTCGCCGCCGTCATCTGTGACTGTCCCTGTAATGGTAATTTCCGTAGAAGTGACACCGGACGTTCCGGTTGTGGTTACGGCCGGGACTGTGGC
>JAOZKN010000007.1 GCA_029935315.1 Desulfocapsa sp. | reverse complement strand
CTCCCACCACAATGGCATCATCCACCACAATGCCAAGCACCATGATCAGGCCAAAGAGTGAAATCATATTGATGGTGGCATCGATGGACCAGAGAATAAACATGGCACCGGCAATGGAGATTGGAATACCAAGCCCTGCCCAGAAGGAGAGTCGTAAATCAAGAAAAAGCCAGAGCATAAAAAAGACAAGACAAAGACCAATCACACCGTTGCGGGTAAGCAGCTGAATACGCCCCCGCAGAGAATCAGTGGTATCGTAGAACACGGAAATATGGACACCGGGAGGGAGGATTTTTTCTTTTTCAGCCACAAAGGCCTGCACTGAATTGGAAATCTTGATGGCATCCTCCTCCTCGGTCTTGGCAATTTGCACAAACATTGCCGGTTGATCGTCGATGGTGGCAAAAACAGGATCCTCGGTAAAGGCATCATGAATTTCTGCCAAACGATCCAGGGTAATGATCTCCCCGCCGGGTCGTGCCAGAACTACGATGTCCGCAAGCTCAGCCCCCGTATACTTTCTTCCCACAGTACGAATTCTGATCTCTTCACCGACGGTTCTCAGTGTTCCACCGGTCAGGTTAATACTTGATTTGCGCACAGCAACAGCAACCTGCTCGAAGGTGAGACCATAACGACGCAGGCGTTCCTCAGAGATTTCAATGCCAATCTCATACTCGCGGGTTCCATAGGCCTCAACCTGTGAAATGACCGGGATCAGTTTCACCTCGTCCTTTATGCGCTCCCCCCACTGTTTGAGTTGTTTTTCACTCAAATCACCAGACAGCGCCAGTAGCATCACCACCTGCTTTTTAACGATTTCACGAATCACCGGTTTTTCCGCACCCAGTGGAAAGGTGGAGATCGCATTTACATGAGATTCAACATTGCCGAGCACTTCCGAAGTGTCATAGCCGTCCTTTACTTCAATGGTGACGGTGGCCCGGTTTTCGTAGGATTTTGTGGTATAGCGGTCTATGCCCTGGATGGATTCCAGAGCTTCCTCTATTTTTTGATTAATACCCTCTTCCACCTCTTCCGGATCTGCACCCGGATAAATGACAGAAATGGAGATCATATCTATGGAAAATTCAGGAAAACTCTCACGAACCATATTACTGGTGGCCAGAAAACCGGCAAAAAAGATCAACAGCAGCAGAATATTGGCAAAAACCGTATTCCGGGCAAAGGAGGCAAGAAGGTTATTCATGTTTCGCGCTCCTGCTCCCACCCACAACTTTCACCAGACTGCGCTCTAAAGGATTGACCAGGCGGGTGGTCACAACCTGATCACCATCTTTCAGGCCCGCACTGATAAAGGACTTATTGCCCTGAACACGCGCCACAACAACTGGAACTGTGGCAAGACGACCGTCCCGGATAAGGTATACCGTATTTTCAAAACTCACTGCCCAGCGCGGCAGTTCCACAACCTGCTGCATACTGCCACCGGGAATAAGCACCCGGCAGAACATTCCGGCAACCAGTGGCATCGCTGCTTTTTGTCCCTGAAACTGTCTGGCATCAATATTGAGAACGACCTTCACGGTTCGTGTCTGCTCGTCAAAGAAGCTGACCCGGCTTAAGACTCCAATGGCTCTGTTGGCAGAATCTTCTGTCCAGCTGACCTCACACTGCACAGGTTTTATTTCTGCAAACCATGCACCGGCAGCTGCGCTGTTCTCTGCAAACTGCAACCACTGAAAGGCGTCGCTGCTGTCCAGGGGGACTTCAAGCTCAAGGATGGCATCATCGGCAAGACCCAGCACTATTTTACCAGGTGCTACATACTGGCCCTTTTCAATTTTTTTGCTTGTGATACGACAGGTGAAAGGTGCGACAACCCGACAGCGTTCCAGGTTGATCCCGGACCTTGTCATGGCCTGCCTGACCTGGGCCAGTCGATCCGCACTGCTGTTTGCAGCCTGTTCCGCCTTTTCGACCCCAGCCCTGGTTCCAACCTTACTTTTCTCAAAAAGTGAACGTACACGAGCCAGTTCTTTGGCGGTGAGTTCTTTATCGCGCTTTAAAATCATCAAACGGGTCTTATTGCTCTCGTATTCACTGCGATAGTCCCGGTCGTCTATGGCAAAAAGAAGTTCTCCCGCTGCGATCACCTCGCCCCTCTGCAGGCGGGGATGCACCTCCACCACACTGCCTGCAACTTCTGCGGCAATTTCCACCATCCGGATGGAACGTAACTGCCCATGGGCTTCAATAAGCACAGGAACAGTGGAAAAAGAGACTGACTGCGCCTCAATCTTTAAGGGGCGCTCCTGTACAGCAGCGTGGGCTGGTGGTTTCTTTCTGCCCTTCAGTAGTTTTAAGCCCACAACGCCCACTGCCAGAATAAGCACACAGGCAATGACCCGAATAAGCACCGTAGATTTATCGACTTTTGTCTCTTTTTCACTCATCATCATTCTCGTTTGCCATCAATACCTGCTCCACACGTTCGAGCACTTCGCACCATTTTTCTGCCGTTTCAGGCCCTACTTTTTCCACAAGATCAAGAAATGCAGCAAGTACCACCCCTTCCATACGCTCGGCGTGTACTGCAGCCTTCGCAGACAGGCGAACCACAACTTTTCTCCTGTCCTGCTCGCTCCGTTCACGAAGCAAGACTCCTTTTTCAACCAGACGGTCCACCATACTGGAAACCGATGGCGGGGCAACTTTCAACTTTCCGGCAAGGCGGGTGATGGTCAAATCAGCCTCAGACTGCACTGCCATAACCATCTGCACCTGTGCCATGGAAAGTTCCTCACCTTTACAGCTTCCACTGCCACTGTGCAGACCAGACTGAATGGAAAAGATGTGATCCTTCAGCTTTCTGCCGGCCCTGGCAATAAAGCGTGCCTGTTCATTTGTTTTTTGACTGCTCATAATTATATCTTTTGCATGTGAATATTACTTAGCATGGCTAAACAATAGCGTCCCTAATCAATTTATGTCAAGAAATTAAAGACAGGGAGAGGACAAGGGGGAAAGGGAGGGAATGACGACAGAAAGCAGAACATTTTATTTGCCAGGCTATTTACAACAACGAATCAGACATTGTTTTTTCCCCAGAGCGGATCCCGGCCAAAACGATCCATCCACCAGTCTTCGGCCTCTATAGCCTCTCCTTTTTGCGGAATCAGGGGGATCTTGAACTGTTTATAATGATTCATAAGAACATCATAGGCCCGGGTGAGTTTTCGCATCATATCCCCTTTGGCCTTGTCATCTCCAACGATATCCGGATGAAATTTTTTGCATCGCTGCCGATAACTGCGCTTGATTTCGCCAAGGGTTGCACTGTCACCAAGCCCTAAAAGTTCTTTTGCCTCGAAGACCTCTTTCCATTCTGACTTTGTCATTTTGCCTCCTTTGTCTTCCAGCTTTTTTCCTCACCACGCATAAGCCGGCCAATATTCGAACTGTGTTTCAGCCAGATAAGCAGTGCAATGGTGCATGCAACGAGCAATACTGGCAGACTGCTGCCAAGCAACCAGAGACAGAGAGGAATAAAAGCGGATGCGGCAAGGGATCCGGCTGAAACAAAGCCGCTGAAATACACCACTGCAACAAAAAGAAACAAGGCAAAGAGAACAGCCAGCGGGGAGAAAAACAGAAACACGCCAAGGGCTGTGGCCACTCCTTTGCCACCCTTAAACCCCATATACACGGAAAACATATGGCCAAGGACAGTTGCCAGCCCGCACAGGGCGACAATCAGCTCAGCATTGCCCGTGGAAGGCAGAAAAGCAGTAGCAATAAATACCGGGAAAAAGCCCTTTGCCACGTCACAGAGCAGGGTCAGGATGCCCAGTTTTTTCCCCAGGACCCGGTTCACATTTGTGGCCCCTATATTACCACTTCCCTCCTGACGCACGTCTTTTCCAACCGCCCGGCTAAAGAGCAGGCCAAAGGGAACAGCACCCAGAAGATAACTGACAAAAAATGAAATAAAGAAAGTAATTATCATAAGTTGTATTGTTTTTACAAAAAAGTTAATAGTCTAAATTGACTATTCAAATAGTAGCGCATATTGTTATGAAATACAACTTTGGTGCGGAAAGGAGAGCCATATGCTATATTTCCCAACTTCACCCCAAAAATCTTTATTGCATAAATACATTACAAATTGCCATGAGCCTGTTACCCATACTTACATTTCCAGACCCTGTTCTGCGACAAAAAGCAAAACAAGTCACCGAATTTGATTCCACTCTCACCACCCTGATTACAGATATGGTCGAATCCATGTATGACGCTCCGGGTGTAGGCTTAGCTGCCCCCCAGGTAGGAGCATCTATCCAGTTGATTGTGCTGGATATCACCGAAGATGACGATGATGCCGAAGATGCAGAGAAGGAAGCAATGGTCATGGTGAACCCTGTCATTAACAAAAAAGAAGGCAAGCAGGTGGATGAAGAAGGCTGCCTCTCCCTCCTCGACCTCACTGCGTCTGTGACACGGAGCAAAATAATCACTGTTTCGTATCAGGATGTAGAAGGAACAGAGCAGGAACTCACCGCTGAAGACCGTTTTGCCGTTGTGCTCCAACATGAGATTGACCATCTGCATGGTATCCTGTTTCTCGATTACCTCTCTGTATTAAAACGCACGCTGTATAAGAAAAAGATCAAAAAACAACTGGCTGCCGGCAAAAAATAAACGAGATCATGACAACAGAAAACAGAACGTTTCGAATCATCTTTATGGGAACACCTGATTTTTCTGTTCCCGCGCTGCAGGCCCTGATCGACGGGCCCGACCAGGTGGTGGCGGTTATCAGCCAACCGGATCGCCCCAAAGGGCGCGGGAAAAAGCTTACGCCCCCGCCGGTAAAAATCCTGGCTGAATCTTTTGCTATTCCCGTGCTGCAACCCACAAAAATCAGAACCGGGGAATTTGCTGATGAACTACGTTCCTACAAAGCGGATTTAATAATTGTTGCCGCCTATGGTCGGATTCTGCCTCCATCCATCCTTGATCTGCCGCCTTTGGGTTGTATTAATATTCATGGCTCTCTTCTGCCCCGTCACCGTGGTGCCGCTCCCATTCAGTGGGCTGTTCTTGCAGGCGACAAAGAAGCGGGAGTCACAATTATGCAGATGGATGTGGGGATGGATACAGGCGCAATGCTTCTGCCAGCATCCATCCCTGTTACAGATGATGAAACAGCGGGAGGACTCTTTAGCAAACTCTCAACTCTTGGCGGGCGTGCACTTATAGAAGCCCTTGATCTTCTGCGACAGGATAAACTCCCTCCCATTGAGCAGAATCACAGCCTGGCCACCGAAGCGCCACCACTGAAGAAAGAAGATGGGTGTATCGACTGGACCAGATCGGCTGCCGAAATCCACCGCCTTATCAGGGGGATGGATCCATGGCCAACGGCCTACAGTTTTCTTGAGGGAAAACGATTTCGTTTTTTCTCTCCATCACTCAGCGATACAAAGTGTACACAGGCTCCGGGGACTATTCTCCTGGCGGATCGTAAGGGTCTGCTGCTGGCCACCGGTGATGGATCACTGCTGGTTCGTGAAATCCAGCCGGAAGGCAAGAAGCGGATGAGTGTAGAGGCCTACCTCTGCGGTCAGAAACTGGCAAACGGCCAGCAATTTCTGCAAACCCCCTGAAGTTCAAGTAATGCCAGACTCTACGACCACCTGCTACCTTGACTGCTTTTCAGGAATCAGTGGGGATATGTTTCTGGGCGCCCTCTTCCATGCCGGCTTCTCACAGGATCTCCTCGCCGCTGAACTTGGCAAAATCCCGGGACTGGATTTCAGCATTGATGTGAAGCAGGAAATTCGTTGTGGGATAGCCTGTAGCAGCGTTCGAGTACTCTCCCCTTCCAGACAGCAATTCCGCCATCTTGGTAATATTCTGGATCTTCTTCAAAGCAGCAGCCTTCAACCCGCAATAAAAGAGAAGGCTGAACAGATTTTCATCCGTCTGGCAGAAGCAGAAGCCAAAGTCCACGATGTTGATCTTGCCAAAATCCACTTCCATGAAGTTGGTGCGGTGGACACCATTGTTGATGTTGTGGGCACGCTGGTCGGTTTGGACTTTTTCGGCATCAATGCCATACACTGTTCGCCGCTGCCCATGGGAAGAGGTTTTGTGCACTGCGATCACGGAAAGCTTCCCCTGCCCGCTCCTGCAGTCTGCGAACTGCTGCAAGACGTTCCGGTGTACGGAGTTGAACAGGAGCAGGAACTCGTCACCCCCACCGGTGCAGTGCTTGCAGTACAACTGGCAAGCACCTTTGGCGCCATGCCAGGCATGACAATCAAGCATATTGGCTATGGGGCCGGAAGCAATGCTTTAGGCGATAATCAGCCCAACCTGCTGCGCCTGATTATCGGAGAAACACAGGATGCAGAGGAAAGCCAGACTGTGGAAATCATAGAGACCAACCTGGACGACTGGAACACGGAACTCTTTCCCTATCTCTGTGAACAGCTCTTTGCTGCCGGTGCCCTGGATGTCTCCCTCTCACCTCTGCTGATGAAAAAGGGCCGCCCCGGTCATTGTCTGCAGGTCATTGCCAGACCCTGGCAGACGCTGCCCCTGAAACAGATTATCCTCTCTGAAACCAGCGCCATTGGCCTGCGCTTTCGCCAGGAAAAACGGATGACTCTCAGCCGCAAAAAAATTGCAGTACATACAGAGTGGGGAAAAGTTGAGGCCAAACTGGTACAAACCCCTGAGGGAGAAGTTATTTATCCCGAATATGAAGCGTGCAGAAAAATCGCAAAAATGAACAATATCCCCCTGGCACGTGTCTACAGAGCTATTGTGCGGGCAGAACAAAAGGAAGAGTAATGGACAAGATCATCATGTTTCTGGCCACCGGTTTTTACTCCGGCAATCTCCCCAAAGCCCCCGGTACATGGGGATCACTAGTGGCCCTTGTTCCCTGGTTTTTTATGCGTAACCTGCCCATGCCCACCTACCTTGGCATGCTGGCTGTTCTTTTTGTGTTGGGTTGCATCCTCTCAGGATCTGCCGAAAAAATTCTTGATCAGGCCGATGCCGGGCCAATCGTTATTGATGAATTTGTGGGGATGTTTATCACCCTTACTGCTGCTCCAAATCATCCGGCCGCCTGGATCCTGGGCTTCCTTCTCTTTCGTGTTTTTGATGTGTTCAAACCCTTTCCCTGTTCATGGTTTGACCAGCACATCCATGGTGGATTCGGGATTATGATGGACGATGTGATTGCCGGACTCTATGCACTGGCCAGTCTTCATCTTCTCTGGTTACTCGTTACAAAAGTAACTCACTGACTTCTTTAAAAATGGCTATTGTGTATCGGCCTTGACATGTCCATAGGCTGCAGCTGGAATAATCACAAAAGCTTCTGCTCCCGGAGGCTGCCAGAATAATTCAAGACGAGCTGTCCCCTTACGCTGAAAATACTTTACCGTAATCGGATACCATTTTGGGTCTGCAATCGCCACTTCACCTGTCTCAGAGAGCCTGTCGGAGTGAAAACGCGGGTCATAAACAACCCTTGTCTGATGAACAATCACCCGGATTCCGTCATTGGACATTGCCTGAAAACGGTACGTTCCCGGAGTATCCATTTTCAGGTAGCCGCTGAAGAATACGCCAACCCCCTTTTTTTCTCCGCTGGCAAAAACCTCTGTTTTATTGAATTGATGATTCAGGAGGGCAACAGGCGGACCCTGTCTCCCATACCCCAGCATGACCTCATCACTTTCCATTTGATTGAGGTGGCGATAAAAACCGGATTTATAGTACACACGTAATCCTGGCTCAAGACTACTACTTATTCCAGGAAGTTCGGAGTCAGACAGAGCCGTGCTTTGTTGTCCCAAAATGCAGCCATTCAGCAAAAAGACCACTAACACCCCACAAAGAGGGTTAAGTACCTTCACCAAATTCTTTTCACTCCGTTCAGTACCCCCTTGAAGGGTGAAAATACACGAAAAGTATTTATACGGTACTAAAAAGCATGCAAGCCAATAATTCACAAACGGACAAGGCCTCTTCATATCTCTTTCCTCGGCAAAATTCTGGCGGCATAAAAATCACCACAAACATTTGATTACTGCTGCCCTCTTTCGTGGGCCAATTCCTCGGGAGTCATATTCCAAAAGGGTGTTCCATCGTTGGTCAGGCGCACTTTAAATTCATAATGTTCACCTTTTTTTACTTTGGAAGCCATAAAAACATCCTCGCCATCTATTTCAGCCCAACTTCCCTTGATTTTAACTTTATCTCCACGCTTAATTCCAGTGTCCTTTGCCGTGGCAAACCAGACGGGACAAAGGTGAACAACAACCTTATCTCCATCTTCATCTAAAATCAGGACAGTTGCCTTGGACATTCCGGCAAGGGGTTTAACTTTCTTGAACTTTAGCACTTCTCCCTTCAGCTTATCCAGCTCTTTGGGGTTATAATACTGATTATATTCATCTTTACTTCCCCAACCCTGTCTCTCTTTTGCCGATCCGGCATGGAGAGAGGAACTGACAAAAGTGAACAAAAAGGAAAACAACACGAAAAGAAAGAATGTTCTTCTGGAAAATGTCTGCATAAGGATCACCTGAAAATTGATTTATATTGTGGATGGATACCGTGATAATATCTTCCCGGCAAAGCATGTGTTATTATAAATACCAAAAAAATGGATGGCAAGGAGTAGTGCTAAAAAGTGTCTTCGTGAAGTGTGGCTGACGGCTCACTTCTCAATAACGGGATTTTGCTTTATACAGAGAAGCCCTGGAATGCTCCTTTCGCCCCTCCATTATTTGTTTGAGCTGGGCAAGTTCCGCATTTACCTGGCGGAGCTCATCTTTCACTTTATCCTGCGCTGCAACGCTGGTTGCAAGCTTCAGTTCCCGTTCAAGTTGTTCTACTTCCTGTTGAGCCTTATACAGATCTTTTGCAAGTGCCGGCAGATACATTATTCACTTTCCTCCTGATCCAGTGCCATAAAATGTGATTCAAAATTATACACGATGTTTTTCACCGAGGATACCATGGTCAGTTGCAGAGGGAAATAATTATCCCCACACGACCATCATCATTATTATTCCTGCTGCACCCTTCGAATTTCCACAGTTACAGCGAACAAGAATAGCCTGTGACACCGTTAATAAAGCATGTCATTTGCTTTTTTATTGGACATATGTTTAAAAGGAGTGAGTTATTAATGATACTTCCCACCAACTTCATCATTTTCGCAAAGGAGAATTCCCATGGCTGACTACGTTTTTATTCTACACACGGACGACAATGAAAAGGCGGCACGCTGTTTCCAGTTTTCTAAAATTGCCCACGAGAAGGGACACACTGTTAATATATTTCTCGTTGATGGCGGAGCACTGTGGGCAGTAAAAGACAAAGATGCTTCACAGAAAACAATCACCGGTGACTGCCCGGCAGATTATCTCTCTTATCTTGAAGAAAAGAATGTGAAAACCGGTGTCTGTAAGCCCTGTGCCGGTGGCCGTAATCTTGATGAAGGAGATTTCTACAGCAACATGAAACTCGACACAGGCGGTAATCTTATAGATATGGCGACGGGCGCCACTGTCTTTAATTTTTAGGCCCCGGCCTGCGGGATCCCCCTGAGCCCGCGGAATATTTGACTTGTTTTTCCCGAAGTATTCTCTGAAAAACAAGTCAAATCCCCTGCTTTTTAGCACAACCTACACCAGTTCCGCCATCACCAGATTGGCAAATACCCTGCCCTGCCCTGTCAATCGCAGATACTCACCTTCATATTCAAGCAAATCACGAGCCCGTAAGCTCTCTATTGTTGTGCCATACACCTGGTCTAATGTGATTGCGTATCGTCGTTCCAGCCTTTTGCATGACACCCCGCAGTTCAACCGCAGGCCCATAATAACAGATTCGCGAAAAGAGGCCTCTTTGTCCAGACGCTCCCTCTCCGCCTCCACTGATTGTCCGGACTCCACTAAACTGCAATAGTGCTCGGGACCTGCAATATTCTTGATCCTCGTTCCCTCAAGATATGCAACCGCTCCAGCTCCCATTGCATAATATTCCCCATTTTGCCAATAGTTAATATTGTGGGAACACTGATACCCTTCCCGTGCATAGTTGGAAATTTCATACTGATACAGACCATTACTTTCCATCAAAGAGGCGGTAATCTCATCCATCTCTGCAATAACATCTTCGTCCGGCAGCTGAAGACTGCCACAGGCAAGCATTTTTTCCAGTGGAGTTTTTTCTTCCACGGTGAGCTGATACAAAGACAGATGCTGTATACCCATTGACAGTGCAGTGCCAAGACTTTCCCGCCAGCTTTTTGCAGTCTGTTGCGGAAGGCCGTACATCAGGTCAATACTCAGGTTGCTGAAACCGGCAACCCTTGCAAGTTCGAGGGCCTGTTTCGCTTCTTCCGCGGAATGGACACGAGCAATTGCACGCAGCTCAGCATCATTGAAAGATTGCACCCCAATGGAGAGACGGTTTATGCCACTTGCCCGCAGCAGTTGAAATTTTTCCAGATTGACGGTTCCGGGATTTGCCTCAATGGATATTTCAGCACCCTCTTCAATATCAAAACAGGAAACAATTGTGGCAAGCAGCCTCTGCAGCTGATCATTTGACAACAGTGTAGGCGTCCCCCCACCAAAGAAAACGCTCTGTAAAGGCGCTGGCTGCCCCTTAGCCGCGACATTGCGGCATTCGACACACATGCACTCAACATATCGTTCCTGCAGGCCTTCCAGCCCCGCATAGGAGTTAAAGGAACAGTAGTTGCATTTAGCCAGGCAAAAGGGAATGTGAATATAGAGGGAAGGCTTCATTCAGGTGCCATGCAGGGATTCCATGGTCTCACAGCATTGTTCTCGGATCGTTGCCATCAACCCCTGATCTGCAAAAGAATAACTGCCATTACCAATAATTATATGATCCAGAAGCTGCACCTGCATCATATTGCCCAGCAGAAAGAGAGTACGGGTAAGTTGCATATCCTGAGTAGAAGGCTCAAGGGAACCGGAAGGATGGTTGTGGGCAACAATCATGGCCGCTGCATTTTTCTGCAGTGCCTGTTTAATCAGTTCCCGTGGGTAGATAGTATTGAGGTTGACGGTTCCCTCGGCCACTGTTACTGAGTCCAGGATGGCGTGGGAAGAATCAAGATAGATGACAATGAAGACCTCTTTTTTCAGGCCACGCATGGCATGATTCAGATAGTCACGAACTGCAGAGGACGAGTGAAGGTAACGTTTTCCCTGCAAACGATCCTTCAGATAACGTCTGGCCACGGCCTGAATAAAATGAACTGCAAAACCGTTCTTAGGGCCAATGCCTTTAATTTCCTGCAGCCCTGCAAGGGGTTCTTCAAGCACTGCCGAAAGGCTGCCAAACTTGTCCAGGGCTGCCCGGGATGGTTCCTTACAATCACTTCTGGGTGTGCCAAAGGAGAGCAGTAACTCAAGAATCTCAGCGTCAGAAAATCCATCGAGACCACGTTCAAGAAATCTATCACGCAGGCGTTGTCTGTGCCCTGCCCCTTTTTTCTGCCACTCTTCTTTGTTCATATCACGGGAACTTTCCGGAAGCCCTTTACCCTGTCAGGCGCAAGCTCACATGGAAATTATGCATTTAATTCTTTGGCGAAGAGTTCATTGGCAATCTGAGGATTGGCCTTGCCCTTGGTCTTCTGCATCAGTTGTCCGACAAAATAGCCCATAAGCTTTGTCTTGCCGCCCCTGAAATCTTCGGCCTGCCCCGGATTGTCGGCAATAATTTCCTGCACCATGGCAAGTAATTCACCCTGGTCAGAAACCTGCACCAGATTCTTTTCTGCGACCACGACTCCGGCATCTTTTCCGGTTGCCATCATTTCCGGAAAGACAACCTTGGCAATTTTTCCTGAAATAGTTCCGTCATCAACCATTTTCAACAGAACACCAAGCTGTTTTGCCGTCACCTTGCATGCTGTTATCTCTTCGCCCTTCAGCTCCCTTAAAAACTCGGTCATCAGCCAGTTAGAAACCTTCTTCGACTTGGCCCCACCCTGCACAGCCTCTTCAAAATAATCGGCCAGGTCACGCGATCCGGTAAGAATTGCCGCATCATATTCCGGTAATTTGTAGTCGCTGATAAAACGTTGTTTCCTGGCATCCGGGAGTTCCGGCAGGGTTTTTCGTATTTCTTCAATCCATTCATCGTCAATGACAATTGGAACCAGATCAGGACAGGGGAAGTAACGGTAATCGTGCGCCTCTTCCTTACTGCGCATGGATGCTGTCCGATTGCTGTCAGGATTCCAGAGCAGGGTCTCCTGCACCACCTGTTCTCCATCAAGGAGCAGATCACGCTGACGTCGAACCTCATATTCCAGAGCGGCCTGCACATTCTTGAATGAATTCATATTTTTGAGTTCGGTACGCGTACCCAACTCTTCCTGCCCCACAGGGCGAAGGGAGATATTCGCATCACAGCGAAAACTTCCCTCTTGCATATTCCCATCACAGATATCAAGATATCGCAAGATTGCATGCAGTTTGCGGAGATAGGCATAAGCTTCTTCGGGTGAACGCATATCCGGCTCGGAAACGATCTCCAGCAATGGTGTGCCAGTCCGGTTCAGATCCACATAGGACAACGGTTCCCGATCATCGTGGATAAGCTTGCCTGCATCTTCTTCCATATGCATACGAGTGATACCAATCACTTTTGTCGTACCATTTACCTCAATTTCAACTTCACCAAACTCAACTATGGGCAAATCAAACTGGGAAGTCTGATAGCCCTTAGGCAAATCCGGGTAGAAATAATTTTTACGGGCAAACTGGTTGAACTTATTGATGGTAGAACCTGTGGCCAGTCCCATTTTGATCGAATACTCAACTACTTTTTTGTTGAGTACCGGCAAAACTCCAGGCATTCCCAGGCATATCTGACAGGTATGCGTGTTGGCGGGGGCACCAAATTCTGTAGAGCAACCGCAGAATATCTTTGATTTTGTTTTCAGTTGGGCATGAATTTCAAGCCCGATTACTGTTTCAAACTCCATAATAGATTCTATATTTTTTTATTTTTATTTTTTCAACTCTACTCGGCCAAAGCGACCCATGCCCGAATCTTCGCCAATTCTTCACGCCATTCGTCAGCAACACGCTGCTTGAGATATACCCGAAACAATTCAAGTACGATACGAACCAGCTCTTCAAACAAAAAGATCCGTTCCAGTATCATCCCCTCACGCTCTTCCGGATCATTAAGATTTTCAGTGCCACCGGTTTTCGGCAGCTTCACGCTGCGAAACTCCATAAGGGCCGCTGCCATGGTAAAATTCCATTCATAATCGTTATAGACAATCTGGATTCGTGCCTGCTCGAGTTTTTTGCCCATGGTAAGACCGGTACGGGCCTCTTTCAACTCCGTCTGCAGGCCCGAGCAAATCAGCTTTTCATTTGAGTCGCCAGCTCCGTATTCCAGCAGCATATGTTTTTCAAAAACGACTACAATATCACCCTCACCAGGTAAGGCCACAACACCGCCGCGCTCTTCACTCTTCCACCAGAGCCAGGTCAGAAACTCCTGTCCCAGGAATCGTTTTTCTTCTATAAGATCTACTAAATCCATTGGTTCTACTCCCTAAACAAATATATCCGGGGTGATTCTCGCAAGCCTGTCGGCCCCCTCTTCATCCAGCAAATGCTCTCCACACAGGTATGGAATCTGCTGCATGATAGTCAATCCAAAGGTCTCTTTAAAAAGATCCTCAAGAAGGGCCTGTGCCTTCTTATTTGTTGAAAAGAAGAGCAGAGTCGAATCCTCAAGATTCCAGCACAAATCAAAGACAGAAGGCATTGGTAGTGCCTTACGCATAAGTTCATTTTGTATACGTTCTTTGATTTCCACCCGCATGGATCTGGAAATTTTGGGAATTTCTTTTTCTTTTTTGATCCGTTCCTCTTCCTTGGCCACAAATTTCTTCACGATGGTGGCAGAAACCTTTCTTTCATCCAGCCGCATGGAAAGTGTTACGTAATTCCCGGCAGCATAGGAAGCATAATTAAACTCTGTGTCAAACATATTGCTGACAGAGACCCATCCCAGGGAATCCTCCTCGTAGGTATCATCAATATCTTTAAAGGCAAAGGCAGTAATACGTTCAGCGATGTAATCCCATATATTCTCGGGCAGATCCCCTTCAACACTGAAGCGAACAAAACCCGCAGATCCTTTCATCAATCCCATTTACAACTCCTGACATGAACAATTATTTTCTTGATTACCATCCAAACTCAGCTACCGGCAGGCATTTTTCTTCTAATATAGCTAGTAGCATGGGTTGCAGCGGGGTATCGACAAACAATCCCGCAGCGAGGTACGAGCGTGGACGTTTGACGGTATCCTGCTGCAACACTGCGGTTCCAGAAAACTACCAAAGAATGAAGCTGAGGTTCAGTGGTAATCAAGATTGTTTTTAGATCAGATATCATACCTTATTCCGTATTTATGGTCACAACAATTTTAACAGATGGTCGCAGAGCCCGAATATATCAGGCAGATTCCTGCCACAGGCCAAAAGTTACGAAATTATACACTTCATTGTTGACGAAACTATTTGCACTATGCTAATATTTTTTAAACTTTTATGTTGACACATTCACATTGAATTTGTATAAAAGCTTGCTTCATGGGGCGTTAACTCAGCTGGTAGAGTATCTGACTTTTAATCAGAGAGTCGCGCGTTCGAGCCGCGCACGACCCACCAGTTATTATATTATGAGTTTGTCCCCATCGTCTAGTCAGGTCCAGGACACTGGGTTTTCATCCCAGCAACGCCGGTTCGAATCCGACTGGGGACGCCACACGAAAGGCCATTAAGCATTTTTGCTTAATGGCCTTTTTCTTTTAGTCCGCTTTCCCCTGCATCAAAGGGATGCATATTTCCTTTGTGCTGATAATTCTAATTTTTAAAACTGTGAATTGGTGCCGGCATTCGACCACCCCAGCTTATAAAGCGGTCTGATTTTCCCACATTCCTTACTTCCATTATAGGGCTTTCTCCAAAAAGTCCTCCGAAACTGATCTGTTCCCCTGCTTTCTTCCCAGGTACTGGAATAAGTCTTGCCGCTGTCGTTTTGTTATTGATCATACCAAGGGCCATTTCATCTGCTATTATGGCCGAAATCGTGGCTGCATCCACGTCTCCGGGTATCGGCACCATATCTAGCCCCACTGAACAGACACAGGTCATTGCCTCAAGTTTTTCTATGGTTAAGGCACCCTTTGCCACAGCATCAGCCAGTACCGCATCTTCCATCACCGGTATAAAGGCTCCACTAAGGCCGCCAACTGCTTTTGAAGCAAAGATGCCTCCTTTCTTTACTGCATCATTGAGCATTGCTACAATCGCCGTTGAACCGGGTGCACCGACATCATCAACTCCTAAAATCTGCAAAATTTCGCCTACGGAATCTCCAACTTTTGGCGTTGGAGCCAGTGACAGGTCAACCACTCCAAACTCCACTCCCAACTCTTTTGAAACATGTCTGCCAATCAGTTCTCCGCAACGGGTAACCCTGAAGGTAATTTGTTTTATCTCTTCTGCAATATCATCCAGTTTCAGGTTTTCCCTTCCTTTGGCAGCAATCGTTTTTTCCAGAGATCTTGCGATAACACCAGGCCCTGACACCCCGACATTTAAAACGACATCGGCCTCTTCCACACCATGGATTGCTCCGGCCATAAAGGGATTGTCCCCCGGCTGATTACAGAATACAACGAATTTAGCCGCGCCAAATCCTCCTGATTCACGGGTCTGCTCAGCCAGTGCTTTTACAGTAGGCCCCATCATTGCCACCGCATCCATATTGATCCCCTTATGGCTGGAACCAACATTAATTGATGCGCACACTCTCTTTGTCACAGCAATTGCCTCAGGAATAGATTCGATAAATGCCTGATCAGTTGCTGTTATACCTTTTTCAACATGGGCAGTATATCCGCCCAGGATATCCACCCCTGCACTTTCTGCTGCTCTATCCAGTGCTTTTGCCAGTTCAATAAAATTGTCTTTTGTAAATCCGGCACCAACGAATGCTGCAGGAGTCACCGAAATACGCTTATTTACCACTGGAATACCGAACTTTTGGGCGACACTATTGCAGGTTTCTACAAACTTGTCGGCATAGTCCGCTATTTTTTTTTCCACCGCTGCACAAGTTTCCTTCACCGAACCTTTCCTGCAGTCCAACAGATTGATTCCCATGGTAACTGTTCGCACATCGAGGTTTTCCTTATGTACCATCTCCACAGTGGCCATTATCTGATCCGAACGAAGCATACTGTCCTCCTTTTTTTGTACACCACTGAATTTAAATAACCGGTGTACCGACTTCCTGAGTCGCCTTGAAAATATCATTATGCTGCAAGACAATCTCTAAATGCTCCTGCTCAGCAACCATTTCGAGTTCCTTCCTCAACACCGCCAGGGAAGAAATCTGGCTCAGGTCTATCTGAAAGATCATTGTGTAGTGTTTTTGTTGCTTCGTTGTTTCAAGATCCAGCACATTAATGTGCCTTGCAAAAAAGAAATCCCCCATAATTTTCACCAGGCCTTTTCTGTTTTCTGCCTGCACAGTAACAATAAAAGTTTCAGTTGGTAAATTTCTCTTTTCAATCTCCAGAGGTACATCCATTTGCTTTATGCTTGCCTCTATTTTTGTCTTTGATTGAATATGTGAAAAGCCAGCAAAGAGGTCTTCTGCTGTGATCTTTTCATCAAATTCTACAATAAGAATCATAGTAAAATATCCACCCAACACCGATTGATTGAGATCTGCCAGATCACCGCCCAAATCTAATATGACACCAGTGATATCTGCTATAATTCCCGGACGATCTTTCGACATAACCGAGATGACCAGCTGCTTATTCATTATTTTTCTCCTCAAGAACCTCTATTTCCCACTTTTCTCCATCAATTTTCTTGCGAAACACCGTCGATCTAATCACATCACTCTTTTCTTTATGGTCAATGAGATAATGAAGCCCTCTGGATTCTTTTCGTTGCTGCGCAGACTGGATTATTAGTAGTGATATCAAGGCTATATTACGCAACTCAACCATATTCGGTGTAATGTGGTAATCGTGGTAATGTTGATCTATTTCTTTAAAAATGGCCTCCATCCGTACTTTTGCCAGCTCCAATCGCTTTAATGATCTGACGATACCAACATAGTTCCACATCACCCTTCTGATCGCATCCCAATTATGATTAATAAGGATTTCCTCTTCCAGATCATTTGCATCTCCACTTTGCCAGGCGTCTACCGCTATGCTCTGCCCGTCTTTAATCATAGGCCAGATTTTCGCGCAATATTTTGCTGCCCGGTCTGCATAGACCACGGCCTCAAGCAGACTGTTGGAGGCCAGACGGTTCCCCCCATGCAAACCTGTACAGGCGCTTTCCCCAAGTGCAAACAAGCCTGGAATTGAAGTCCGGCCTTCTGTATCCGTTTTCACTCCACCACACATATAGTGCGCTGCCGGCACAACTGGAATAGCTTCTTTTGTTATATCAATGCCCCTTAACAGACATCTTTTGTAGATAGTGGGAAATCGCTTTTTAACAAAGGCGGCGTCACGCTGGCTAATATCCAGATAGACACAATCTTCACCACTTTCTTTGAGTTCTTTATCGATAGCCCTGGCAACCGTATCTCTGGTAGCCAACTCTTTGCGTTTGTCGTACTTTTCCATAAATGCCGTCCCTGAAGCATCCCTCAGAATAGCCCCCTCTCCACGCACTGCTTCAGAAATAAGGAAATTTTTCTCTTGTGAATGATACAGACAGGTGGGGTGAAACTGGACGAACTCCATATTTTCCAATACGGCACCAGCCCGAAAAGCCATGGCAAGCCCATCTCCGGTGGCAATATCTGGATTTGTAGTATACAAATACACCTTTCCCACTCCTCCAGAACAAAGGATTGTCACCCTTGCCTGATACACCTCGACCTGTTCACCAACCATCACATAGGCACCGGCACACTTCAGGCCATCATCTGCATCCCACCCGGGAAACTCCCCTTCAACCATCAACAAATCAATGGCAATCTGCTCTTCGATAATGGATATGCGACTGTGATTGTTAACTTTTTCCAACAAGGCCCGCTCGATCTCCCGACCGGTCAGATCATAGGCATGAGCCACCCTTCTGTGAGTATGCCCCCCCTCCCGTCCAAGGGAATACCCAGACGATGTCTTCTCGTCACTGACAAAACCCACTCCGATTTCAACCAAATCAGCAACTCTATCGGCCCCAGCTTCCACCACCAGCCTGACCACATCCTCATCACATAAACCGGCTCCACAGGACAAGGTATCCCTGGCATGGGAATTCACGCTGTCCTCTTTTTCCAGAACCGCCGCGATACCACCCTGGGCTAGATTCGTTGCCGTGTCGATATCTTTTTTCTTCGTAATAATTATAACACTGCCCATCTCAGCACACTTCAGGGCACAAGAAAGACCTGCAATACCACTACCAATTATCAAAAAGTCACTTTCCACCGAAATCTCCGATCAATGTTTCACGTGAAACATTGTTTAAATATACGCACCAACATCAAAAACCCAAAACCACGAATTGGTGACAGTGTAGCGCCACAGGACGAGAAAGGCAAGGTTCGCTAACTATTTTTGCGAAAAAGGATCTAAAAGCGTTGTGCAGGTAAAAAAAATAGGGTACTAAAGGTACTAAATGATACCAATGGTCTTTAGCAAGGAGGCAAAGAACGTATGAGTGAAGCCAAAGTTGTTGCAATTGCAAACCAGAAGGGCGGCGTTGGAAAGACAACATCGGCTGTGAATCTGGCTGCCGCGTTAGTAAGGAGAAAGAAAAAAGTGCTCCTGGTGGATTCAGACCCACAGGGGAATGCCAGCTCTGGCGTTGGCGTCCACAGCAGTGATTGCAAGCATCACCTGTACCACTGTTACACCCACGGAATTTCCGTTACTGACGTCCTGGTGGTACCCAAGGTGAAACAAAAACTGACGTTACTCCCCTCTTCCATAGATCTTGCTGCTGCTGAAATGGAACTTTTCCCGGTTGAAGAACGAGAGCACGTGCTGAAAAAAATGCTGTCACCCATTCTGGCTGATTTTGACTACGTGCTTATTGACTGCCCACCCTCCCTTGGTTTACTCACCGTTAACAGTTTGACCGCAGCAGATTCGGTATTAATCCCCATGCAATGTGAATATTTCGCCATGGAAGGACTTGCACAGCTGGTTAAAACAATCCGCTCTGTGAAAAAATCCCTAAACAAGTCCCTTTTTATAGAGGGTCTCCTATTGACCATGTTTGACAAACGAAACCGTTTAACCTTCCAGGTGGAGGAGGAAATCAAAAAACACTTCGGGGACCAGGTCTTTAAAACGGTCATCCCACGCAATGTTCGGTTGAGTGAGTGTCCAAGTCATGGACAGACAGTTATTGATTACGATATTAAATCCACTGGTGCCAAAGCATACATAAAGTTGGGTAATGAATTTTTGCGCAAACAAAATTAAGAGGAACTAACAATGGGAAAGCCAAAAGGACTCGGAAGGGGTGTCGACCTCCTCTTTAATCACGAGGAAGAAGATGAAAAATACTTTGACTGTGATATTGAACAAATCATCCCCAACCAGTTTCAACCACGTACGCATTTTGATGAAAGCAGCTTGCAGGAACTTGCAAACTCTATCAAAGAAAAAGGAATTATCCAGCCGTTAGTTGTAACAAAAAATATTGATGGGAGTTTCGGCCTTATTGCAGGGGAAAGACGCCTCAGAGCCTCAAAACTCATTGGACTTAAAAATGTCCCGGTAATTATACGTGATGTCAGCGGAGACGATGAACTCCTTGAGCTGGCATTAATTGAAAATGTTCAACGAAAAGATTTAAATCCCATCGAAGAGGCTGAAGCCTATGAAAAACTCATCAAAATATTTTCCTATACGCAGGAACAGGCAGCAGAAAAAGTAGGTAAGAAAAGATCAACTGTCACCAACCGCCTGAGACTACTGCAACTACCTGATTTCATAAAGGATGACATAGGTGAGGGCCGCCTTAGCGAGGGGCATTCCAGAGCGATTTTACGCCTTTCTGGCGACGAAGCAGCGATGAAAAATGCTCGTGATCAGATCGTCAGTAAAGGAATGTCCGTACGCCAGGCAGAGAAGTTAACCTCCCGCATGAAACAGGAAAGAAGCAAAGGGAGTACTGCAAGTACTGGAGGGAAAAATTCTACAATACCAGAATCATTTTCCCAGAGTCTGCTCAACAGGGTCACCAATACATTACAGTCTAAAGTAAATCTTATTCAAAACGGGAGCCGTGGTAAACTCGAAATCGAATACTATTCTCTGGACGATCTCGAAAGAGTCGTAGAGCTGATTTCGGCAGAAACCTAAAAGAGGTGTAAAACAATGGCACTGATGCAACTCACCATGATCCCCCTTGGAGAGGGAGTCAGCGTAGGAAAGTATGTGGCTGAAATTCAAACCCGATTGCAGGAAGAGGGTGCTACATTCCAACTTACTGATATGGCAACACTTATAGAAGGAGATGTTCCGGACCTGTTGCAACTCCTTGCAAAAATATACGAAACACCCTTTGAGCATGGTGCAATACGCGTTGTAAGTAATATTACTATTGATGATCGAAGGGATAAAACAATACACATCGGTGACAAAATTGAGGCCGTCAAAAAAAGAAGCTAAAAGTAAAAATAAGGCTTTGCGCAAGCTGACAGTGGTATCGTTTGTTCTGTTCCTTTCCATGTTATTATTTGGCATCAATGTAAAGGAACCACAACGAGTGATGGAACAGGCATGGAATATCTGCCTTGAATGTATTGGCATAGGTTAACTAGCCACAACCACACGTCATGTTCTTCAGCAAAATAATACAGGTACTATAGTCATGGAATCAGCCAGGAAATTTGTGCAGATCATCGCTACATTTTTAACAAACAGTTATTTTCTGTTCCCCCAGACAAAAAACATTTATCAGGGTCCCTTAAAAGCACTGTGCTCCCCAGGATTAAATTGTTATTCCTGCCCGGCCTCGACGACCTATTGTCCCATCGGTGCAATACAACAGCTTCTCCTTGGAGTCAGATTTTCACTTGAGACCGGAGCATATTTCTTAAGTTTTTATGTCGTGGGTACAATTGGCCTTATCGCCACTGCAACCGGCCGATTAACCTGTGGCTGGTTATGTCCGTTTGGGCTTATCCAGGAACTGTTATATAAAATACCCTTTGGCAAGAAACGTGAGGTCTATCCGGTATTACGTTATATTAAATATGGAATGCTTATACTATTTGTCTTCCTTTTTCCCTTATTTATAACAAATGAATGGGGAATGGGAATTCCATGGTTCTGTAAATATGTATGTCCGGCAGGAACCCTTGAAGCTGGATTACCTATGCTGATCTTACAACCTGACCTCCGGGCAACCATCGGTTACCTTTTCTACAACAAACTGTTCTGGCTTGTGGTTTTTATTTTCTGGAGCGTTACAACCTCGCGGCCATTCTGTAAAACCACCTGCCCGTTGGGTGCATTTTATGGGGCATTTAACAGTTTTTCCCTCGTCAAATTAAACCTTGTGGAAGATAACTGCACAGAGTGCGGGGCTTGTAAAACTGTCTGTCCAATGGGCATACAGTTTAATGAATCTCCTGGCAGCCCTGAGTGTATATTGTGCATGCGATGTATGCGCGAAGGGTGTCAATTTGGAGCAATCGAGCTACAAATAGGAAATAATCCTCTCACTGCAAATAGTCGAGTAAAGAGAAAAATAGAGCAGATAACGTAGATTACGTTTGCGTATGAGAACATGTTTTTATGGGGAAATTTGAACAATCGACCCAAGAATACAAATTCACCCTGCAGGTTTTCCTAGAAAATCATTTAAAAGTAGGCTAGCGTGTAAGCGATTAAACAGACTAATTGAGGGATCAAGCGTCTTTTTCAATAGCAATCTCAACCAAAAAAATTATCCAATGCATATAAGATCAAAACAATTTACATTTTTTCTGGCATTTTGTCTTTTTACTTTCTTCAGCCTCTCTCCAGCTTTTGCCAAGATGGCCAGCATTAAAGGCGCCAAGGTTCAGCTGCGTTCAGGCCCGGGTACTAAATACACGGCAAAATGGCAATATGGTGATGGTTTCCCTTTTAAGATAATAGACAGGAAGGGGAAATGGATCAAAATAAAAGACTTTGAAAACGATACTGGCTGGGTCTATAAAAAATACACATCAAATACCGGCCATATGATTGTCAAAGTAAACAAAGGGAAGAAGAAAAAAATTAATATCCGTAAGGGACCAGCAACCAAATATGAAGTTGTGGGCCAGGCGTATTATGGTGTTGTATTCAAGACCCTTGAGCAAAATAACGGCTGGGCCAGGGTAAGACATGAGTCAGGTCTTACCGGGTGGATTAAAAGGAGCCTGCTCTGGGGGTTTTAAACAGAAGAAGAGAAACGCGGCAAAAATAAAGCCCCTATAAACATTTGCGTTTATAGGGGCTTTTCTATTCTGGCGGAGAAGGAGGGATTCGAACCCTCGGTGGAGTATAACCCCCACATTCGCTTAGCAGGCGAACACCATCGGCCTCTCGGTCACCTCTCCAAGTCTGTTGGCGGAGGAGGTAGGATTTGAACCCACGGTACTTGCGTACAACGGTTTTCAAGACCGCCGCCTTAAACCACTCGGCCACTCCTCCACGCAATGTCCTTTTACCACCTGTAAATCAAACTGTCAATAATTTGAAGGGAAAGGAAAAAAAGTTCACCGAATTTTATCCATTCACTGTTCCCATCCTTCAGAATGACAAAAGAGTGAATAAACAAAAAACAGTTATGACATAATTGTCAGCATGCTGTAAATTGCCAAAGCAAAACAACACGCTCCCTAAAATAATGCATAATTGTAACAAAAGAAGACATGGTACCATGATAAAAGAAGACAAAATAACATCAGCACAACTGGAAGACCTGGCCTGTCTCTACGAGATAACAAAGAGCCTGGCTTCATCTGTGGATCTCAAAGAATGTCTGAGCCAAACCATGGAAGCAATAGATTCGATGAAAGGAATGGAAAACGGAACCGTCACCATTATCAACCCATTCACCGGGAAACTTGAAATTGAAGTTGCAAGAGGGATCAATGCGGAAGGGCGGAAGAGGGGAAAGTACAAAATCGGTGAGGGCATAACGGGAAGAGTTGTCGCTTCAGGGGAACCAATCATTGTTCCACACATTGCCGATGAACCTATGTTCCTAAATAAAACCAGAGCCAGAGGAAATCTCAGCAATCAATCACGATCATTTCTCTGCGTACCGATACGGGGTGGCAAGCAGGTTATTGGAGCACTGTCCGTTGATCGAATATATGCAGATGGTATCTCAACACAGGCCGATGCAGATTTACGATTTTTAACAATTTTAAGCACCCTTATTGCTCAAACAACAGAACGAATACAGGCTGTAAAACAGGAACAGGATGAGTTGAGGAATGAAAACCTGAAACTCAAACGTGAACTGTCGCAAAAAAATAAAATTAATGACATACAGGGCAACTCAAGCAGAATGGTTGAAGTGTATGAGATGATACACAGAGTAGTTGACTCTAACGCAACGGTGCTCTTGCGGGGAGAATCTGGAACTGGCAAAACCCTTGTCGCCAAGGCCTTACACTATAATTCAAAAAGACATGAAAAACCCTTTGTCGTGGTTAATTGCTCAGCACTACCGGAGACACTGCTGGAAAGCGAACTATTCGGACATGAAAAGGGCGCTTTCACAGGGGCCACAGAGCGAAAAGCGGGCAGGTTCGAACAGGCTGAAAGGGGAACACTGTTCCTTGATGAAATTGGAGAGATTAGCCCGGCGGTACAAGTAAAGTTATTAAATGTGGTACAAGAGAGAACCTTTCAACGATTGGGCTCAGGGGAATCAATTCCATGCGATGTGCGACTGGTTGCAGCCACCAACCGCGACCTGGAAAAGGCAGTTGAGGATAAAAA
Source organism: Desulfocapsa sp. (assembly GCA_029935315.1). Classification (GTDB taxonomy): domain Bacteria; phylum Desulfobacterota; class Desulfobulbia; order Desulfobulbales; family Desulfocapsaceae; genus Desulfocapsa. Next base: position 18,464 of record JAOZKN010000007.1, on the reverse strand, counting down.
TTTTCGTGAAGACCTGTATTACCGATTGAATGTTTTTCCAGTATATATGCCCCCCCTGCGGGAGAGAAGAACTGATATTTTACTCCTGGCGGAATTTTTTCTGGACAAATACTCAAGCGAAAACGCGAAGGCGATCCAGCGTATATCAACATCTGCGATAGATATGCTTATTCAGTATCACTGGCCTGGCAACGTTCGTGAGTTGCAGAACTGCCTGGAACGCGCAGTGCTTATATGCGACGGCAACAGTATAAAAAGTAACCACCTCCCCCCAACCTTGCAGACCTCGGACTCTGTCAGATCAGAAAAAAATTCACTCTCCATGTCGGCAGCAGTGGAAAATTTTGAAAAAGATCTTATTGTAGACGGATTGAAGAAGAATCGCGGCAACCAGACACAGACTGCAAAATATCTGGATACCAGTCTTCGGATAATTAATTACAAAATTCACCAGTATAATATTGATCCCAAAAAATTTAAGATCAAAAAACAATGAAACTCCTCCTCCATGTCTGCTGTGCACCGTGTTCAACCTACACCTTAAATAACTTACGAAGGAAGAACATCGATGTATCGGGATATTTTTACAATCCAAATATTCATCCCTATCAGGAATTCAAAAAACGACTCAACACGTTAATGGAATTTGCAGAAAAAACAAATTTTCCCCTCACCATTGAAAAGGAATACGGTCTGACAGAATATCTGCGAAAAGTGGTTTTCAACGAAAAAAAACGCTGTTCAATCTGCTATGACATGCGCCTTGAAAAAACAGCCGAACAGGCTGCCAGAACGGGAGCTGATGCCTTTACATCAACACTCCTCTATTCACGATATCAAAACCATAAGGCCATCATAGATATTGCTACCAAAATGGCTGCAAAATATGGTGTCGAATTTTATTATGACGATTTCCGTGAAGGCTGGCAGGAAGGAATAGACAAAGCAATAGAAATGGATCTCTACAGACAACCCTATTGCGGCTGCATATACAGCGAACAGGAACGATACGACAACAGACTAAAGAAGAAGATGAGAAAGGAACGAAAACTTGCAAAAATTGCTGCACAATTATAATAAATTGAGCATTACTAACAGTGATGTTTCGTAAGAAGCAAATTTCGGGGTACGTTGGAATAATTTGAAATTTGTACCCCAAGGGCACTTCCTAAAGGGCACATAACGAAGAAGATGAAGGGTTTTTACGAACCAACCAATAGTGAGGATTAAACAATGGTAGATGTACTCGTACTGGCAACAACGAACCAGAACAAGGTGAAAGAGTTTCAGGAGATGGTTGGAGATTTCCCCATTGAGATTAAATCCGTTGCAGATTTCGGCCCGATCCCGGAATGCATAGAGGACGGAGAGACTTTTGACGACAATGCCTATAAAAAGGCCTTACACACCGCAAAGATTCTTGGACTCCCGGCCATCGCAGATGACTCTGGACTCGCCGTGGAAGCCCTTGATGGAGCCCCTGGAGTGTATTCGGCCAGATATGCAGGAGACAACGCAAGCGATGAAGACAATTGCCAAAAACTCCTGCGAGAGATGAAGGGTCAGAAAAACCGTAAGGCAGCATTTCAATGTGTCCTTTCCATTGCTGTGCCATCGGGACCGGCACTCACCTATGAAGGCAGTTGCGAAGGGACAATACTCGAGGAAAAACGGGGAAAATCAGGATTTGGATATGATCCTCTTTTCTATTTTGAGGAATTCGACAAAACCTTCGCTGAGTGCAATTCGGAAGAAAAAAATAAAGTAAGCCATCGGGGAAAGGCCCTGGCTGAACTTCGCAGTGAATTCGACAAGGTCATGATATGGCTGGATCAACGTCTCACTGAAGAAAAGCCACCGAAGCCTGACCATGGTGAATTTGAAAACAATGACTGGTCAAAATAGTTTATAACTGACGCCTGTAGTATGCAAAAAAATTATAACGAGTAGCCGTATAGTATTCATGAGGGCTCCGGCTTTTTATTGAAAAACATTTTTTTCTTGTCATTTTGTCCAGAAATTGCTAAGAATGATGATACTTAGGTGGGTTAGAAGGAAGATACCGGAAACGGAGGTGGAATTGATATCATGAAATTGATTCAAAATAAAGGCGTCAGTTTTTACCGAAAGATTAAAGTCAGCCTCGGATTGATGGGAGTTCTCCCTTTCATGCTGACAATCTATCTCTTCAGCACAGAGACTCATGCTCCCAGTATACTGATGTTCCTCTCCTCGGCCCTGGTGCTCTTCAGCATGCTCGTGGGTTTTAACCTGTTGCGCAAATCTTCCGACCAGATGTCAAACCTTGTTGCAAAAACTGCTATTCCAGAGTCCGGTGTTCTGGAAGAACTGGAAGACCTGAATGTTGACGGTGAATTAAAGGATATTGCCAGTAATTTTAATTCCATCGTGGAACAGTTGAACCAGGCCAAACGCGACCTCCAGAGCAGAAGCTATCAACTGCAGGAGTTTGCCGGTAATCTCTCCGAATCATACGAACACCTGGAAAATGAGAACAAACTGCGCAACCAGCTCTGTCGGTATGTTGGTAAGGACCTGGTTGAAAAACTAGTAACGGCAGAAGACAGTCTACTCCTTAAAAATGAAAGAAAAGCTGTAACGGTGATGTTTGCAGATATTCGCTCATTCACTGCCCTTTCAGAGTATATGGAACCCGAGGATGTGGTATCCATGCTCAACGAGTATTTTTCCATCATGACCGACATTCTCTTTAAATACGACGGCATGCTTGATAAATTTGTGGGCGATCAGATCATGGCAGTATTCGGTCACAGGTCCAGCGAGAGAGACGGGGCCAGATCGGCAGTCCGGGCAGCCATGGAGATGCAGAAAGCCACAGTTGCTCTTATGAAAAAACGTGCCGACAACGGGTTGCGCATTTTTCAGGTAGGTATTGGCATTAATACCGGCAGTGCCATTCTGGCAAGCGTTGGAGCTACAAACAGACAGGATTACACAGTTATTGGCGATACAGTGAATACCACAGCCAAACTGGAGAAATATGCTTTGGGCCGGGAAATTGTAATCGGTGAGCGTACCCGTAACCACCTGCCTGCAAAAATGAACCTCAGTGTCAGACAAGAATTACGGATGAAAAACCGATCAACCCCCCTTGTCTGTTACAAGGTTCGTCCTACCCGGAAAAAAGTTATGCAAACGGCCGCAGCCAGACAATCCTTTCGGCCTGCCATCTCCTCTGCCGTCGCCTGTTAGTTAGTTCAATAACACTCCCTTTTTCCCCTTTCGACCTAATCGATGGCGGATCTGCGTTCCTACTCCGCTTCATGTTTTTCAATGGCCACAAAGTTCAGAGTACAGTGCACTGTCATCAAAGGAAAAATCATAGCAATAAAGAAAATATTCAGTACCGGAACCATACTGATAATTGCCGGCAAAACCCCCAGCCGCAGAGATTGTGTACTGTGACAGCGTAACCAGCTTATTTTTCGTTTCAGACTCCAGCGCCTGCGAGATGAGGGATAATCCACAAACATCAGCGCTGAATAGAAAGTGTACAGGAGAAAGACAACAATCTGCCCCACACCCGGGATAAAATTAGCCATAAGTGCTGCAATTGTCACCAGAATCCCAAACATCCCAATCTTTACCCCTTCCCACAAGTCAATGAGCAGGCCCGTGACATTTAAGGCAGCGTCCGCTTCAAATTCCTTACCCTCATGTTTCTTTTCAGCAGCAGTACTCAAAAAAACATATCCGGGAGCAGAGAGACTGTACGCCACAAGAAATGCCAGGTAAAAAGCAACAATCCGGCTGATAATGAGAAAAAGCCAGTGAACCAGCTCCCAGCCCAGATACTTTGTCCATCCCCAGATACCTGTGGCTTCCGGCTGGCTGAGAAAAAAACTGCCGGTTAGTCCATCTACAAAATCAACGGTTATGGCATAGCCTGCCCAGGTAAAAGTAAAGGTCACCAGCACCAGAATCAGACTCCATCCCAGTAAACGTTTGGAACGAAGGAGAAAAGCAATGGAGTAGGAGAGTGGAATCCAGGAAGCCGGTGCTGATATTTGTTTTGTATTATTTTTCATGGGTTCTATAATAGGACGTAATCGGAGATGAGTAAAGAGTTCACTAAACAATACATTGCTCAAACAAAATATCATGGCAAAAAAACAGGAAACAGCATTTGTCTGCACAGAATGTGGTGCTGATTTTTCAAAATGGCTGGGACAATGCAGTGCCTGTCACGAGTGGAATACTGTAAAAGAGATTCGCCTGGGAAAAAGCTCGGCCAGACGCGGTGCCGGATATTCGGGCAAACAATCCGCCGTGCAACTCCTCTCTGAAGTGGATCGCAGCCACTCGAAAAGACTCTCCACAGGAATTGTAGAATTTAACCGGGTGCTGGGGCAGGGAATAGTCTGTGGCTCTGTGGTGCTTATTGGCGGTGCCCCGGGAGCGGGAAAATCAACCCTGCTTTTGCAGGCCCTTGCCAACAGTGCTGCAAACGGAGTACCCGTACTCTACGTCTCGGGTGAAGAGTCTCCCCAGCAGATTGCTGAACGTGCAGACAGGCTTGGACTACCGGGTGGCAATATCAAAATGCTTGCCGAAACCTCAGTGGAGGAAATCTGTAAGGTAATGGATCAGGAAAAGCCACAGATTGTGGTCATCGATTCCATTCAGGTTGTACATACCAGAGCATCGGATTCGGCTCCCGGATCCATTTCCCAGGTGCGGGAATCCGCCGCCACCTTAACCCATTACGCCAAAGCAACCAACACCTCAATCTTTATGGTTGGCCATGTAACAAAAGATCAATCCCTGGCCGGCCCCATGACCCTCAGCCATATAGTGGATGCTCAGGTTGTACTCTCCTCCACCGATGATTCCAGGTATCGAATTTTACGTGCTGATAAAAACCGTTTTGGCAGCGTGGGAGAGCTCGGTTTTTTCGCCATGACAGACCGTGGTCTTAAAGAGGTAAAAAACCCTTCTGCCATGTTTCTTTCCCGTTCCGGCACTCCAGCATCAGGAAGTGCCGTAACAGTGATCTGGGAAGGCACAAGGCCCCTGCTTGTTGAAATTCAGGCACTGGTCACAGAAAGTCAGTCAGGAAACCCCAGACGTCTGGCTGTTGGCCTTGACCAGAACAGGATCGCCATGCTGCTGGCGGTACTTGCCAAACATGGTGGCCTTGCAACTGCCAGCGATGAGGTGTATGTCAATGCAGTGGGGGGAATTCGCATTGATGAAACCAGCTCTGATCTTGCTGCAATGATGGGTATCGTCTCTTCTTTGCAGGACAGGGTAATCCCCCAGGATTCACTCTATTTTGGTGAAATCGGCCTCAACGGTGAAATCAGACCGGTGGCCAACGGTGAGGCGAGATTAAAGGAAGCGGCTAAACATGGTTTTAAACGAGCAGTCATCCCCAGGGCTAATGCCCCGCAACAGCCCGTGGAAGGTCTTGAAATTGTGGCTGTTGAAAGTCTGGTACAGGCACTGGATGTACTCTATTAAAAATATATGAAAAAAATTATTCTTTTGATTAGCATAACGATCTTCGGCTGGATTGGCTGGTGGCTGGGCGCTCACATTGGCCTTATGACTGCCTACAGTATCAGTGTTATTGGCAGTATAGTTGGTGTGTACGCAGGAGTTCGATTTAATCATAACTATCTGGGTTAACAGGGGAAAAAATAAAACATTGCGCACTCAATAAAACGGCCTCACTGGCTGTCCTTTTTCGCTGTGACTGCAGGTTTCTTGATTTTCAACTATTATTCTCACCCTGTTATGATCATGCGAGCTTCTCGCAAAGACTGATCATAACAGGGTGAAAATAATAGTGAGAAAACACTACGAATCCTTCAAATGACGCGCAAAAGGACAGCCAGCGATGCCTCTTGCATACTTTTAATCAGCTGTACTAACCTAATTACATAAAAACAACTAAAGGAACACACATTATGGATTTTAAAGAACATCTTGGAACCGCATGGAACGCAACACTGCAATTTATTGTCCCGGTTATTTTACTGACCCTGGTACAGATGATTGTCATTATATTCAGCTTTGGAATTCTGGCACCTGTCACCACTGCGGGATATATGCAGTCCCTGCTCCTGGCACTTCGTGAGGGCCGTGAACCGAAAATAGGCGACCTTTTCACAGAGATGCGGCTTTTTCTCCCCCTCTTTATTTTTGGACTGCTGGCCATGATTGCCACATTTCTCGGTTTTGCATTGCTGATTTTACCCGGCTTTCTGGTTGTCGCATTCCTCGTTTTTGCCACAATATATATGATGCCCCTGATGTCAGACAGAAATATGGGCCTTATGGATGCGCTGAAAGAATCCTGGAGTATGGCGACCAAGGCTCCCATAAGTAATCAGCTTATTCTGATGGTACTCTACCTGGTCATTATTTCATTGGGCAGTTCCATTGCTGTAGCCGTTCTTTTCACCCAGCCCCTGGCCACTTTTCTTGTTCTTTCCGTCTATGAAGAACGTTTACAGACACCCCCCGTTATTGAACAAAAGTAGTAGAGAACAGGCTATGACAGAGAAGTGTTTTGCAGAGAAAAAAGGATGGCAGCGTATTGGCCTGAACAATTCGGTTCTTCTTGTTCAACCCGAAATTCCTGACTGGATAGTTGTTTCCAAAAAGGCAGACGCTATCCTCAACACGGACATATGCAACGACAAGGACAGGTATCAGCGTAATCTCCTGGAAAGTGCGGTTACAATAGAATCCCCGACACCGTATAAAGGACGGCAATCGGTCCTCAAACTGGGAAAACTCAAAGAGTGCTGGTTCCATCTCACCGACGCCTGCAACCTGAGCTGTCGCCACTGCCTCTTCTCTGCGTCCCCCGCCAAAAGTCGTCGCATGGACCCCGGACTTCTGCAGAAAACTGTTGAGCAGGCTCTGCAGCTGGGCTGCCGTTTATTTTCATTTACGGGTGGTGAGCCCTTTATCTATCCCGACTTTATCCCCTTTCTCCAGCAACTCCTTGCAGACACCCCGGATTGTCATGCTGCAGTCCTCAGCAATGGGATGCTCCTTGATCAGTATCTGGATGAGCTGGCCAGCATGGACAGACTTCACCTGCAGATAAGTCTGGATGGCCTGGAAGAGAGCCATGACAGGCTGCGGGGAACGGGGAGTTACCAGACACTCCTCAAAAACCTGCAAGCTCTGCACAAGGCGAACATTCCCTTTACTCTCTCCGTTGCCCTGAGCACTGAAAACATCGATGATCTGCCAAAGCTTGTGGAGCTAGCTTCAGAACTTGGAGCATCAAGCATTCATCTGCTCTATCACTTTATCCGGGGCAAAGGAAACAGCGATCAATTTATCACTCCGGAGCAGATTTTCCCCAGATTACGAGAGGCGTGGCTGCTGGCAGATGCATTGAATCTGCAAATCGATAATATCGAAACCATGCGCAGTCAGGTGTTCTCAACACCTGGTACCCGCTATGATCTTTCCAACACTGCGTGGGAGTCAGTGGCCATTGGCCCCGATGGCATTGTTTACCCGTCCCCGGCCCTTGTGGGAATGGAGCAGTGTGCCTGCGGCGATCTTGATTCAGGTCTGGCCGAGGTCTGGCAAAATAGTGGCGTGTTGCACAGTATCCGGCAGAGCAGTCTTCTGGATTCATCCGGGTACAGTGCAAATCCCCTCAAATTTTTCATAGGGGGGGGAGATATTGATCACAGCTTTATGTCGGCCGGAAAATGGGTTGGCCATGACCCCTATGTTGAACTCTACAACCGTATTGCCATCCAGCTCATCGAGGATCAGGCCAGTCTCTATGCAACCGGGAACAAAAACGGGATTCGTCTGCGTATGGGTGATGTTCGCCACGACTGTCCTGAAGAAGATGCAGAGGGGAGAGGGCTGTGTTTAACCCACTGCAACTGTCTTATATCACTGGCCTCAGATACGGGGCACAGCTCTGTCCGGGAGTTCTACGGCCAGGCAGCACTCACTGCCAACACGGATATTTTAAACCCTCTGGCTCCTGCCCAGAATGCGGCAGATTTTGTACCGGATTCTGCCAAAGAGCACTCCTATGGCTGTGGCAGTCCGGTGACAGATGGGGCGCCCCGAAAAGGTGAAACCCTGGTTGACTTAGGCTCTGGCGGCGGCATCGAATGTTTTATGGCCTCAGATTCTGTTGGTAGAAGTGGCCGCGTAGTTGGCATTGATATGACGGATGAAATGCTGCAGCTTGCCAATGACGCCAAGGCAGAAGTTGCCGATCGTCTTGGCTATCAGAACGTTGAATTTAAAAAAGGTTTTCTCGAACAGATCCCCCTGGAAGATGAACAGGCTGACGTGGTTATTTCCAACTGTGTTATCAATCTCAGCCCCGACAAACGTATGACCTACCAGGAGATTTATCGCATCCTGAAACCGGGTGGCAGGCTGGTGGTCTCAGACATTATCACCGACACAGCTATCCCCGCCACCATCCGTAATAATGTCCGCTATCGTGGCGAATGCCTGGGTGGTGCCATGCAGCAGGAAGAGTTGGTGGCCATGATGGAAGCAGCTGAATTTACCTCCATCCGCTTTATAAAACGCTTTCCCTACCGCCAGGTGGAAGGTATGGACTTTTTCTCCCTCACCTACGAGGCAATTAAACCTGTGATCATGCTGGGCGAACAGGTACAGGCCATCTATCGGGGCCCCCATGGCGCTATTTACACCGAATCCGGTACACTGCTGGTAAAGGGAAGGGTCTGCACGATTACGGCCCAGGAAGCTTCTCTGCTTGATGAGAGTGTCTTTCTCCTGGATAAGGCAGGAGCGGTCACGAATATTGCAATGGAAAACTCCTGCTGTTCCCCACAGACATCAATCAGTGGCACGGAAACAAATTGCTGTGAACCGGAAAACATCTGTTGCGAGATACAGGAGAAGAAAACGGAAGGCTGTATGGTCTGTGGAGCCAAATTACGCTATTTCACGACTATCCAGGAACTCTCCTGCAGTTATTGCGGGCGGGAATTCCCGGCAAATGCCTGTTGCGAAGCGGACCATTTCGTCTGCGATGACTGTCACCGTGAAAACGGGCTTGAAGTAATCAAAGCCATCACCAGCTGGATCCGGGAAACGGATCTTATAACACTCTTAAAACTTATTCGCAGCCATCCGGCAATTCCCATGCATGGCCCTGAACACCATGCCATGATTCCCGGTATTATTCTGGCTGCGTATCGTAATTCCGGTGGAAAAATAACAGAAGAAACCATCATCGCCGGCATAGACAGGGGAGCCCAGATTCCAGGAGGTGTCTGTGGTTTCTGGGGTGCTTGCGGAGCCGCTATTGGTACGGGAATTGCAGTTTCCACAATCCTTGCCGCAACCCCTCTCACACCATCACCGCGCCAGGCAGCACAGGCCTTCAGTGCAAAGATTCTGTCCAGCATTTCAAAATACCGAGGTGGCCGCTGCTGTCAGCGGGAAACCTGGCTGGCACTGACTGAAACTGCAAAACTTTCAGAAGAGACACTGTCAGTATCATTGACTGCAAACGAGATACTGGAATGCGATCAATATCTGAAAAACAAAGAATGCATTCGCAAGCAATGCCCTCTGTGGGAGACAAGGGTGAAAGACCTACAAGCCGAGTTGCAATTTGTTACGATCTGATCGTTAGTTAGTGTCTGTCCATTAATGAGTATTTTTGCTCTAAATCGAGGCGCGAGGAAAATTTTACCACAGGCATATAATTGATATTCCGAGGATAAAATTTCTACAGCAACGAAGAGTTAGAGAAAAAGGCCATTTATGGACGGGCACTAGTTAATCTTCCACAGACGAAGATTCATATTAGAGAGCGCTTCTTTGCGCTCCTCAGCGGTTAACTGATTGGAAATCATGGGTACGGTGATCTTCATGCTGCTGTCCAGCATCAGTTTTTTGGTGATGGTTTCATAACCGGGACGGGTAACGGTAAGGGTGTGGTCGCCTTGTAAAACCTCCACCCCCTCAACCGGGCTTGAACCCAACAGTATCCCATCAAGCTCTATCATGGCCGGATCTGCACTGGTGGAAATCCATATTTTTACGCTTCCGCCACTGTTTAACCGACCTGTCAGTTGTTTCTCGATACCAGGTACAGCAGCAGCAATGGCCTGCTGATACAAATCCAGGAGATCATCTTCCCCTATCTCAGTCTGCACGTTAGAGGTTTGCCTGAATTTACGTGACGCCTTTCCCTCTTCCAGAGCGATAACACCTCCATCCACCGTATCCAGTGCCTGAAGCATAACCCGCAAGTTCAGTGTGGTAAACTCTGCCTGATGCCCTCCCTGATTGATCTTCTGCTTACTGGTGGAAAGGGCCAGCAGACTGCCACGAATCAGTGCATCACCTTTTAAGGATCGTGCAGCATTAAAAAAAGTGGGACTGAGGGGTGTACGCCGTTCTCTGGTGGCAAAAAATGTATCTGCCACCGGATCTGAACCATCACGTGGTTGCAAGGCTTCAATCTGGCGCACAAAATCCCGACGATCAATAAGGGTGAATTCAGGGGAGGTAAGTAAGGATTGTTGCAGAAAATAGGGCCCTTTAGCGGTAAATGCTGTTGCGTTCAGGGCTCCTGTAAGAGCAGAATCTGCACGCCCACCGGTCTCATCGGAAAAATCCAGCATTATAACCCGTACCGGTCTTGCCTGGGCAGTCAGCGCAAGAAAAAGAACTATCAGAGAAGTAAGAAGAATAGAGCTGCGTGTCTTCATGATATTATGCTCCTGTATGGATGGAATATTGATTCAGAGTACCGGGAACAATGATGAAAGGCAAATAAAAAGCAATTCAACCTGGATGCAATTGCCATTCAGACAGAAAAACGATATATTCAGAAGAAGTATACTATTCAGACAGATATTAGATAATTCGTTCTCACAGGAGGATATCCCCTTGAAATCACCACTCGCCACCTCCCTCGCAGGTGCTTCCGTCATTGTTCTGCTGCTCTCCGGCTGCTCAGCTTTTCGTGTCTCCACACAAGATAAGAGCCCGGATAACCTCGAGCACTATCGTGCAAATTACGATGCATCAGATATGCGTCAAATCACTGATTCTGTAGTGAACAAAATCCTGTTCAGCCCTTTTCTCAGCCAGCAGAGTACACCACCGGTAATGACCATTGCGGGTGTTGAAAATCGAACCCGTGAATATGTGGACACCAAAAATCTCACGGACCGAATGCGTACCATGTTGCTGCAAAGCGGCAAAATCCAATTTGTAAACACTGCACGCAGGAAAGATCTTCTGGGCGAGCAGGGCTACCAGGCAGCCAATGCCGATCCAGACACCATGGCCTCCATTGGCCAGCAGATGGGAGCAAAGTACATGCTCACCGGCTCCCTCACTCAGATGACACAAGAGAGCGGAAAACAGGTTCGGGTTTCCAAACAACTCCTCAACTATTATAAACTGACCATTGAGATCACAGATCTTACATCCAGCCTGATCATATGGACAACCGAAGAGGAGTTCGCCCGCGAAGAATCCATTCCTCTTATCGGCTGGTAGCCTTTTCGGTGTCGCAACACCCTTGTTTCCATGGAACCCGACTGTGCATCGCAGCCTTCTGTCTATGGCTTCTTTCCGCCTGTTCCACCCACGATCTGCCCGAGGCAAGGCAAGCCTTTTATCAGGGGGACTATACACAGGCAGAAGAGGCCATAGGAACTGATGTCATCGACGGCAAGAATTCGGTCCTGGTACTGATGGAGCGAGGTTCCATTTATCAGGCAGAAGGCCTGTATGCAAAAAGTTCCGCTGATTTTATCCAGGCCTACGATATTCTCGATCTCCTGCAAGCCTATTCCGTCTCAGAAGGTGCAGAATCCTGGATAATAAACGATACCGTCTACTCCTTTGAAGGAGCTCCTTTTGAGCAGACTCTGCTCCATTCCATGACGGCACTGAATCATCTCGCCCTTGGCAACTGGGAAGATGGTGGAGTGGAGGCCAGACGGATTATCCATTCTCTTAAAGACGAGGAGAGGGGAGAAGAGTATCCTGATGACCCCTTTTCCCGCTACCTTGCCGCTTTTATTTTAGAAATGACGGATGATGGATCAAACGCCAGACTACAGTACCGCCTTAGCGACGAACTACTGCCCAATATTCACATTGACGAAAAGGGCGGAATCAACAGAGCCGATACCAGCCTGCCGGCAAAAGACGGGCGGGAAAAAGAACTGATCTGTTTTTTCCTCATTGGCAGTTCCCCTGCCATGCGGGATGTCCGCAGAACAGGAAACGACACGTTCTCTGTACCAGAAATCACAGTCTATGCAAATGGGAACCCCCTGGGGGAGGCCACAATCCTGGGCAGTATTTATAATCTTGCCGTGACAAGCTGGAACCTGGAAGCACCGGCCAGACTGGCCAAGATGGCAGCAAGAATTGCAGCCAAGGAAGCCATGGCCACGGCCATTGAAAAACAGGATGAAGCCCTTGGCGCATTGGCCAGAATTATCCTTATCGGTATGCTGGAACGCCCGGATTTCAGGCGCTGGGAGACGCTTCCCCGCTGGCTCGGTGTAGCAAGACTCCCTTGTCCCGCCGACCTTTCATCTTTTGATGTGCATATTCAGGGGGGTGGGCACAGCACCGAAAGCACCATAACGGTCCAACAGCCATTTGTGCGACGTGGCAATGTGTTTTTCTCTTTTGTTCGGGATCTTCCGGGTTTTAATGCACTGAAGATGAAAAAAGAGATCGACAAAGTACCATAACTTTGTTCATATACCCGTATTGACGGCGTCAAGAATCGAATATTTTTTAGTGAGAGGAGAATACAATGAGTGGACACGGACACGAAGCACCAGAAGAAGATCATACCATTTACATCAAAGTTGGAGTTTTCTTTGCCTGCGTTATTATTGGTCTTTTTGTTATAGGAATGATCAACTAGTGATGGCGTCATAAAAACTCTTCATCTTCTTCGTCTCTGCAAATTTGATGTCGCTGCGACGTACTTAAGTACGCCTCACTCCAACAAATTTGCGTTCCTCGAATATGAAGCTTTTTACTTAGCCATCTACTTTTGAGGTTTAAAGGAGTTTATCAACTAGCATTAACTCGTAAAAAGCAACAATTTACATAACCAAGTAAAAACCGTCAGAGCTTCGGCTCCTGACGGTTTTTTGCGTCTACAGGAATACAAAAAGATGGCCAAAAAGAAATTTTATGCAATTGCAAAAGGTGTAAAGCCCGGAATCTATACAAGCTGGCCGGAAGCCGAAGCCCAGGTAAAAGGTTTTGGAGGTGCAAAATTTAAAGGCTTTCCCAGCCGTGCCGAAGCAGAAGCCTGGATAAAAGATCCGGGGCAACCAGTAGCAACAAGAAAGACAAATAAAAAAAGCAGCTCAAAGAAATATACCAAACCAAAACTTGCAGACGATTGCATAGAAATCTACACCGATGGCGGGGCGATTAACAACCCGGGACCAGGTGGTTACGGTGTTGTGATTGTGGTTGATGAAAAGGAAAAAGAGCTCAGCGGTGGCTACACCCACACCACCAATAATCGAATGGAGCTCATGGCCTGCATTAAGGGAATCGAAGCCCTTGATAAGACAAACAGGCCCATCGCTTTGTTTTCAGACTCCAGTTATGTAGTTAACGGCATCAGTAAAGGATGGGCCAAAGGATGGCGTAAACGGAACTGGATGAAATCCGATGGCCAGCCAGCCATTAACCCTGATCTCTGGGAACAGCTGTTAGATCTTACGGAAAATTTAACAATCAGCTTTCACTGGGTCAAAGGCCATGCAGGACACCCACTGAATGAACGTTGTGATCAACTTGCAGTACAAAATGCGAGGGGAGAAGATTTGGTTAAGGACGAGGGATACAAACCGAAACCAGGCTAATTGCTCGATTCCGTGGCAGTAAATAGAAAATTCACATATTCCCAAGTAAATGCTGCACAATAGCAACGGCAGCAATATTAGCAGTCTCCGCCTTTAAAATCCGAGAGCCAAGGGACAACACCCGAAAATTCACCTCTTTAGCGGCCGTCACTTCCTCTACGGGAAAACCACCTTCCGGTCCAAAAACCACCTGTAGCCCCTGACTGTCTTTAATGATGGGCAGGGAGTGCAGAGAATTTTCAGTCCCTTCCTCCTCCCAGAATAGAATTTTTTGAACTCCCCCTGTATTTTTCTGCAGCATCTCTTCAAAGGAGAGCAGAGGGTTCAGGGTCATGGCCCAGGGGGTGCCGCATTGCTTGCAGGCCTCTTCGATTATACGCTGCCAGCGATCATATTTTTTGGTGATTTTAGACAGTTCTTTCTTTTTAAGCTGACAACGCTCACTGTAAAAAGGGGTAAACTCAGTGACACCAAGCTCTGTACACTTCTGCAGCAGCAACTCCATTTTCTGCCCCTTCAATACACTCTGACAGACCCGAAGGGGGGTTGCATCCTGCTGGACATGCAATGAGGCAAGAATACGCAGTGTTACCCGTTTTCCTGTGGCTGTGATTTCGGCATCATGAAGGTTCCCCTGTCCATCAAGGAGTTGCAAGAGCGTTCCAATGGGCAAACGCAGAACGCGCTGCAGGTGATGAGATTCCTGTTCAGACAGAAGAATCTCATCTTCGATTATTGTTTGAGGGTCTATGAAAAATCGGCGCATGGTCCATCCTTCCACAAAAGCCAGTGAAGCGCAAAAGAAAATAATTCTTTAAACGGAATCAATTGTTTTTACTGTTCAGCAGCACCAGGTCACGGATATATTTTCTGTAATACAGGTGCAGAATCACTTTTTCTTTTGAAAATGAAGGGCTGCCCACTCGTCCTTCAGTGCTTTCTGTATCAGCAAAAATCCGCTCTGCTCGTAGACCTGAATGATATTTTGTTCCTGTGCGCCACAGAGTATCCCTGACAAAATAAGATCACCACCCGCCACTAACAGACGTTTAAAGTCAGCATTCATGGTGACAAGTACATCATGGATAATATTGGCCACAATACAATCAAAGGGCTGAGCCAAACTCTGCAGGGCTGTTTGTGTAATTTCCACACGGTGTGCACAGTTATTCAACTCCACATTTTCACCGGCAACCCTCACTGCTTCCGGATCGTTATCAATTCCAACGACCTTTGCGGCTCCAAATAACACGGCTCCCATGGCAAGGATTCCAGTTCCACAGCCAACGTCCAGAACTGAAACGGCTTGCCTGCCACAGCCCATGACCTGCCGGATCAAATCCAGAGCAAGGCTGGTTGAGGCGTGATGACCAGTACCAAATGCCATGCCAGGATCCATGGTGATAATTTTTTCGTCCTTGCGAGGCTGATACTCTTCCCAGGTGGGAACAATGCTGAGTCCTTTTGTAATTTCAAAAGGCTTGAAATGCTCCTTCCAGTTGCTTGACCAGTCCTGATCTTCAATGAGTTCCCAGGTCGTTTTCGGTTCTCCCACCTGGAAAATTTGCGCAAGCTCACGCAGCTGCGCTTGCAATTCGTCCTGCAGCTGCAGGCGTGATTCTTTGTTCGGATTTTTTTCTTCAAAATAGACATTGAGATGAATATCCGAATCTTCAATATTCACTGCTTGTTCCACAGCACCGTGCATCACACCAAGCAGAAAATCCACAACGGCCTCTTCCAGAACGGGATCAAGGGTAATATGTGCTGTAAGCCAGCAGGGTATATTCTTCTTGTTTGTCATATTTTCACCCTCCATCAATTTTGTTTATGTGTATGATAAGCAATACTTCTTGACATGATGGGGCATCCTGTTATTTTTGATAGCATCGTAAAAACTCTTCATCTGCTTCGTCACTCCGAATTTATTGTCACTACGACGTACCTAAGTACGCCTCGTTCCTGTAAATTCACGTTCCTCGCATATGAAGTTTTTTACTTAGCTATCCAAATTTTCAGCCTTTTTACAAGCTTGTTATTTTTAGTACTTTGGATATTTTTCATGCTTTTGAGAAAAATTTCGTAATGCTATTTACATTGGTGTTATGTTGATCAAACCCCTTTCATTGCCAGCAATAGAGATATTTTATGAAACATAACATACATTTTTTGCCCGACAACGTCCATGTTGCAGTTGAGGACGGAGAAAATCTTCTTACAGCAGCAGCTACCGCTGGTGTCTATATCCACGCCTTCTGTGGCGGAGACGGTGTTTGCGGAAAATGTAAAGTTGTGCTGGAAGAGGGTGACGTAAAATCTGACAGTGCAGCCACCCTCAAACAGAGCGAATACGAAAAAGGTGTACGCCTGGCCTGTAAGGCAACGGTTGTCTCCGATATTACCGTACGCATTCCGGATATTGTCAAAGCCGATGGCAAGGCCCTGAAACGTACGCCAAAAACCACACGTTCCATTTCTGCAAAATCCCTTGAATCCCTTGTGGGCACCTGGGATGTTGATCCTCCGGTAAGTAAACTTTTTCTCAAGATTCCACCTCCCACTCTGGAAGATAATATTTCCGATATGCAGCGTCTGATGCGTGCCATCAAAAACACCAGACCTGATGACCCGGAACCGGGATACGATCATCCGGAACTGATTCGTGAACTCTCAGCTGACCTTCGGGATGCCAACTGGGAAATTACTGTTATCTTCCTCCACGGGAAACGCAAAGCAGAGCCGGATCGTATCATTGCCGTGGAAGCCGGGGATACCACCGATAAGCTATACGGACTAGCCGTTGATATCGGCACAACTACCTGTGGCGGTGTTTTGATTGATCTCAACAGCGGAGAAATTATTGCAGAAGGTTCGGGCTACAATTCACAGATTGGCTATGGCGAGGATGTAATCTCCAGGATGATCTATTCCCAGCGGCCAGGCGGACTTAAAGCGCTGCAGGAAAAAGTTGTTTACACAATCAACAATATTATTGATGAGGTGTGTAAGAAAGTTATCATCAGTCCAAGTGATATCAGCTATATCATGACGGCGGGCAACACGGTAATGGCCCATCTTATGCTGGCCATTAATCCCAAATTTTTACGGGAAGCCCCCTATGTTCCTGCTGTCAGCCAGTTCCCGCTGACCAGGGCTGCAGATCTTGGCATTATGGCCCATCCCTCCGTGCGTATGTTTCTCTACCCTTGTATCTCTTCCTAGGTGGGTGGGGATATTGTGGCCGGTGTGCATGCCTGCCAGATGCACAAGAGTGAAGAAATTTCCCTCTTTATCGACATTGGTACCAACGGTGAAATCGTTATCGGTAACCAGGACTGGCTTGTCTGTGCTGCCTGTTCAGCAGGGCCTGCCTTTGAAGGTGGTGGAATTCGCTACGGAATGCGTGCCAGTCAGGGAGCCATCGAAAATTTCCAGATCCACCCGGAGACCTATGATCCCATGGTGGTTACCATTGGCCATACCAAACCCCGTGGAATTTGCGGTTCCGGTCTGATTTCCATCGTCTCAGAACTTCTTGACGCTGGCGTTATCGATCCTCAGGGAAAATTTAACCGAAACCTCGATCATCCACGGATCCGTGAAGGGGACGATCGCTGGGAGTATGTACTTGCCTGGGATCGGGATTCCATGATCGGTGAAGATATCGTGATCACCGAAGTGGATCTTGATAATCTGATTCGAGCAAAGGGTGCCATGTATGCAGGATATCAGACCTTACTTGCATCCGTTGGCCTCACCTTTGATGATCTTGATCGGGTTATTTTAGCCGGAAACTTCGGAGCCTATATTGACCTTGAACGAGCCATCACCATTGGCTTACTGCCTGACATAGACCGGGATAAATTCTTTTATCTCGGCAACGCCTCTATGCTTGGTTGTCAGATCAGTCTCACCAATCATCGTCGCTTTCGTGAGCGGGTGGCAGTACGTACACTGATGACCAATATGGAACTCTCGGAAAATCCGGATTTTATGAATCACTATATGGCTGCTCTCTTTCTGCCGCACACCGATATGAGCCTCTTTCCGTCGGCCAAGAAAAGCTGACAGACTGCATGCAGGTGTAGGATTGACAGAAAAGAATTAACAGATTAAAATAGCGTCTTTAATTACAAACAAACCTAACAAAAAAATAGATAAGGAGAACAATATGTCCCAGACAGTTAAAGCAATTGCAGAAAGTATCAATATCATGGGTACCCGCAGCGGCGGTGCCATGAAAGATCGTGTGGCCGGTCCTATCCAGGAAATGGCCAAGGAAGAGGCAGGTGCAGGCGCATCCTACCTTGATCTCAATATCGGACCCGCACGAAAAGATGGTACTGATTTGCTTCCATTTGTTGTTGAGACCGTTGAAGCAGTTGTGGACATTCCTCTTTGTCTTGATACCACCAACATGGATGCCATGGCTGCCGGTTTCAAGGCTGTAAAGAACAAAGAACAGGCACTGATGAATTCCATTTCTGCTCAACCTGAGCGTATGGAGCAGATGATTCCTGTTGCTGCTGAGATGAAATGTGACGTTATTGCTCTTCTCTGGGGTGCTGA
>JAOZKN010000057.1 GCA_029935315.1 Desulfocapsa sp. | reverse complement strand
CAACAATTACATCCATACGGGATTCTTTAAGCTCATCAATGGTAGGATTGAGAACATATTCGCCATCAATAAAACCTACACGACCACCTGCGATGGGTCCTTCAAAAGGAATATCAGAGATGGAAAGTGCGCAGGACGCACCGTTTAACGCAAGAATATCAGGGATATTCTGCTGGTCAGCAGACAGAACCGAGGCAATTACCTGGGTCTCTGAATAATATCCATCAGCAAAGAGTGGGCGGAGAGGACGATCAATGATGCGACAGGTAAGTACTTCCTGATCACTTGGGCGTCCAATTTCACGGCGAAAATAGTTACCCGGTACACGCCCTACAGCGGCAGCGCGTTCCTGATACTCTATGGTGAGTGGCAGAAAACCAAGTTCCGGCTTATTTTCTTTGCCGGCAACGGCAGTTACCAGTACGACTGTATCGCCATACTGCATGATAACAGAACCATCGGCCTGTTTCGCAACTTTACCGGTTTCCAGGGAAATTGTCTTTCCGCCAACTTCTACTTCAACTTTTTTAAACATTTTGTTTCTATCTCCAGCTGCCTAATTGCAGCATGGTTGATTGATCAAAAAAAAACAGGTGTATTGCTGCAGATAAATCTGTAACAATACACCTGAATGATCAACCGGCGCTTTATCAAGCACCATATTTACAAGAGAAATGCCAAATGCATTTCTTCAAAAGAATTTATTTTCTAAGACCAAGTGCCTTGATTAAATCACGATACTTGTTTACATCTTTTTTCTTTAAATAATCGAGAAGACTTCTTCGCTGCCCAACAAGCTTCAGCAGGCCCTGACGAGAGTGATGATCTTTCTTATGGGTCTTGAAGTGATCGGTAAGATAAGTGATTCTATCGGTAATCAAAGCTACCTGAACCTCTGGAGAACCTGTATCACTGGGATGAACTTTAAACTTTTCAATTATTTCGTTTTTTCTAAGTGCTGATTGTGCCAAGACAAACCTCCTATGGTCTGCATATAAAAAGATCCCTTCTGAATCTTTTTGATTTTTATCTGTATTTTTCTTTTTTCTATTTACACGTCCCGGTGGCGGGGACAATTCAAAACATTAATGCACCCATACCATGTACCATACCATACATTTATTGCAACAGATTAAGCACATCAGGTACAGATAAAACTTTTCCGAGGAGCCGTTCCCTGGCCCCCTCTTTCTGAAGCAGGCTACCATCCACACTGTTATCAACATGAAAGCATCCGCTCCGAACACGTCGCAAGGCTGTTAAATAGCCACCACAACCGAGTTCTTTTCCAATATCCGCACCCAGGGTACGAATATATGTGCCCTTGCTGCAGACAACTCTGATATGAAGCGAACAGAAATCATCGTCAAGCACTCCTATCGGATCAACACGTTCAAGAGTATGAATGGTAATCGTACGAGGCGGTTTGCTAATCGATATCCCTTTTCTGGCATAATGATACAGTGGTTTGCCTTTGTGTTTCAATGCGGAGTAGATGGGAGGAATTTGTTGAATCTCTCCCCGGAACTTCTGCAAACATTCTTCAACCACTGATTCAGAGAGTGGCCCCACAGGTTTTATTGCGGTAATGTCCCCTTCCGGGTCAAGGGTTGTAGTTTCCCTGCCAAGACAGATAGTCGCCAGGTATTCCTTTTCACCATCCTGAATCTGACTGATTATTTTAGTGGCAGGTCGTCCTGCACAGATAATCAGCAGCCCTGTGGCAAATGGATCCAGTGTTCCGGCGTGTCCGACCTTCTTCATTCCCAGTGCATTTCGAACCTTGCGCACCATGTAAAAAGAACTGGCGCCCACCGGTTTATCAACAAGAAAGACACCGGCTTCAAATTCTGTGGTCATTGTATGTTTGAGGGGAGTTAAAGGAATGTACTTCTAAGAACTACTGAACAACAAGAGCGTCTTTAAGTGCCTTCAGTACCAGGGCCTGTACATCATCTATAGTTTTATCCGCAAAGCGAAAACCAGCAGCATTCTTATGACCGCCACCACCAAAAGACGCAGCTATCAGGGCAACATCAACTTCACCTTTGGCCCGCAAGCTGACAGACACTGTGCCATCATTACTTTCCTTGATAAAACCGGCAACTTTTACAGAACGCAGGGATCTGGGGAAATTAATAAAGCCTTCGGAATCTTCCCGGCCAGCACCACTTCTGGAATACATCTCTTCAGTGACTCTGATCAGGCCAACGTTTCCACCTGCACGCACTTCAAGGGTGGCAAGTACCATTTCCATAAGACGAAGACGAGCCAGGGTATAATTATCATACACCCCCTCAGATACCTCGTCCGGATGCACGCCTTTTTCCAAAAGATCAGCGGCGATTCGCATTGTTCTTGGGCTGGTACTCTCGTATCTGAATGACCCGGTATCGGTAACAATGGCAACATAGAGACAAAATGCCGCATCTGTGGAGACTTCAGCACCCAGATGCAGTGCAAGTTCATACACCATCTCACCGGTTGAAGAACATCCATCCTCAAGCCAGAGTGCATCACCAAAAACACGGTGTCCACGATGATGATCAATCACTAAAAACGGAGAATTTACAAGGAGTGCCTCTTTTGCATCACCAAGCCGTCCGGAATCACCACAATCCAGGGCAATACTCACCACATTTCCATCACCCGCATCTTCCACAAACTGCTGCAAGGCCTTCAGGTCATATTGGGCATAGTCACAATTTGGAAGAAAATCGTAGAGGGAGGAGACAGGTTCTGCAAGATAGGCAAAGACTTGTTTGCCAAGTCCCTGAAGAATATCAGCAAGCCCCAGGAGAGAGCCCAGAGCATCACCATCAGGATTAACATGGGTCGCTAAAACGATATGGGAGGCAGCGTTTATAGAGTCTTCAATCTGTTTAGGAATCACTGGCATCAGACTTCCTCTCACGAGCTATTTCAGCAAAAAGCTCATCCAGCGCCTCCACCTTATCCGCTTTTGTATCGTATTCAAATTGCACAGACGGGGTGTAGCGTAAATTCATGATCTTTGCCAGATGACTGCGAACAAAACCGGAGGCACGTTGCAAGGCCTTTTCCACCAGCCTGCGCTCACTTTCATCGCCGGGGATTGTGTAAAACACACTTGCGATTTTCAAATCAGCGGTGACCTGCACGGTGGTGATAGTGACATCACTAAGCTTTTCATCCCTTACTTTCTGCAAAAACAGAAGAGAGAGCTCTTTGCGAACAGCATCTGCAACCCTGTCTGAGCGTTTCCGTTCCCTTTTACCAAGTCCAACGGACTCTATCGTTTCTTTGGGATCCCAGATCATATATGTTCTTTGTGCTGTAGGGCTACAAAATGACAGTTAAGCAGTAAAATCGACTGATCAGTCTGTAAGATCCTTTTCGGCTTCCTCATCTTTCTCATGTTGCGTTGCACTCAATTTTGCGGCAACTTCCTTCATAACAAAGGCTTCAAGATTGTCACCAACCTTAATGTCATTAAACTTTTCAACCGAAATACCACACTCATAGCCCTTCAGGACTTCTTTGACATCATCCTTGAAACGTCTGAGTGACTCAATTTCACCGGTATACACAACCACTCCGTCACGAACCACACGCACAGATGCCTTGCGAAGTATCTTTCCTTCAATCACAGAACAACCGGCAATGGTTCCGACTTTAGGTGCACTGAAGGTCTCACGAACCTCAGCATTTCCAATTACGTCTTCCACAAGGGTCGGGGCGAGCATTCCTACCATGGCCTGAGTGATATCATCGAGTGCATGATAAATAACATCATAAGAGCGCATATCTACATTTTCTTTCACCGCAAGCTCTTTCACTTTACCGGAAGGACGCACATTAAAACCGATAATAACGGCCTCTGAAGCTGATGCCAGTAAAACATCAGAATCAGTCATGGTTCCTGTTCCCTCATGGAGAATTTTAACTTTCACCTCATCGGTGGAGAGTTTTTCAGCAGCTTTTGCAAATGCTTCCAGAGTTCCCTGAACATCAGCGCGAAGAACGATACGCAGTTCCTGCACATCGCCTTCTGCCAGTTTCTCAAACAATGAATCAAGGGAAACTTTTGATCCTGCTGCAAGTTCACTTTCCCTGACCTTTAAGGCTCTCGACTGGGCAACACTCTTGGCCATTTTTTCATCGGTCACAACAACGAATTCGTCACCTGATGAAGGCACACCGGTAAGTCCCTGTACCTCGACAGGAATGGAAGGCCCCGCACTTTTTATGGGTTTACCTTTATAATCAAGGAGTGCCCGAACTTTTCCATTATACTGACCAACAACAAAGTGATCTCCTGCTTTCAGAGTTCCCTGCTGAACAAGCACGGTGGCAACAGGCCCACGTCCCTTGTCAAGTTTGGCCTCAACCACGTGGCCACTGGCCTTACATTCCGGATCAGCTTTCAGCTCCAGCATCTCTGCCATCAACTCAATATTTTCCATCAACCCGTCAATACCCGTGCCATTGAGAGCTGACATCTCACAAAAAATCGTCTGACCGCCCCACTCTTCAGGAGCAAGATCAAGCTCCGCCAATTCTCTTTTCACACGATCTGGATCGGCATTATCTTTATCAATTTTGTTCACTGCAACAATAATGGGAACCTCTGCCGCCTGGGCGTGATGAATAGCCTCCCGGGTTTGATTCATAACACCATCATCGGCTGCCACAACCAGAATAACAAGGTCTGTTATCTGTGCTCCACGTGAACGCATCTCGGTAAAAGCAGCATGACCGGGAGTATCAACAAATGTGACGTGCCCAAAAGGGGATTCCACATGATAAGCACCTATATGCTGGGTAATGCCTCCAGCTTCGCCTTCTGCCACATCAGTCTTTCGTATGGCATCAAGGATGGATGTTTTTCCATGATCAACATGCCCCATAACAGTAATGACCGGAGATCTTGAAACTGTTTTTCCCCCGCCTTCCTGTTGAACGAGCTGCTGCACACCAATTTCTTCGGTAACAGCCTGTCCGACATCATAGCCAAAATCGGCGCCAACCAGCGCGGCTGTATCCACATCAAGGGCCTGATTAACAGTTGCCATAACCCCTAAATCCATCAGCTTTGCGATGATCTCATTTGCCTTGATACGCATCTTGTGGGCAAGATCGCCAACGCTGATAGTTTCATAAATCCTGATCTTCTTCTTGCTGGCCTTCATCTCAGAGGCAACCTGCTTAGGACCACTCTTGCCTTTTCCTTTTTTCCTTTTATTCCGCCTGCCAAAACGATCGCCATCATAACCGAATCGTGTCACTCTGACGTTTTTACGAGCTTTTTTCTTCCCCTTAAATCCTTTGCCTCCTTTGCCAGCATCCTCCTCTGGCTCAGAAGGACCACGCTTGCCTTTCTTTCCTCTGGCAGGAGACGCTGAATCAACAGGTGGCTGATTTTCCGGAACTTTAGCACCATTTGGTCTCGGTGCAGGACGAGGAGTTTTCTTACGTGGTTTTCTTTTAGGCTCTTCCTTGGGAAGCTCTATACTTCCGATCACCTTGGCAATACCTTTCCGCACCGGCTTTTCGGCAGCAACTTTTGCTTTTGCAGTTTCTTCAGCTGCCTTCTCTGTCTCAGCCTCTGCATCGGCAACCGCCTTCGCAGCTGCAGCAGCTTTCGCTTCCTCCGCCTTTTGCGCAATAAGTTCCTCTACAGTGAGGGCTGTACTTGCAGGCGTGGTACTTTTCTGATCTTCAGCTTGCTGAACAACAGGTTCCTCAATTACTTCAGGCACTTCCTGCTTCTCAGTTTCACCCTCAGGTTTTTCTGCGACGGCTTCCACTTTGTTCTCTTCCTGAGAAGCTACAGGAGCATCTTCTTCGATCTCTTCAGGCTCGTCGACAGGATCCTTTTTCTTTGGACGGCGAATGATGGTAGTTGCCCTGCGACGAATCACAGTGCCCACGCCTTTCTTTTCACTATCAATTCTCTTCTCTACCAGTTCAGAATCAGAACTTTGCAATACTGAAGTACGGATCTTCTCAGCAGTCTCGTCGTCAACCGTTGAACTGTGACCTTTAATATCGTATCCAAGTCCAATCAGTTTATCAGCCAAAACCTTGCTTGCTATGCCGGCCTCTTTGGCCAATTCATAAATTCTAACCCTGCTCATTCCCTACTCCTGCTTTTTTCGAACATCCATGGCGAGCACATGCCAACCATAACAAATCCTAAACATTTCAAGCCCCACACGCATAGGAGCTAACTATTATATACCATCAATCCAGCCGAAAAAATCTTTTCCACCTCTGCTGTCTCTCCAGAAGCTGTCCTCGACAGTTCCCGGCTGCACAGCAATAAGCTCCCCTTCCAGCCATGGTTTGTTTCTTATCTACAACAGGCTTCTCCGCCTCAAAACTCCATACATATCTGAGCAAACTTATTTTAGCATCATGTTTGCGGCAGATAACGCAGGTTCTGACACAGTGGGCCTTATTCTTTTTGTTCTTCAATCGGGGCTGCAGTTTCTTCAACTTCCTTGTCTTCTGCAGTTTCCTCAACTTCACTGATTTCTTCTGTTACTGTTACTTCTTCAGATTCACCTGCGGAGCTTTCTTTATCACTGCTTTGCTCGGTTTCTGCAGCAGCAACATTCCCGTTCGCCTCATCTTCCCTGTCATCAAGATCAGATCCGTCACCAAAGGACGCAGTATTCAACCCATCATCCAGCATCTTGCGGGCAGTATCGATAAAGTACTGGGCCTGTTCTTCGTTAATTGATCGAATAACGATCAGCTCATCAACAGTTGCTTCAGCAAGTTTTTCAACAGCATAGACATCTCTCCCAAGGAGCTGATCCGCAAGAGGTTCTTCAATGCCGTCAATGGCAAGCAATGACAAATATCCTGGCTCTTTCAGGTTGGCATAACGCTGTTCACTTTTCACGTCGATACGCCATCCCAACAGACGCGAAGCCAAACGTACATTCTGCCCCTGTCTTCCAATGGCAAGGGACAGCTGGTCGTTAGGAACTACCACCAGTAATGTTTTGGCATCTTCATCCGCCATCACCATGGACACATGAGCCGGAGCAAGTGCATTGTAAACATATTTGGCAGGATCCGGACTCCAGGGCACGATATCAATTCGTTCACCCTGCAATTCCTGGACAACATTCTGCACACGAGATCCCTTCATTCCCACACAGGCACCAACTGGATCCACATCTGTTTCCAGAGAACTCACTGCAATTTTAGCCCGAAAGCCAGGCTCCCGGCTGACACCCATGATTTCAACGATGCCCTCTGCAATTTCAGGCACTTCCATGGTAAACAACTTAGCCAGAAAGTCATTACATGTGCGCGACAGGATAAGCTGTGAATCCCTTGCATTTTCACGAACATCGTCAAGATAGGCCCGGATACGGTCGCCCTGATTAAAGGAACGCTTGGGAATCTGCTGATCACGGGGCAGGATTGCATCTGTACGACCAAGGTTGATCACCATATTGCCACGTTCAAAACGCTGGACAATACCGCTTACAATTTCGCCTTTGCGATCCTTGAACATTTCAAAGATAACATCCTGCTCGGCATCTTTCATCTTATGGATAATAACCTGTTTGGCAGACTGGGCTGCAATACGTCCCAGATCCTGGATGTTCTCCATCTTTTCCCCAAGCTCATCTTCAAGCTGAACCTCAGGATCAAGTACTCTGGCATCTTCTATGGAAATTTCTGTCTGTTCATCCACAACTGTTTCAACCACAGCGCGAAACTGAAAGACTTCGATCTCTCCAAATTCTTCATTGAAGCGGACTTCTATTTCACGCCTGGAACCCAGTTTCTTTTTGGCTGCAGATTCGACAGCCTCTTCAATGGCCTCAATCAGAAGTTTTTTATCAAAACCACGATCTCTGCAAATTTGATCGATGATGCGTTTTAAATCAGATAGCATTTCATTCCTCGTAAAACAAATTTTATTTCCATACAGAAACAAAAAAAATATCTTAGATTATCTGTCTGTTTTCACTTTCCACTCGTTTACTGCTACAGAGTAAGCCGAGCTTTTCGTATCTGATCCAGGTGAAAGTGCATACTGCCCGCATCTTCCAGAATCAGGTCAAATCCATTCTCATCAGAATCTCCGACAATCCCGACAAACACCTTCTGCCCATCAATGGGGTGCCGCACTTTCACACGAGCTTTCTTCCCGGCAAAACGTTTAAAATCATTACTGTCACGCAACCTTCGTTCCAACCCTGGCGATGAGACTTCCAAATGGAACGCGTTGGGAATAATATCTTCAACATCAAGGAAAACATTCATCTCACGACTCACACTTGCGCACTGGTCGACACCGATACCATCAGGCCCATCAATAAAGAGACGAAGCACCCAACCGTGCCCCTCCTGACGATACTGAACTTCCACAAGTTCAAGACCAAGCGAAGGCAGAAAACCTTCCGCAAACTCTTGAATTTTCTCTATAATATAGTCACTCATACAAGCCGCCGGTGCTACTCCATCTCCAATATACGGACATAAAAAAAAGCGGGCGTTAGCCCACTTTCATAGCCACAATCCAAAAACAGATCCGTGGTATGGCGTCAGCAAAAAATCTTACCGACACTGGAGCGGGCGACGAGGTTCGAACTCGCGACCCCAAGCTTGGGAAGCTTGTACTCTACCAACTGAGCTACACCCGCCTACGTCCCGTTCCAAGGGACAATAAAACATAATAAAAATCAACTGTCAAGAAATTGCGGCAAACCGCCAACAACAGGCCTAAATACATTTTTTTTTGATTCACCTCCCCGAGCCCTCCGCTATTAACACTTTTTGCCCCGCTATTCCAGTACGATACACAGCGAAACACAACAGCAGAAAAACAGTTTATTCAGCCCAACATTTTTCTGTGACCTGGAAATAGCGATTGACAAACACCAGTGGGGCTAATAGAACATTGCAACTTTGAAAGTCAAAAAGGAGATCATTATACAATCCATAACATCACAAACAATCCCTGTGGATGGATGTGCCGTAAATACCCTACAAGGTGGTGACCCAGCAAAACCGACCATGCTTTTCCTGCATGGCAAGGCTTTTCAGGCAGAGACCTGGCAAGAGCTTGGTACCTTGCAGGCTGCTGTAGATGCCGGATTCTCAGTCCTCGCAATTGATTTGCCCGGATTTGGAAAAACCGCAGAAGCGGCAATTTCTCCAGCTGTGATTATCAGTGGTGTGATGGCGGCCACAGCGCATAAAGATATCATCCTCATCGGACCATCCATGGGTGGAAAAATTGCACTGGAATTCAGCCTCAAAAACCCGGACAAGGTTATGGCCCTTGTACTTGTTGGAGCTGTCGGAGTGCAGGAAAACAAAGACCAGCTACACGAACTGCCAGAATCCACCCTTATTATATGGGGAGAAAATGACCAGATTTCAGACCCTGCCAACGGAACACTGCTAAACGAATCCGTGCCAGACTCTCAACTCGTTATCTTTAAGGGCGCAAAACATCCCTGCTACCTCGAACAACCCGAACTCTGGCACACAACATTACTGAATTTCGCCAAAACAATTACATAAAATGACAGAAAAAACCCTTATCATTGCCGAGAAACCCAGCGTGGCAGGAGACCTTGCCAAGGTTCTGCCCGGAAAGTTCAAAAAGAGCAAAACACATTACGAAAGCGACGCCTATATTGTTTCATACGCAGTTGGCCACCTGGTTTCCATAAAATATCCGGAAGAGATTGACCCTAAATACAAAAGCTGGTCCTTAAGCAATCTTCCTATTATTCCAGAAGAATTCCCTCTAAAAGGCTTACAGGGAACAAAAGGACAACTGAATGCCCTGCAGAAACTCATCCGTCGCCGTGATGTCACCGAAATTATAAACGCCTGTGATGCTGGCCGTGAAGGCGAGTTGATCTTCAAATATATCATGCGTTATGTCTGGAACAGCTCTGTTGCCAAGAAGCGTTTCAAACGGTTATGGCTGCAGTCCATGACTCGGGATGCCATCAAGGAAGGCTTTGCCAACTTACGCGACAATGAAGAAATGCACACCCTGGAAGATGCCGCGTTGTGCAGGTCTGAATCGGACTGGCTTATTGGACTGAACGCCACACGTGCACTCACGGGATTCAACTCCAGAAAAGGCGGTTTCTTTCTCACCTCATGTGGCCGGGTCCAGACGCCGACACTCTCCATGCTGGTAAAACGCGAGCAATTTCGCCTGGCATTTGAGCCCCGTGATTACTTCAGCCTGCTGGCAAACTTTCACTTTGATTCCGGTAACTATTCTGGCAAGTGGATCAATCCTGCATTTAAAAAAGATCCGGAAAATGAGCATGCCCGCCAGGATAGAATCTGGCAGGATAAAGATGCACAAGCCATTGCAGACAAATGCGAGGGCCAGCCGGCAATTGTCACCGAGACCAGTAAAAAGTCAACACAACGTTCTCCCGGCCTTTACGACCTGACCACTCTGCAACGTGAGGCCAACAGTCGATTTGGTTTTTCAGCAAAAAACACCCTCGGCCTGGCCCAGGCACTCTATGAACGGCATAAGGCCCTTACCTATCCACGTACTGACAGTCGACACCTCCCTGAAGATTACCTTCCGGATGTGAAGAAAACCGTCAAACTGCAGCAGGAGTGGCAGTTGGGGGAGCATGCAAAAACAGCACTCAGCAATAAATATATCAAACTGGAAAAACGGATCTTCAATAATAAAAAGATCTCCGACCATCACGCAATTATTCCCACCAGCAAATTACCGGGCAATCTCAGTGAACCTGAGCTGAAAATCTACACCATGGTGGTACAACGCTTTCTCGCAGTTTTTTTCCCACCAGCCAGATACCTGAATACCCAACGCCTCTCAGTTGTAGAAAAAGAAACTTTTCTCACCGAAGGAAAAATTCAGACAGATCCCGGCTGGAAAATTATCTACCAGGGAAAAGGCAATCAGGAGACCGACAAACTGCTGACTGAAATCCCCAAAGATGCCAGTATATCCTGCGAAAGTATTGAAAAAGAAAAATCAGCGACAAGACCTCCACCGCGCTTTAATGAGGCGACCCTGCTCTCTGCCATGGAACATTCCGGCAAGTTTGTGGATGATGAAGAACTGGCAGAGGCAATGAAGGAAAAGGGGCTGGGTACTCCCGCCACCCGTGCAGCCATCATCGAGAAATTGCTCAAAGAAAAATATATCGTCCGGGAAGGGAAAGAACTCACGCCAACCGGGAAGGCCTTTGAGTTGTTCTCACTGCTCGAAGCACTGAATATTGAAGTACTGGCCTCCCCTCAGATGACCGGCGAATGGGAGTTTAAACTCAACCAGATTCTACAGGGGAAGCTTACTCGTAAACAGTTTATGAAGGAGATCCGGGACCTGACGGAACATATCATTGCTCAAGTTCATCAATTTGAGAAATCTCCTGTGCAGAAAGAAGCTCCTTTCAGCCCGGTTGCCGGTATCAAATTTATGGAAACCCCCACGGCTTACATCTCTGAAGATGAAAAAATTACGCTGCGTAAGATTCTCGGTGGCAGACTTATGACCACAGTGGAAATCGTTGACATCATCAACGGTAAAACCCTGGGACCGTTCAGTGACTTCAGAAGTAAACGCGGCAAATCTTTCAGCGCCTCCCTTCGACTCACCAACAATAAGATCGAGTTTCTTTTTGCCGACTCCATTGCCGAGCTGGATATTGAAGCCATCAAGAAAGGTGAATCCCTTGGAAACTCTCCGGTGGATGGCACGCCCGTTTTTGAAACCCCCGCCGCTTATATGTCAGCCTCCACGTTGGACGGTGACAAAGAAAAAGGGTTACAGATCAGCAAAATGATCCTGGCCCGTGCAATCGAGCCCGACCACATAAAACAACTGCTTACAGATGGAAAGACAGAATTGATAACCCAATTCATCTCCAAAAAGAAACGTCCCTTTGACGCCTATCTGCTCCTTAATAAAGCTGGAAAAATCAGCTTTGAATTTCCGCCACGAAAACGGAAAGGAAAAAAATAAGAACTCATGCAAAACAAAAAACTGAAGAAAGAAGTGCAGGACAAAACAGCCCTTGAAAGGGCGACCATCTGCGCACGTGCTGCAATGGACAACAAGGCGGAAGACCTTGTTGTACTCGACGTCCAGGGAATATCCTCCTTTACCGACTATTTCGTTATCATGTCAGGCCGTTCAAGCCGCCATGTTCAGGGGCTCGCAGAAGCTCTGGAAGGTGCCATGCGCTCCAAGCGCATCAGTGCTGCTAAAGCTGAAGGAATCCAGGACGGAATGTGGGTTCTTCTTGACTTTGGCGACGTAGTCGTTCATATTTTCTACCATGAGCAGCGATCCTTTTACGATCTGGAAGGGCTATGGCACGACGCCCCAAGAGTGGAAATAGACGAGAGCTAAGCATGCAATATATCAGCACAAGAGGCGGTATAGACCCCATTCCCTTTACCGAAGCCGTAATGATGGGACTGGCAACTGATGGCGGACTACTTCTTCCACGAGCCATCCCCCGAATAGGAACGACAACCTATGAAGAGTGGCAGGGTCTCTCTTACCCTGAACTGGCCTTTGAGGTCATGTCACGTTTTATAGATGACATCCCGGAAGCCGAACTACGCAACATCATCGCACGTTCCTACGCCACCTTTGACACCGATCAGATTGCCCCGCTAGTGCATAAAGAAGGCTTGCACATCATGGAGCTTTTCCATGGCCCCACCCTTGCTTTTAAAGATATTGCCCTGCAGTTTCTTGGCAATGTCTTTGAATACCTGCTGGAAAAACAGGACTCTGTCATGAACATTCTGGGAGCAACTTCCGGTGATACCGGCAGCGCTGCCATCTACGGGGTTCGGGGCAAAGAACGCATCAATATTTTCATCCTCCACCCCGAAGGCAGGGTGAGTCAGGTACAGCAAAAACAGATGACCACGGTGACAGATGCCAATGTGTTCAACATCGCTATCCGTGGTACCTTTGATGACGGCCAGGCTATTGTCAAATCCATATTCAACGACCTGGGCTTTAAAGATGCCAAACACTTGGGTGCAATCAATTCCATCAACTGGGCCCGTGTTCTGGCGCAGGTTGTTTACTACGTGTATGCCTGTCTGCACATCAGCAAACATGAAAAAGACAAGGCAACGAATTTTGCAGTGCCAACTGGCAATTTTGGTGATATTTTCGCGGGTTACATTGCAAAACAAATGCTTCCTGAAGGGAGCATCCATAAACTTCTGCTGGCCACCAACGCAAACGACATCCTGACACGCATGGTGCATGATGGCGATTATTCGCTGGCAAGTGTTATCCCCACCTCAAGCCCATCCATGGATATCCAGTCTGCATCAAATTTTGAACGCTATCTCTACTATCTGCTGGATGAAGAACCTGCCCGCTGCAAACAGGCAATGGAACAATTCGAAGAAAACGGCAAACTGGACCTCTCAGATTTTAAAAATCAGATCCAGAGAAGTTTTGCCGCCGAAGTGGCAACAGAAGAAGATGTCCTCAACACGATTGCTCATTTCCACAAAGAGCATGGATATATCCTTGACCCGCACACAGCAGTTGGTATCCACTGCGCCCTTAAACATCAGAAAGAAGGTGTTCCCATCTGTTGTCTGGCCACGGCCCATCCGGGCAAATTCGGTGAGACAGTCGAGATGGCAATTGGTAAAAGCTTCGAACTCCCGGGTTCCATCAGAGCCTTACTGGACAAAGAATCCCGCTGCGAGCTTATGGATGCTGATGAGCAACAGATCCGTGACTTTATCCAAAAGCATGCCAGGCACAGCTGAGAGAGAATGAACTATCAACAGCAGGTAGAAGAGTGTGTCCGTTTTGTCAAAGAACATGCTCCTTTTTCCCCTGAACTGATCATTCAACTGGGAACCGGTCTTGGTAATTTTGCCGAAAAAATAGATGCCAGACTGACCCTGCCCTATGCAGATCTTCCCCATTTCCCCCAATCCACAGTTAGCAGCCACAGCGGTAACCTGATTTTTGGCAGAATTGCGGGGAAAAACGTCGTGGTTCTCCAGGGACGATTTCACTACTACGAAGGCTACTCCACCAAAGAAGTCGCCTTCCCCATTCGGGTACTTTCTCTGCTTGGTGCCAAAACACTGATTGTAACCAATGCCGCTGGCGGTCTGAATCCCCTTTTCCACGCCGGTTCCATCATGGTACTCCGGGATCATCTCAATTTCCTAGGCGAAAATCCCCTGCGTGGTGCAAATGTCGATGCATGGGGCCCTCGCTTCCCTGATTTCTCCACGCCATATCACCCAGGACTGATCAAAACTGCACTGGACAGCGCAACACACTGTAAGATTGCCAATGTGATCAGCGGGGTCTATGTGTGTATTCCCGGCCCCAGCCTTGAGACGCCAGCGGAAACCAGATGGCTTCGTGAGTGTGGTGCTGACGCGGTGGGCATGTCCTCGGTTCCAGAAATAATTGTGGCTCGACACGCCGGCATGGATGTTCTTGGCTTGTCCGTGGTCTCTAATGTGAATGATCCTGACAATTTTGAAGCAATTCTTCTTGAAGATATTATTAAAACCGCTGAGGCCATGGAGCCAAAACTTGAGCAGTTGATAGTAGAAATCTGCAAGGAAATATAACAACAATGAGCCAGCAAGCTGACCTTATCATCTCCGGAAGTTACCTGCTGCCCGGATCACATCAGCAGGACCTTATCACCGATGCAGCTGTGGCCATCACTGGTGACACAATCACCGCCATCGGAAGCAGTGCACAGATCAAGAGTGATTTCTCAGCGACAAGAACACTGCACACCGAACACGGCCTGATTATGCCGGGCCTTATCAACACTCATACCCACGCGCCCATGGCCCTGTTTAGAGGCCTGGCCGATGACCTGCCACTGATGACCTGGCTTGAAGAACACATTTTCCCGGTGGAATCTAAATGGACTCCACACATGATATTTCAGGCCACCCAGCTCTCCTTAGCTGAAATGATACGATCCGGCACAACCAGTTTCTGCGATACCTATCTTTTCTCAAAAGAGGTGGCGAGGGCAACGGAAGAGTCCGGCATGCGGGCATGGATTGGAGAGGTACTCTACGATTTCCCATCCCCCTGTTACGGTGAGCTGGAAAATGGATTCGCTTATGTGGACGACCTCTTTGCTCACTACCGGGAACATCCTCTTATCACTGTCACCGCTGATCCCCATTCGGTATACACCTGCTCAAAAGAGCTGCTCAGCCGACTTGGAACAGTGGCTCGTGACTACAACAGTCTCTACGTCATTCATCTTTCCGAAAACCAGGCCGAGCTGGACACCTGTCAGGAGCGATACGGTTGCACACCGGTACAGCATCTGGAGCAACTGGAGTTGCTGGGAGCAAACACCCTGGCTGCCCACTGCGTCATGCTGAATGATGAAGAAATTGCACTTATGGCAGAGCGTGGTGCCTCTGTAGCGCACTGCATGGAATCAAATATGAAACTGGCATCAGGTACTGCTCCCGTCACGCAAATGCTGGCCGCAGGGGTACAGGTAGGAATCGGCACTGACGGGGCTGCCTCCAACAATGATGTGGATATGTTTGCGGAAATGGACAGTGTCGCTAAAATCCATAAAGTTGCCAACATGGATCCCACTGCAAT
This sequence comes from Desulfocapsa sp., assembly GCA_029935315.1. Taxonomy (GTDB): domain Bacteria; phylum Desulfobacterota; class Desulfobulbia; order Desulfobulbales; family Desulfocapsaceae; genus Desulfocapsa. Next base: position 1,596 of record JAOZKN010000057.1, on the reverse strand, counting down.
GAACGCCGAGCAAACACTCCATGCAGCAACCCTTGGTGGTGCCGCCACTCTGCAGGCACAGAAACAGATCGGTTCCCTTGCCGTTGGAAAGAAAGCGGATATAATTGTTCTTGATATGAATCAGCCGCACCTTACCCCGTTATACAACGTTCCTTCTCATCTGGTGTATGCTGCCCGTGGTGCAGATGTTGTACATTCTGTCATCAATGGGAAGTGTGTTATGGAAAATCGTGAGCTCCTGACACTTGACGAAGACCGTCTGCTTACTGAAATACGTACAATGGGCGAGACACTTATGGAGCATGGAAAGGATTGACATTCTTCCCTTACTGCTCTATTTATACAACTACTGATTTTTTTAAAATACTTTTTACACCCCATAGAGGTTTGTTATGTTTGGATTAGGAATGCCGGAATTAGTCGTTATTCTGGTCATCATTGTTATTATTTTTGGAGCAGGTAAACTTCCCGAGATCGGATCGGGAATCGGCAAAGGAATTAAAAACTTCAAAGATGCCACAAAAAAAGAAGACGCTAAAAAGCTTGACGATGAGTCAAAGGACGACTCGCAGGCCTGATTCGACGCCCCACTATAACCGGAGAAGAATATGTTTGGACTTGGAACACCTGAGCTGGTCGTCATACTTGGAATTGCGGTACTTGTTTTTGGCGGAAAAAAATTGCCCGAAATAGGATCAGGACTGGGCAAAGCGATTTCATCCTTCAAAAAAGGTGTCAGCGACATTGAAGAAGGTGGGAAAAGTATCATTGATGACGTTCCCGGGGTCAAAGAGGTATCAGCGATAAAAGAAAAAGTTGATACAGTCAAAAATCTCACGAACATTTCCAAGGTTCTCAAGTAAACATTCCCTGATAATCGATGTATTTTTAGAGCTGCCCCCTGCTTGTCTCCTCTCTATCAGCCCTCGCTCAAGAGAGATCAGATTGACAAGAGCAGGGCTCTTGCCTTTATCATTTCAATAAACATCTTCATCCTTTCACTCAGGAGCACCCATGTCAGAACGTCGAAAATATGAACGCCATCTGCTCCGTAAACTTGCTATCTTACGATTGGCCAGCGGGGAAGTCATTGAAGGGCACACCATGGACATGAGTGTGGGTGGTGCCTTTATTGAAGTCGATGCCGACCTTGAACTGCACGAAGGTGAAAGCTGTACCATCAGTCTGGTTCTTGAAGATGAAGGCGAAGAGATCACTACAGAGATAGATGGCAGTATCAGCCACCAGTCCGATCAGGGTGTGGGCTGTAATTTTTTAAAAATCGATTCGGCCTATTATCAGTTTTTGAATAAAATTTACGAATAAGCCATCGTTTTCAGCACCTTTCTCTTTTCTCCTGCTACTCTCTGCAACACGCTTTCAGCTTGACAAAACCATTGAGAGGTTGTACCAACTTGCGTTTGCTTATTTTTTCCAATTAAACATATTTTCAACACTTTTAACCAGTCAGGAGTAATGCATGTGTCGTTTAGCCCTGAAAACAGCCAGTGATCCCTTCACGCCTTACGAAGTGCTCACGGCCATGGAGGCAATGCAGGAAGGATACGATGGCTCAGGCCTTGGTCTTCTTTTGCG
>JAOZKN010000056.1 GCA_029935315.1 Desulfocapsa sp. | reverse complement strand
TTTTGTTCGCTATTGCTACTCTTTGTTACTCATGGTTTGTTTTGGGTTTTTGCTTAAAACGCACTGAAAATCAGTGTGTCTCTGGTTCGATTCCTGGTCCCGGCACCACTATGGTTTTAATGGGTTAAGTCATTAATTTGGCTTAACCCATTTTTTGTTTTGATAACTATTGAAATACAGAGCGGGAGTCACCTTAACAGCAGCAACAGAGGTGTTGAAGAACTTCGCTATTTCTTGAATGACTAAGATGTTACCTCAATCAATGTAACCGTTATATTATCTTTCCCACCGGCACAGTTCGCCTGGTCGATGAGCATTGTCGCCTTGAGAGTGAGGGGGCCGTCAAGCATCAATATCTCTTGTATCTGAGCGTCGCCCACCATGCCGGAAAGGCCGTCTGTACAGAGAAGAAATATATCACCTGCCACCGCAGTCCCGTGTATCAAATCCGCTTCCACACCATCTTTGCTGCCCACTACCCTTAGAATGAGATTGCGCATGGAGTGGGTTTTTGCCTGTTCCCGGGAAATCAGTCCCTGGTCTTCCTGTACCTGGACAAGAGTGTGGTCCTTGGTCAACTGCGTTAACTTTCCATTGCTCAGGCGATAGGTTCTGCTGTCGCCGACATGGCCAATGATGAAATGTTTTTTATGAAAAGTGATGAGCTCAGCTGTGCAACCCATTCCCGAATGGGAGGGCATTTCAGCTGCATACGATAGTATCCTGGCGTTTGCCGATTGGAAACATTTCAAGACCAGCCCCTTGTCCACATTCGGGGATCGTTTCTGGTGGGGAGTGAAAAGCTCCAGAGCTGTTTTCTGAAACAGGGCGCTGGCCACCTCGCCAGCAGCAGCGCCCCCCATGCCATCAGCTACTAAAAAAAAACCAGCTTCATTGTTAACCAGACAGGTATCCTCATTATGTGAGCGTACGAGGCCAGAATCAGTAGAACAGCAGGCAGATGTGTGAATATCCGGTTTCATATTTTTTGTCACAGTTGTTGTGGCTGTTATCTAATAGACTGTTTTAATGTGATTTGTATTTGTTTGCAATGCTAGGCTTTTATATTTGTGGACCATGAGTCGCCACACATAAAAGGATAGTAAAATTAAAAATGTTATTCAAATATTTTTTTGCTATATTATAAAGTCAGGTAAGTTGCTTGAAGAATAAAATCAGATAGTCTTGAAATCGATGGTCAGTAGGAAAAAATGAGTTCAATACAGGCAAAAAAACTTGGAGCAAAGTATGTCCTGCTTGACCTGCTAGGGGTTGGAGGCATGGCAGAGGTCTTTAGAGGCAAGCTGCTGGGAGATAAGGGCTTTCAAAAACCCATAGTAATTAAAAAACTATTACCCCAGGTTGCCCGGGATGAAGAGATGACTCGACTCTTCATCGGTGAAGCAAGACTTGCAGCTCTTCTTCAGCATGAAAATATTGCCACTACCTTCGATTTTGGTGTACTTGAAGATAATTACTTTCTTGCCATGGAGTATCTGTTTGGCAAGGATTTGTACACTGTTATGCAGAGGGCCAAGGAGAGTAAAAGCCCATTAGAAACACACCATGCGCTCATGATTGTCGCTAAGATTTGTGAGGGAATGGACTACGCGCACAACCTGAAAGACTTACAGAATAATCCTCTCAATATAATCCATAGAGACCTGACGCCCCAGAATATCTTTATCACTTATGACGGGAAAGTGAAGATTATTGATTTCGGAGTTGCCAAGGCCGAAATGCTCGACACCAGGACAAGAGCCGGAGTCGTGAAAGGTAAGATTTCTTATATGTCCCCTGAACAAATCTCTGGGGCTCTCGTTGATTCTCGTTCGGATATCTTTTCAATAGGCATCCTGCTCTATGAGATGATAAGTAAACGACGTATGTACCATGGTGATACCGCTACTCTTATCAGAAAAAGCATAACTGTCGAATATGAAGCTCTTGAGACCATCATTCATGACCTGCCTCCGCAACTCTATGCAATACTTCACAAGGCTCTTAGCAGCGACATTGAGGCAAGGTACCAGAGCTGTGGAGCAATGCAGTCAGATATTGAAAATCTCCTCTTCAGTATGGGTGAGAGACCCGATTCAAGAGTTCTCAAAGGATATATGCAGGATCAGTTTGCCCGGGAGTACGAATCCGAGCAGAGAAAGATGGTCAGTGCCATGGAGAGTAGCGTTTCCAGCCTGAATACTGAAAAAGAATACCCGGTAGCGGATAAGACCCTGATCTATGATACCACCGGAGAGGATACCCGCAAAAAGACATCCTTCCTTCACCGTACAACTGCTGCCATTCACAGTAAATGGCAGGAGAACAAAAGGTGGTATTCTCTGATTGCGTCAATCTGTTTTATTGCTGTTGTGCTCTTTTGGTCTTTTGCTGGCAGGAAAGAAAAAACAGAGATAATTGCTTCACCCCCAGCAGCTCCCGTTATCATCGCAACATCTCCTCCAGTAGTCCCCGAGAAGACTGTAGTCCTCGAGAAGAAAGAGGGGGATGATAAAAAGTCTGCGGTCAGGAAACTTGCCCGGCAGGCAGAGGATGCTCTGGTTGAACAACGTTTTGTTGAGGCGCGGGAATTTGTTGATGAGGGGCTGGCGCTGTCTCCGTATAATCAGAAATTATACAAGTTGGATAGGCGTATAAAAAATAATAAACAAATACGCATTCAAATTCTCGCCGACAAGGCGGAACAACGATTGAAGGCAGATGAAATCACCACTCCGGAAGATGATTCTGCCCTTTTCTACTATACTGAAATTCAAAAAATAGATCCGGATAGTGTTTTGGTGCAGGCCGGATTTGAGAAGATAGCCGATCGTTATGCTTTGCTGGCAGATGTGACGTATCGAAGATATGATTTCGTGACGACTGCAAACTATGTACAAAAGGGGTTAACGCTGGTGCCAGACCATCTTCGTCTGCTGGAATTGAAAAGAGATTTGGACAAGAGTAATTCTGAGAATTATAAAAAGGGTACGGAGAAGAATATAGAGGTTTTTTTCAAAAGTGCGGAGGAGAATATTAAAGGATTCTTCTCTCATTAGTCAGTTACTTTTTTAAGAGCTTTGAAAAAAATCCCCTGCCTTTGCCCGCTTTTACCTGAGTAGCGTCATCTGGAGAAGCGCTTGTTGCTGTCTCCTTTGTTTTGTTTATCAACTCCCGGTATTCGGCAGTGTCGAGGTGGCGCGTTTTGTCCTGCAGGTTGTCCTCATCCGGTGAATCCGGCCTTTGCTCAAGATCTGAGCGGTCAAATAGTAACTCATGCTTCCCAATCAATATAACATCATTATTTCTCAGGCCGTGCGTGGAAATTGACTGCTCATTTACAAACGTACCATTGGTACTGTCAAGATCCGTCAGTATGAAAGTTGCAGAGACGGAATCTATCCTGGCATGCTTTCCGGACACCGCCATGTTGTCGATGACGATATCGTTTGATGCGGCCCGACCGATGGTCACAGTCTGTCCGATACTGACGGGGTAGCTCTGCAGTACCTTGTTCTTGTACGGCACCGGCAATATCTTACCTTTGTATTTCAGGCTGATGTGAGGCATTTCAATTTCCCTTTCGATGGCAAAAATTCATATTGTAAAAAAACAGAGGTAAAGACAGTTACGTTTCGGCAGCATGGACTTGTTAAAATATCACATTCACAATCAGGATTCAATAAATTTCAATGTCAGGGACATGCAGGGATTTGCTGCGGAGAAAGGTCAGGGGAGTCCTGGGGGATAGGCAATGAGTGATGGTTCCTTGTTCCCATAAGCATGAGGGAACAAGGAACAACACACTCTTGTGCGCGTGAGAGGAGTTCAGGCAGCTTTCTAAGAGTTACACGTTACAGCTGCCGACTCTGTTTTTAATGCTGTCATTACGGTAGAGAGTTCTATCAGGATACCGAGCCCTTCCTGGACTTCCGGTCGTTTCATGGCACTGATCATACCGAATATGCCGCGTACGGGTGCAACATCCTGAAAGTTAACTTCCTGCATTTTGGCACCTAAACGTTCGGTAATTTCAAGCACCTGTTCAAATGCATCAAAAACACCCCGTTGCTTTAAGCATTCCAGTCGCTCCACAGCATCGTTGAAAGCCAGTTTGGAGATGCCATCAGCATCTTTTTTCATCTCCATAATGGAACCGAGCATTTTCAAGCCATCTGCCATATTTCCCATATTGGCAATAAACTGTTTGAGCAATTCCTGGAGATTTTCCGGTTCAAACCCCTGGAGAGTACTTTGCAGTTGCTCTACCAGTTCCTTGAACATTTCTTTCGAATACGGTTCAAAATCTTTTTTGAATTCCATGAATTTATTGAGTGAATTGAGAGCCTCGGAAATGTTTTTACTGGCAATGAGTGTTTGACCGACCATTTCTCCAACATCTTCCATCTCAAACCTGCGGTCCAGGCCACTCATTTTTTGTATGCTACTGATTACCATATCATTAATCAGTGGCTCCATCTCCTGCTTCAGCTCAATGTAGGGCCTGATAGCCAGTTTCGCTTCACGAACTTCGCGGGTCAGTTCGTCAAGTCTGGCGAGGATTTTTTCTTCGTTGGTCATACTCCCTCCCTCAATCCTGAACTTTGCCGGCCAGCGACATTTGAGCTTCTAGAGGCATTTCTTCGCCACTAACCAGTTTGTTCCAATACACCCATTTAAACATCATTTTTCCCCAGTGGTTTGCTTTGGATTCGCCGAGTAATGAAAATGGTCCTAAACCCGGAAGGGGAAATTTTCCTGGAAGGGGTTCGTAGTCATAGTTGAAGTCTATGAGTGCCGCCTTATCAAAGCCAGTCTCAATAAAACAGTTTGCATGGCCGTCAAAATCCGCCTTGAGCTCTTCACCGTTAATTTCACGCATAAAGTTCTCAACCATTATTTCGGCTGAAAAATGAGCAACAGAGCCAGCCTTGGATGTGGGAAGTGTTGTGGTGTCGCCAAGGACAAACATATTTTCGTGGTTTTCTGCTTTTAGAGTATGGTTGTTTGTTTTGACGTAGCCAATCTCATCCATGGCCACGCCGGATTTAACAAGAACACGTGCACCAACATTTGGTGGGATAGAGACTAACAGGTCAAATTCAATTTCATCACCTGCTGCAGAGACGATCTTTTTATTTTTGCAATCTACTTCGGCAAGGTCATAGTTCGCTGTGATGTTAATATTCTTTTTCTCAATGAGTTGAGAAAAGAAAGCACTTGCCTTGGGTTTTGTAAAGGCACCCGGAAGGGGGGTAACCAACATGATGTCGATTTGGTCACGGAGGCCACGTTCAGTGAAATAGGCATCTGCCAGATAGACGAATTCAAGGGGGGCAACAGGACATTTGAAGGGGAATTCGGCAATGTTGAGGACTAATTTGCCGGATTTAAACTCACGCATGGCACGGCACAAATTCACAGCGCCCTCCAGAGTGTAAAAGTCAAAGGCAGTCTTCTGCCAGCCTTCCATCAGGCCTGGAATTTCTTCCGGCGCCAGAGAAACACCGGTACAGACAATTATTTTATCATACTCATAGCTTCCGGCAGTCGTTTCCACCACCTGTTTTGATAAATCAATGCCTACGATTTCATCAATAACAAAATTGATATCCCGACTGATGAATTCACTGCGGCTCCGCACAATATCTTCGGCCTTATAAATACCAAACGGAACAAATAACAGTCCCGGTTGGTATACATGCTGATCATCTTTATCTATAATTGTGATTGACCAGTCGGATTTATCAAGCTTTTTCCGCAGCTTGTTCGCCACCATGGTTCCTGCGCATCCTGCACCTAGAATTACCAGCTTTTTCACGCGCTACCTCCTGCATAAGAATGTTTGTCTTGGCTTTTCTCTATGAAAAACCGGTTTTTATGGTGCAGTCACACCATAAAGAAACGTAGTGCCGTATATTGTGGTTATTATTTTGATGAAGATTGATTATGTTTGGGAAACCATAATTACTATTAACAGCTTATCACTTTGTGGTGGTCGGTCAAGGAGAAATAGTTGCTTTGTGGTGTTTTTTTGCTTGTGCTATTTAATGATAATCTAAGGGAGGCAGGCATCATGCCCCATGCTTTTTCCGTGGAAATTCACTGCTATCTCAGTGAAAAGATAAAACTTGTCAGAGAAGGGAAAGAAGCCGCTATTCAGAAGGGAGATATTGATGTGGAACGGTATTTTGATGGAAAGTTACTGGAGTTAGTAAATCTGCGGCATTATCTTACAGAAAATTTCGATTTGAAAACGCAAAAATACTATTGAGGGAAAATGTCACACACTTACCTTGTAGAGTTGTACGAGTTACTTGACGATCGTTTACAAGAGGCGCAAGAGCATAAGGATATGGCGAAAGAAAGGAGTGAAATGCTGTTTCAGAAAGGTCGGATCGAAACCCTCGGGGAATGCAAGCAATTCCTCATTGAACAGTATAATCCTAAACTCCCTCGACGCCTGCAAGCTAAATATCTGGCATAAGATCATAATTCTTTTTACTGAACAACACAGCTACAGGTACTGGCTTTCTTTAAGCCCTGGCCGATACCCAAAAGCATAAAAAAGATCTAAATGTAATGAGATATTGCAGAGACTTCTTTGGTCACTGTCTGGCTAGCCACTCATAATAATTATGTTTATTCTGGTGTGTGTCTGGAATAACGAGCGTTTGGTTTTCTTCGAAGAGATATTCTATTGATTTCTGCCGGAAGATAGAATACGGATACGAAAATAATCTGTATTTGAGGATGGCGTCGGGGCTGGCACCTGCGCAGTGTGCAGACTAGCCATGGTAAAAAAAAAGGTTTTTTGAAAGTAATTGAAATTACCTGCAAAAAACCCTGAAAAGATGGTGCCGAAGGCGAGAGTCGAACTCGCACATCTATACAGACACTAGACCCTGAACCTAGCGCGTCTACCAATTCCGCCACTTCGGCACAACGCTGGTTAATATGCTTGTCTTGATACCTTTTGTCAAGATTTTCTTCAGGGCGATTAAAAAAAAATGAGCTTGTAAAATAACAAATGAAAATATACAGAGATCTTGACGAGATTAAGGAACCATTTACAAATGCCTGTGTGACCATTGGCAATTTCGATGGCGTACATCTGGGGCATCAACTGCTGTTCGGTGAGGTTGCTCAGCGTGCGTACCGCAATAGTGGGACAAGTGTGGCTGTGACCTTTGATCCCCACCCTTTACAGGTGTTGCGAAACGATGGCATTAAATTGATTTCCACCTGCGACCAGAAAACAGAACTTATAGAGCACGCAGGGATTGATGTGCTGGTGATTATTCCTTTTTCCCAAAAATTTGCGGGGATCAGTGCCACTCATTTTGTCGATAAAATATTGTGTGAGACCATAGGCGTCAAGGAGCTGGTTGTCGGCTATGACTATGCTTTTGGCAAGGGCCGGGCAGGTAATATAGAATTTTTGCAAAAGCAGGGAACTGAGAAAGGTTTTTCGGTGACCGTTGTTGAGGCGCATTACGAAAAGGATATGCTGGTGAGCTCCACGAAGGTCCGGGAGTTGGTCACCCAGGGGCGTATGGCTGATGCCAGAACATTGCTTGGACGATATTATCAGATACGTGGTGAGGTGCAGCTTGGCCAGCAGCGGGGTGGTAAGGAAATAGGCTTCCCCACAGCGAACCTGAATATGGATAAAGAAGATCTGATACCGAAGATGGGGGTCTATGTCTGCCAGGTCATCTGTGACGGTAAATGTTACGGCGGAGTACTCAATATTGGTGTGAACCCCACGTTTAATGAAAAACGGCTGGTTGCTGAGACACATATCTTTGATTTTAAACGGGATATATATGGGAAGCCGATAAAGGTGAATCTGTTAAGATTCTTGCGCAGCGAACAGAAGTTTGCAGGGATTGAAGAGTTGTCTGCGCAAATTGCAAAAGATGTGAGTGAGGCAAAAGCAATTCTACTGGAGCAGGAGAGTGAATTGATTCTTTCCTGTGAAGAGCGGTTTAATCAATAGCTGAAATTTCATAAATGCATAAAGGTAAAATCCTGGCTGCTTAAGTAAAAATATTCCTGTACGAGAAGCATAAAATTGATGGAGTGGGGCGTAGTTAAGTATGTCGTGACGATAGCAAATTTGAAGTGACGGAGAAGATAAAAAGTTTTTGCGACACCATCAAATTTAAACTTGCATGTCGGCATATGGTGTCTATAGTGTAGACGCTTTGATGGGAAAAGTGTTTGTCAGTAAATGGTTGTTGCTGTCTCATGATGTCAGTTTAACTATGAAACTAAACGCTTAACTCTTAATTTATGATGAAACGAGGAAAAGTGAATGTCTGAAGAAAATATAGAAAACCTGGAAGATCTGACCGAAGATCTGCCAAAAGTTATTGCAGAGATGGAAAAAAAGTGCAAACAGGCTCCGGATAACGTGGTGGCATTTCACCATCTTGGCCTTGTTTATATGAAGGCTGGAAAAATTGAAGAAGCGATCAAGGCCCTGGAGAGAAGCATCGAAATTGATGATCAGGCGAATCAGCCCATGATCAACCTTGGTGCCATCTATTTTGGTCAGGGTGATCTTGAGAAGGCTCAGGAATTAAACGAAAGAGCTATTGCTGCTCAACCGGATCTTTCTGCTCAGGCCTACGCGAATCTGGGCCTGATCTGGCAACAACGTAATGATATGGATAAATCCATAGCATCTTATGAGAAGGCAATTCAGTATGACCCGAAACTTGCCACCGTGTGGATGAATCTCACCTCTGTTCTTACCATGAAGGGTGAAGACGAGCGAGCGCTGAAGGCTGCCAGAAAAGGTGCTGAACTTGAGCCTGATTCTCCTCTTGCACACAATAATCTGGCCGTAGCCCTGTTTTTTGCCGGTGATTTTGCTACCTCAAAGAACCATATGGAAAAGGCGAAAGAACTAGGGTATTCGGTTGATGCTCAATTTGCCGCAGCCCTTGACGAAAAGCTCAGCTAAGATTGATTCATGGATAAACAGAAACTAAAATCTGAACCCTGGTGTCCCTTCTGCGGACAGAAAGTGGGGAAGCCAAGCGATGCCATTGAACGCAAGATGACGGAGTTCAAGGTCGGACGTTGTCAGTGTGGTGCTGTGTATGCATCTGATCCCACTGGTATGAATGTGGGCGCGGCAATGGTTGAAACGATAGTCTTTGCCTGTGATAATAACTGGGATTTTGCCTGGGATTTAATGCCGGAAGATGATTATCTCACCGGGCGGGTTGAAGATTACGATGAACAGACTCATCAGGTTGTGGAGACCCGAAATATAGACGGCCGAGCAGTGCGTGGTGTGTTGTATTTTGTCCGTCTGCATACTGAAATTGCAGATATTTCGCAAAGGGTAAAAGAAAAACAGGATGTTCTGGCAAAAAATACAGCTCCTGTTCTTGATACCACAGAGATGCCCAAAAGACCTGAACCCGGTCCTGCACTTGACCCCAAGCGGAAGAAAGTAAAGGTCAGGAAAAATATGGTAAATGAAGCCAGAGACAACTGTGATATCGATACTCTGGTCAGTTACTGTTTTGATGATAAAAAAACCCTGCGTCTTTTGCAGCGTCTTCTCTATGATGTAGATGAGGCCAGGCGTTGGGAGACTGCGTGGATCATTGGTCGGGTATGTGCAAGAGTTGCAGACAGGGAACCGGGGCAGGTTTCAGAACTTTTGCACAGGCTCTTTGATGCTTGCTCAGACTCTGCTGCAGCACCCTGGGGAATGATTGAAACATTGAGTGAAGTGATTGCGGCACGGCCCGATATTTTTGGTGCGTTTAACCGGCATCTTCATAACTATATGGGAGACGAGTCTACGCAGGTCCAGGTTGTCTGGGGACTTTCTAAGATTGCAGAAAAACGACCTGATCTGATCCGGGATACGCCTTTCTTCAATCTCTTTCATTTTCTGACCCATCCGAAACCGGAAATGCGGGGAATTGTGGTGCAGCTTTTAGGTCGAATTCGTGCCAATGAAGCAACTAAGCAGATGATGGCACTTTCTGACGATCAGGCAAAATTAATTATATGGAATGCGGGAAAAGCTGAAGAGCATACAGTTGCAGAACTGGCGACAGAAGCCCTCGCAAACATCAGTAACGGAGATAAATAAAAATGCAGGGAATAATACAGCCCATTGACAATATTAAGCAGCAGCCAAAAGAGGAAAAGAAAAAACGCTCCTCAGATCCGGTGCAGGCCGAATATGATGACGGCGTGGAATTTTTGCATAACAAAGAGTATGCTCAGGCTGCTCTCTCACTGCAAAATGCTTTGCTCGGCTATGAAAAGAAAAAACACCAGGATGGCATTGCCAATGTATGCAATCAGTTGGGGAATGTCTGCATCCAAAAAGATGAATTCGAGAAAGCCGGAGAATATTATCAGCGGGCGTGGGATATCTGTGAACGATTTGACGATACCATGAGTCTGCTGAGCCTGTCTCAACAGTTTATTATTATTCACCGTGAAGCTGGAGAATTTGGCAAGGCCATAGACCTTTGTCTCGATATGATTGATACGCACCAGGGTAACAATAACCCCGAAGGAGTTGTGAGGGGCATGGAGAGTATGGCTGATATATATCTGCAGCAGGGTGACAAGAAAAAAGCGGCAGATGCCTATAGAAGTATTGCTGCTATTCATTCCAACTTTAATCACAAAAATTTTGCGAAACGCTTTGAAGAAAAAGCGGATGCTCTGGAAGCCTAAGGTTCGATGTTTACGGGTATAATAGAAGGTACGGGAAAACTGCTTGCCAAACGTGGCGCCGGTGGTGGTCTGGCCTTTGATCTTGTAGCCGGTTTTGATTTGACAGATCCTGAGGAAGGAGAATCCATTGCTGTAAATGGTGTTTGTCTTACTGCCTATAATATAGATGGACGAAAATTCACGGTGGATGTCTCTCCCGAATCCTTGTCACGGACCACTCTTGGTGATCTTGCAGTTGGTGGAATTGTGAACATGGAGCGCGCCCTGCGGCTGTCTGATCGTCTGGGGGGGCATATTGTTTCCGGTCACGTTGATTGTGTGGCCACGGTGAGTGCTCGGCAGCCCACGGGTGATTTTACCCTGTTTTCCTTCAGTTTTCCTCAGGAGTTTGGACGATATATCATTGAAAAAGGCTCAGTCACCATCAATGGGGTGAGTCTTACGGTGAATAGTTGCACCGCTGATAGCTTCGAAGTCTCTATTATTCCTCATACCCTGAAAATCACCGCCCTTGGTGCTTTGAAGCGGGGAAGTAAAGTGAACATTGAAGTTGATATCATTGGCAAGTACGTGGAAAAGATGTTGCAGCCCGGTGACACAAAGGATGGGCAAAAAAAACAGAATAGTGGTATAAACCCAGCATTTCTGGCCGCGAATGGTTTTTTTTAGTGCCTTACAGGTTGTCTTTTTGTTTTTTCAAAGAAAACTATTTGATAAGGCACTTATCCAGTGAACTGAATTGTTTCCGGTTGAACCGGGTTAGTACTTTTTTCCCGTTTAGCGGGAGTGGATATGAGTAATAAATATATAAATATACAGGTAAGATTATGGCAGTTAATACCATAGAAGAATGCGTTGAAGATATAAAAAATGGCAAGATGGTCATCCTTGTTGATGATGAAGATCGTGAAAATGAAGGCGATCTTTGCATGGCCGCTACGGCTGTGACTCCTGAGGCCGTGAATTTTATGGCCACATATGGAAGGGGACTGATCTGTGTGACCATGAGCCCGGATCTGATTGATAAATTGCAGCTGCCCATGATGGTATCAGACAATAAATGCCAGTTCGGCACGGGGTTCACTGTGAGTATTGAGGCTACCAGTGGCGTAACCACCGGAATTTCGGCCGCTGATCGTGCACATACCATTCTGGTGTCCGTTGCAGATGATGCAAAACCATCTGATATTGTCAGTCCCGGCCACGTCTTCCCCCTGCGTGCGAAGAAGGGCGGTGTACTTGTTCGTCTGGGACAGACAGAAGGCTCGGTTGATCTCTCTCGTCTGGCTGGTCTTACCTCTGCTGGTGTTATCTGCGAAATCATGAAAGATGACGGTACCATGGCGCGGATGCCGGATCTCGAAGGATTTGGCAAAGAGCATGATCTGAAGATTTGTACCATTGCTGATCTTATCGCCTATCGTTTGCGTCAGGATATTCTTGTTCATCGCGCCGCAGAGGCTAGGATTCCCACGGAGCACGCCGGAGAATTCACTGCAGTCGTGTATAAGAATGATGTTGATGAGCATGAGCATATTGCCTTCGTGAAGGGTGAAATTGATCCGGAAAAGAAGGTTCTGGTCAGAGTGCATTCAGAATGTCTCACTGGTGATGTGTTTGGTTCTGCCCGTTGTGATTGCGGAGACCAGCTCCATGCCGCTATGCGCATGATTGATCAGGAAGGCGTTGGCATCGTATTGTATATGCGTCAGGAAGGACGTGGTATTGGACTTGTCAACAAATTAAAGGCCTACACCTTGCAGGATGAAGGGCTGGATACAGTTGAGGCCAATCGAAAACTCGGGTTTAAGGCTGATCTTCGTGATTACGGCATTGGTGCTCAGATTTTGCGTGATCTTGGCGTAAGAAAAATGAGCCTCCTTACTAATAACCCAAAGAAGATTGTTGGGCTTGAGGGCTATGGCTTAGAGGTTGTGGAACGTTTTCCCATAGAGATGGAAGCCGGAGCGGAAAATAAAGGCTATCTCCAGTGTAAGCGTGATCGTATGGGACATTTAATGGAAGTGGACGAAAACTAATCGAAGGACAGAATATCATGGCAAATTATATTGAAGGAAACCTGAAAGCGGACGGGAAAAAATTTGGAATCATTGTTGCCCGTTTTAATTCGTTTATCTGCGAGAAACTCCTGGAGGGAGCGCTGGACAGTTTGATCCGTTCGGGAGCAGACGATAGTGATATTGATGTGGTTCGGGTTCCCGGTGCCTTTGAAATCCCTCTCATTGCCAAAAAAATGGCCACCGCACAGAGATACGATGCGATTATCTGTCTTGGCGTCGTTATTCGTGGCGCGACTCCGCATTTTGACGTGGTTGTGAACGAAGTATCCAAGGGCTCTGCTCAGGTCGGACTTGATAGCGGTGTCCCTGTTATCTTTGGTGTCCTCACCACTGAAACCATTGAACAGGCCATTGAACGTTCCGGTACCAAAGCTGGCAATAAAGGTTCTGAAGTTGCAGTCGCTGCCATCGAGATGGCTGATCTGGTAACGAAATTCCAATAGGTTGTTTGCTGGCGTACGGCCGTGTTCTGCAGATTTATCACGCTGACGAACATGGCCTTGAGCTACAATTGCCTAATTTTATAACCCGTCACTGACAAATACATCCATGAGCATACGCCGTAGTTCCCGTGAAGCAGCCCTGCAGTTTCTCTTTCAGGATGATTTTAAAGGTTTTGAAGAAGGTTCTGCTGTAAATATTGAGCAGCGCTTTGTCGATTTTTGTTCTCTATATGATGTGCAGAAAAAGGCCAGACCTTATGCACTGACTCTTCTCACAGAGGTGTATGCCAATCGTGAACGTGTTGATCAGGCGATTACAAAGCACGCCAGTAACTGGCGCCTGCCAAGAATAGATGTGACCGACAGAAATATTCTGCGTATTGCAACCTGTGAGATGCTGTTCCAGGAAGATGTCCCCCCTGAAGTAGCAATAAACGAGGCTGTGGAAATCGCTAAGCGTTTCTGCGGCCCAGATTCACCTGCCTTCGTTAATGGTATCCTCGATGCTGTGAGAGTTGCATTAAAGAAATAATCCCACCACCGCTTTACGTTTATAAAAGTATCAATCTTGCATTTTTCCCTAAATCAGATTACATGGAATACCGATAGATGTCAGAGCCGTTCCACATCTATTCGCTTGTTTTCCTGGTAAATTGAAACTCAACAATGTGACAGAATATGGCACAAATAAATAAAAAAACACGGCCAGGTCTCAAGCAGGAAGCCGTTGCCATCCTCGGCATTTTCCTTTCTCTCTACCTCTTCTTAAGTATCTTCTCAGTAAATTTTTCCGAGGAAGGAAACTGGGGTGGTGAAATAGGAACGCTGGTCGCTCAAGTGTTAATGGGCTTCACAGGATGGGGTGCTTATCTTCTTGCAGGATTGCTGCTACTTCTTTCTTTTCTTTTTTTCAGTCCGCGAATGTCTTTTGAACGCATTCCTCAAATCACAGCCGGACTTACCGGAGCAGTTATCTCGTCCTGTGCGCTTTTTTCTTCCCTCTCCCTGAAAGATCCGGTGCAAATTGAGGCCGGAGGTTTTCTTGGGAAATCTGTGTTCACTGTGATGCAATCCCTCGTGGGAGGGCCGGGAAGTGTCTTGTTTTTGTTCCTGTTGTTTGTCGTTTCCCTGATGCTTTCCACCCAGTTCTCTCCTTATCAGCTTGGTGCTTTCTCCTGGAATATGGTGAAAAAAACCGGGAGAGGGCTGAAGAGTCTGTTTTTGTTTGGCAACGCGAAAAGAAAAGCAAAAAAACAAGCCAGGAAAGTGGCTAGAGTAGAAAAGAAACAAGTAACACCTCTTCATCCGCTAAAAGAAGAACCAGTGCCTGAGCAGACTGAGCCAACTGGTCCGTCCCTCGCTATGCCCGTGGTGAAAGAGGTCACAAGAGTTGCTGATACGGATGAGGATGCTGAAGATTTCATGGCAGCACCCGTTGCCAGAGGTGATTGGAAACTTCCGCCGATCAGTCTGCTGGAAAAGCATGTCAATGCTCATGAGGAAGTGGATAAAGAAGTCTACTACAAGGTCTCCAAGCAGCTCGAACAAAAATTGAAAAACTTTGGTGTCTCTGGAAAAGTTGTGGGCATTTCTCCAGGGCCGGTGGTGACAACCTACGAATACTCTCCGGCAGCCGGGGTTAAAATTAATAAAATTGCCGGTCTGGCCGATGATCTGGCCCTTGGTCTAAAGGCGCAGTCAGTACGAGTGGTTGGCTCTGTCCCGGGAAAGGCTGCCCTTGGTATTGAAATTCCGAATGCAAGTCGTTCAGTGGTCTATATGCGTGATCTGATCAGTTCGGAAGAATATCGAGTGAGTGAAGATAAACTTTCCATCGCACTGGGCCTTGATGTTGTTGGCAATCCGGCAATAGCAAATCTTGCAAAGATGCCCCATCTGCTGATAGCAGGAGCCACCGGAGCAGGAAAGTCTGTGGCGATCAATACCATTATTGCCTCCCTCCTGTTTAATGCGACACCTGCAGAAGTGCGTCTGTTGATGATTGATCCCAAGCGAATCGAATTGTCCGGTTATGAAGGTATTCCCCATCTGCTTCACCCTGTGGTTGTGGAACCAAAGCTTGCGTCCCGCGCACTGATGTGGGCTGTGCGTGAAATGGAGAGGAGGTACAAACTCCTTGAAGAGGCAAGGGTTAAAAGTTTCGATTCCTACAATGAAGTGTCGGATGAAAAACTCCCCTATATCGTCATTATTGTAGATGAGCTTGCAGATCTTATGATGGTAGCTTCCAAAGATGTTGAAGCATCCATTGCCCGTCTTGCGCAGATGGCAAGAGCAGCAGGTATGCATCTGATCCTCGCAACCCAGAGGCCATCCGTGGATGTCCTTACGGGACTGATTAAGGCGAACTTTCCAACAAGAATATCCTTTAAAGTCTCATCAAAAATTGATTCCAGAACAATCCTGGATACATCGGGTGCCGAGCATTTGCTCGGTTTAGGGGATATGCTTTATCTGGCCAATGGTTCGTCCATTCTGCAGCGTGTTCACGGTGCATTTATTTCAGAAAAAGAGACTGAAGCAGTGATTGATTTCCTGAA
This sequence comes from Desulfocapsa sp., assembly GCA_029935315.1. Taxonomy (GTDB): domain Bacteria; phylum Desulfobacterota; class Desulfobulbia; order Desulfobulbales; family Desulfocapsaceae; genus Desulfocapsa. The sequence continues at coordinate 1,462 of JAOZKN010000056.1, read as the reverse complement.
AGAGCAGGGGGCTGTCAGTTATGACGAGTCAGTCACCGCCGCTGTTGAAGAAGAAGACAATTCTGGTCAGAATGGCGAGGAAGAAGAGTATGATGAGCGCTATGACGAAGCGGTAAATATAGTTTGTGAGCTTGGCCAGGCCTCCATTTCCATGGTGCAGAGAAGATTGCGCGTGGGCTACAACCGTGCAGCAAGAATGATCGAAACCATGGAACGTGAAGGATTGGTTGGTCCGGCTGATGGGTCAAAGCCAAGGGAAGTTCTGGTGCGAAAAGATTATACATAGAGATTCGCCTCGATGAGCGGTTGTGAATTTTCTTGACAATTTAAGGCACACAATATATAAATTGAGTCTTGAAAAAAATGAGTGATGGTTCATTTAGTGGGGAATATCTGCTAGGTACGCTTAACTTATTGAGTTGTATGGAAAAGTGTTGGTGGAGCATTACCGGAAAAGTGAGACTTTTTTTGTATGTTCTTTTTTTTTAGAGGTATAAGTTGGCTCGGTATGTTCCGGGCTGCAAAAGTAAATTAACTGAGGAGGTAGTTTAATGCCAAGTTATGTAGATCCTGAGAAGTGTGACGGATGCAAAGGTGGCGACAAGACAGCATGTATGTACATCTGTCCTAACGACCTGATGGTTCTCAACAAAGAGGAAATGAAAGCATACAATCAGGAGCCTGATGCATGCTGGGAATGTTACTCTTGTGTTAAGATTTGTCCACAGGGCGCAATCTTTGTTCGTGGTTACGATGACTTCGTACCTATGGGTGGCCAGGTTCATCCAATGCGTAGTGCAGATTCCATCATGTGGACCGTTAAGTTCCGTAATGGCAACATGAAACGTTTCAAATTCCCAGTGCGTACTACCGCTGAGGGTGCTGCAAACGCTTATCCTGGTGAGAAAGGTGGAAGCTTGGATGACGAGTGTCTTCTCCTCGAAGCCGATCTGCCAACCCCTAAGTAATTCCAGGCTCAATAATTTGAGTGGAGTTATTTAGTAGTTTAAAAAAAAATTTTGAATCTATAATTAAGGAGATTTAAATATGGCGTTACCAAATAAACCTATGGGCGAGCTCAATGCCGTCGTCGATCCAGAGATCGTAGAACATGATGTTGATGTTCTCATCGTTGGTGGTGGTATGGCTGCTTGCGGTACTGCATTTGAGATTAAGAAATGGGCTGCTGATGATCTGAAGATCACCCTCGTTGATAAAGCTTCCATGGAACGTTCCGGTGCTGTTGCACAGGGTCTTTCCGCTATTAACACCTACATTGGCGAGAACCCAATTGAAAGCTACGTAAAGATGGTACGTAACGATCTTATGGGCGTTGTTCGTGAAGATCTTATTTATGACTGTGGTCGTCACGTAGATGAATCTGTTAAGCTTTTCGAAGAATGGGGTCTCCCTGTTTGGAAGAAAGATGCTGATGGCGAGAACCTTGACGGTTCTAAGCCTG
>JAOZKN010000229.1 GCA_029935315.1 Desulfocapsa sp. | reverse complement strand
GGGTCTATGTTGAATTTGATGGGTACTGGGATAGTGAAGCTGAGACTAGGTATAGATTTGCAGGAACAGAGGATAGCGATGGGACAAACCATGATAGATTTCATATATATGTCAACGAAGATAACTTTGGGCAAAATCTAAAGGTTTGGCTTGTTCTAAATTCACAGAATACAGATACCGAAACCCGGCTCAATCTGGGATTTGAACATGATGGCGTAAGAGCTTTCATTATTGCGGGAGAACATGACAACTATTTAACGAACCTGGCTAAATGGGCTATGGATTGGATGTCACGCGCTATTGGTACGTATGGAGATCCGGCTGGAGATTTTCCATTGCACAAAGTTGGAGATTTACCGTTAAGCAAACTCGCTATTACGGGTTCACACGATTCAGGAATGTCTGAAAAGAATCTGGGTACAGCACTGGCTTCCGAATGTAACACTCTTACTCAGGATAAGTCCATTTACGACCAATTACGCTACGGTACACGCTATTTTGATATCCGACCAGTGATTGGGGGTAGCAATAAGTACTACACAGGGCACTATGGTTACAGTGACGAAGTTGGCTGGCAGGGAGTTAATGGACAAAGCATTGACGATATCGTTGCTGACATAAATAGATTCACCGCTTCCCATAATGAGCTGGTAATACTTCATTTAACTCATGCTCGTAATACAAATACCGGATATAGAAGATTTACCAAGGAGGAATGGTATAATCTATTCCTCAAACTTGAAGGTATTAATCATAGATATATTGAGACAGACAGCTCTAAAATTTCAGAGCTTAAGAATCTAACCTTAAATGAACTGATTTCAAACCGTTCTCAGGTTATCATTCTTGTGGGAGGTCAAGACTGTGACCCTACAGACGAGATTCTACCAGCCTACTATGATATCTATGGACAAGGATTTTTCCCACATGAATCCTTTGATATATATGATAGCTATGCAGATAAAAATGAATGGGAATCGATGAGGGATAATCAAGTTGCTAAATTACTGGATAAATCACCATCACACTATTTTTTATTTTCCTGGACATTAACTCAAGATGAGGATCAAGCAACGTGGTGCGCCGCAGGCCTTGCTGATTCAATAATAGATTTAGCAGAAGAGGCTAATCCACATTTGTCTCGGGAGCTTTATTGGCGCACGTACGATGGTGGTAAAATATATACGCCCAATATAATATATACTGATTTAATTGTTCACAACACTCCTGCTATGTTGGCCCTGGCCATAAACTACAGGTATATAAACAAATCTTCCACCCTGACCTATGTAGCCGGGCCCCACGGCACCATCGACGGTATCACTCCGCAGACGTTTGTCGGCTATGGCTGGAACGGCACTGAAGTTACAGCAACTCCAGATACCTGCTATTATTTTACAGGCTGGAGCGATGGCTATCCCCCTGCCGCCCGTACCGATACTAACGTAACAAAGGATATCGCGGTAACGGCTAACTTTGCCGTTCATACCTATACCGTGACACCCTCTGCCGGAACAGGCGGCAGCACCGATCCCTCCACCGCCCAAACCGTAAATTGCGGATCCAGCACCAGCTTTGGCATCACTGCGGATTCTCACTATCATATTGATACGGTCAGC
>JAOZKN010000146.1 GCA_029935315.1 Desulfocapsa sp. | reverse complement strand
GATCTTTTACGAAAACGCAGATCCATTCGTCAGTTTCAGGACAGGCCAGTGGAACAGGAAAAAATTGACCTGCTCATCGAAGCGGTTTTACGCGCGCCATCTTCCCGAAGTCTGAACCCCTGGGAATTTGTGGTGGTGCAAAACAAGGAGACCCTGGAGGCTTTATCCAGCTCTAAACCTCACGGGGCAGCATTTTTAAAAAACGCCCCTCTTGCCATTGTTGTCTGCGCAGATCCGAAAAAATGTGATGTGTGGATTGAGGATTGTTCCATTGCTTCAATGCTTCTCCATCTTGAGGCCACAGATCTTGCCCTTGGCAGTTGTTGGATACAGTTACGCCTGCGTGAACATGATGCACAGCAAAGTGCTTCGGCAAAGGCTGCTGAAATTCTGGGTGTACCGAAGGGAATGGAAGTGCAGACTATTATTGCCATAGGCTATCCTGCACAGGAAGCTCAGGGGCACGATATGTCAAAACTCCTGAGGGATCGGGTGCACAGTGAGCGTTTTGGGAAAAAGGAGTAGATAACATGGATATTAGTCATTTTCGCAGAGAATATTTGAAAAGTGGTCTTGAGCGCAGGGATCTTTTACAAGACCCCATGGCCCAGTTTTCTCACTGGTTCAACCAGGCCAAGGATACGGGGATTCCAGATCCCAATGCCATGATTTTAGCAACCGTTGACGCAGATGGCAGACCAAGCCAGCGTACCGTTTTGTTAAAGTATTACGATGAAAATGGTTTTGTTTTTTTTACAAACCAGAAGAGCCGTAAGGCAATGGAAATTGCAGGGAATCCAAACGTGAATCTGCACTTTGTGTGGTTGGAACTGGAGCGACAGATTTCCATTAACGGACGTGCCAGGGCAATCACTGCAGCTGAATCTGCTCGTTATTTTATTACTCGCCCCCGTGATTCGCAGATCGCTGCCTGGGTTTCCACCCAGAGTAAAAAAATATCTTCCCGTCAACTGCTGTTGCAGAGTTTTGCTGATATGAAAGCAAAATTCGGCAAAGGTGATATCCCGCTGCCTTCGTTCTGGGGCGGATATCGTGTGGAGCCGGCATCAATTGAATTCTGGCAGGGACGGGAAAATCGTCTCCATGATCGTTTTTTGTATCAGCGTGAGAACGGTGACTGGGGTGTGGAGCGGCTGGCACCCTAGCACCACAAAAGCATCTTGTCAGATCATTCCCGAGGTGTGGCCTCGCATTTTTTATTCGATAAATTCCTGGCGGAATAACTTTTCAGATTCCATGGAGCCTGCCAGAATTAATTCCCCTGTTTTTTTGAAAATAGTATCGGGCCCGGGGTTGGTAAGGAATGAAGATTCTGACTTGATAGCCAGTAAGCTGCATTTTGTTTTTTCACGTATCTCCAGTTCTGCCAGACTTTGTCCTGCAAAGCCTGCGGGAATCGGTATTGAAAAAACATTCATTTCCTCGGAAAAGAAGGAAACATCCGATGGCTCGAGCAGCTCCATGATGTAATTTGCTCCCATGGCCGCCGAAGAATCCACAAGATCTGCGCCGGCACGATGCAGTTTGGAGATATTATGCTCTGCTGTTGCTCTGCTGATAATTTGAACATCAGGACGCAGTTGGCGGCAGTAAAAAGAAAGGTAGATATTCATGGCGTCATCATGGGTGGTGATGAGTACGGACTGTGCCTGGTCGATACCTGCTTTCTGGAGAACGTTTATATCTGCAGCATCGCCATAGACGTGGAATCCATCATCTTTGTAGGCTCCTTTCCGTTTTTCAATCACAGTGTAGGGGATATCTCGAATTGTAAGAAAACCCGCCGCAGCCTGACCAACTCTGCCACCACCCAGTATAAGTACGGTGGGCTGAGGAAGTGAAGTGGCAGAGGGAGCAGTTAACAGTTGTTCTGCATTTTTTATTGCCTTCTCTGAGCCAGCTACGATCAGGATATTTGTTTGCTCAAGTATGTCATTTGCTATGGGATGCATGATTTTTCCCTTCTCCCAGACACCAATAACTGTGATGTTCCAATCACGTCTCAGTTTTGCCTCTGTCAGTGTCTTGCCAACCAGAGCAGTATCACGTACCGGAAATTCAGCAACTCGCAGTTTTTCAAAATTGCCGATAACGTGGGCCTGGGTAAATGGCAATGTCTTTTCAGCCATATTGATACCCAGCATATTCATAAAGGGAAAAACATGGGTATTCTCGGGAAAATTCAGGATATCCAGGGAGTGTTCCTTGTCGGCACTGGAAGCTATGGGGACGGTGTCGCAAACCTCGCGTACAGTAAAAGATATATTGGTATTCATCAGGTCGTCAGAGGTGGCGACAATAAGTGCTGCCTTCTCTGCCTGAATTTTAATATATGTTTCAGGGGCGTCCACTTCGCCGAGCACGACGTGGTAACCCGCATCATAAATTTCCATGGCTTTGTGCTGGTCACCGGTGACAAACCAGTATTTGTAGTCATGCTTTTTGAGTTTTTTTACCAGGTTTTTTGCCAGGGTATCAAAGCTTGTGAGGAGGATGTGGCCACTGGTTGACTCAGGCAGACTGTGTGGTGTACGTGTCTGGCTTTGCGCCTCAAGCCAGGGGGCATAAAAAAACTGGATAAACGTGAACGGGAGCATGATCAGCATCAAAATGACCCCGGAGAGCAGTACAAGCACGGTAAAGAGCAGGCCAAGATCTGTCGTGAAGGTGATATCGCCAAAACCCAGGGTGGACATGACGGTGAGCGTCCAGTAAAAACCGGTTATCCAGCTGTAGGTCTGGTCTTCATAGACCATGAGCAGGTGGAAAACAGTACTGTACAGAGTGATGATCGCTGCCAGGAAAAAGAGGAATTTGGCAAGGAGGAGGACGTTCTTTTTGGCCTTTTTATTGCGGACAAAAAAGAGAATTTGAATCAGGAACAGTTTCATTTATTCACTTCTGGAAGGGGTTGCTGGAAATTCGTCTCCAGTGAGAAAAATGTTACCCTGAGCTGCCGATAATGCTTCAGGAAGTACCTTTCTTACGTTTCATTTTCATCTTCTGCTTAGCGTAAGCACGCATATCTTCAACAGAATCACTTTCGTCCATGATCTCCACGCCCAGGACTGTTTCAACACAGTCTTCGAGGGTGATGATTCCTTCTGTCTGGTCATAACTGTCCATGACGATAAACATATGTTCTTTCTTTTTGATAAAGAGATCCAGTGCCTTGGATACAGGAATATTTTCGTTGATGGCAAAGAAATCCTGTTTAATCTCTTTAAGCGTTACGGTGTCGTCCAGCATCATCTGGCGGAAGATATTTTTTGTCAGAACAATCCCGGTAATATTGTCAATGGAGTCGTTATAGATAGGGATTCTGGAAAATTGAAAGAGTTCTTCTGTTGCCACTACCTCGTTCACTGTTGCATTTTCCTCAAGGGCATAGATAACAGTTCGGGGTGTTAATATTTCTTCTATTTTAATGTCATCCAGATGGAGGACGTTTTCAATGACATCCGATTCCTGCTCGTCGATCATTCCGTCATCTTCACTGAGCAGGGTGGATGCAATCAATTCTGCCTTTGAAAGAGAGGTGATATTATTTTTATTTTTTGAAATTTTATTGGTGACAAAGAGGGTTATGACGATAAGGGGGAGGGTGATCCAGATAAAAAAACGAATAACATACGCGGCAGTAGGGGCAAGCTCTTTCCAGTAGATTGCACCGATGGTTTTGGGGATAATTTCAGAAATAAATAAGATGGCAAAGGTTAAGACCACAGAGACATAAAAAACAGCACTGGAACCAAAGATAGTTTCTGCCTGTGCTCCCACACCTGCTGCTCCCAGGGTATTAGCAATGGTGTTCAGGATAAGAATTGAAGCAATTGATTTGTTGATATTCTTTTTGTGTTCTTTCAGGAGCCCTCCAGCGCGTGGACGCTTTTTTTCCAGTACAGCAACATAAGCCATATTGGTGGAGAGTAAAACAGCCTCTAAAATGGAGCATAAAAAAGAAACAGATACGGCCAGGAAGAAGTAAAGAAGTAGAAGATTCATTAAGGTGTGTTATCGAAAGGAAAGGATTCTCTTTGTTTTATTTATGTTGAGTGCTGCAGTCCGAGTATATTTATACCAGTAAACTATCCTTCTGTGAAGAGTATTGTGTCAGAATATCTACTGGCTTTCTGGGAGAATATTTCGTATAAGGCCTTATTATGTTCAGAAAAAAGAAAGCAGAAGAAAATATATTGATTCTTGGTCTTGGTGGCATTGGTCTGTACCTTGCCAAGCGGCTGGTGCATGAAGGGTACGCCCTTACCGTTATGGAGCTGGATGCGGATCTTGTGCGCAAGGCCGATGAGCAGCTTGATGCCCGTTTGATCGTTGGCAGTGCCATGTCCATTGCACACTGGCAGGAGGCAAATGCAGCGGCGATGGATTATGTGATTGCGGTTACTGATAATGATGCGGTGAATATGATGTCTGCCATTATTGCTGATCGTTTTGGCATAGAACAGAAAATTGCCCGTATCCGCTCACTGGAATACGGCTTTGACGATTCTTTTCTTTCCGCCGAAGACTTAAAGATCGATTTTTTTATTCATCCCGAAGAAATTGTCGCCCAGGAAATTGTTCGTTTGATTAAGCGGGCTGCAGGTGATGAAGTCATTGATATTGCCCTTGGAAAGATGCAGGCCATGGCGACTCGTATTGATGATGATTCTCCCTTTGCCGGTAAAGATCTCATTGAAATTTCCCGTTCTCACAGTGATATTGCCTTTCGTGTGGTTGCAGTTGCCAGAGGTATTGAGACGATTATTCCCAATGGAAAGACGAAAATCCTGCCCCATGACCAGGTTCTGATTATGGCCGGAACTGAGGATCTCCCCCGGCTTATGGAAATTACCGGGGTGCAGAGGCAGCATCGCCTGCGGGTAATGATTGTTGGCGGCGGTCTGGTCGGGAGCCGCATTGCCGAGCTGCTGGGGAAAACTGTACGGGTGAAATTGCTGGAAAAGGACGAGAAACGCGCTGAAGAACTTTCTGCCACCCTGCATGATACTGAAATTTTACTCGGTGATGGTTCTGATAAAGAAGTTCTGATTGCCGCAGGGATTGCGGACATCGATACCTTTATTACCGCCACTGGCGAGAATGAAACCAATATTATGACCTGTATGCTGGTCAAGCATCTGGCGGAAAGTTCCGAGAATTTCGGGAGTCGGATAAAGACCATCTCCCTGGTAAACAAAGAGGAATATGTGGTTCTGGCTTCCACCAGCGGTTCGGATATTGCCATTAATAAAAAGATTCTGGCTGGCAATGAGATTCTTACCTTTATCCGGCGTGACGAGATGTTGTCTGTGTCACATATGCATGGCTTTGATGCTGAAGTGGTCGACCTGATCGCTGCATCCAGGTCCCCCATTACCAGAAGAAAACTGGCAAAACTTGATACCCGGCTTGCTGATCACATTATTATTGGTTCTGTGTTTCGGGACGGGGTATGGGAGACAGCAGTGGGGGAAACGCAGATCAATGCGGGGGATCGTGCTATTGTTATTTGTGATACTCTTCACCTGAAAGATGTGCGGGAGTTGTTCTTGTAATCGTTAATTCTTCGCTTTATTGCATAACGCCTAAAGGCAGTGTTTTGTTAGCGGATTTTTCTCTTATAACTCAAGCAATTTTGCTCCATGCACAACACGGAGAATATACACTGAATTCTCAACAA
>JAOZKN010000145.1 GCA_029935315.1 Desulfocapsa sp. | reverse complement strand
GTCTGCGTCTCTTTACGGAAGCACTTTCTACAGTTCCTGAGAGTAAACGACCAAGAGTATACTTTGAATCCATTCATAAAAAGATGAAGACCTTTGCACCCGAGTCCATTGCTATTTTCGTACTGCATCAGGCAGGCGGTATCAATATTGCGGCTGATGCAAGACAGCTGCGAAAAACAAACATAGCCGCCTATGGCAAAGAACATATTTTATCCAAGGCGAATGATATTGATGCTTTTATTGCCCAGCATGGAAGAATGAACCCGGTAACACATGAGATGGTCGTACAGGAGTCCGGCTTTGCCGCAATCAAGGCAGTTCGTCAAGGGAAGGTATTTCTTATCGAAGAGCAACTCGTTTCCAGACCTACCTTACGTATTCTCGAGGGAATACAAAAAATACACAGTTTCCTGTATCAGGATCCCGGCAAAGATTAATATGGCACGAGCAATCATCATCGCTGGAACCCAGAGCGGTTCTGGAAAGACAACCGTGACCTTGGGTCTTATGGCAGCACTGGCACGTACAGGACTTACTGTTCAGCCCTTTAAATGTGGACCGGATTTTATCGATCCAAGTCTCCACAAGCTCGTCACAGGAAAGACGTCTAGGAATCTTGATATGTGGATGGCTGGAGAAGATTTCACCCGCCACACCTTTATTCACCATAGCAGCAACGCTGATATCGCTGTTATTGAAGGTGTCATGGGAATGTATGATGGAGGCGACTCTTCCAGTGCTGCACTTGCTGAACAGCTGGATGTTCCGGTTGTGTTGGTATTAGACGTGCGATCGGCTGCAGAAAGTGCTGCGGCAGTGCTCAAAGGATTTGAAACCCTGAATCCTGAAGTGAAACTGCGTGGAGTCATTTTAAACCGCATTGCAAGTCCCAGACATCTGCAACTGGTGAGCGATGCCATCCAGAAACATTGCAAGGCTGAAATCCTTGGCTACCTTCCCCGCAATGTTGCCTTTAATATTCCTGAGCGTCACCTTGGACTGCATATGGGTGAAGAAGCCCCCATTGCCAGTGAGGCGATTTCTGAACTGGCTGAAACGATAACAGAAAAGGTGAATCTTGATCGTCTCCTTGAGATTGCCCAGGCTCCTGAAAGGCATGCTGCAGAACATGCCGCAGAGAGTACTTCCTTGAAAATTCGTCTGGCGGTGGCGCAGGATAAAGCCTTTTGTTTTTACTACCAGGACAATCTGGATCTTCTCCGGCAGGCAGGGGCGGATCTGGTCTTTTTTTCTCCCCTGGCTGACACAAGCCTTCCCGAAAATATTGATGGAATATATTTTGGTGGCGGATATCCTGAACTTTACGCTGAACAGTTAAGTGCCAATAAAGAGATGCTGGCCGCAGTGAAAGACTGGGCCGACAGTGATGGCCACATCTATGGGGAATGTGGAGGGTTCATGTATCTCACCGAAGGTATTGTTGATCATGATGGGCAGTTTCATCCCATGTCCAGTCTCTTTCCGGTACAGGCACGGATGCAAAAACGGAGAGCCAGCCTAGGATACCGTGAGATCCGACTGAAAGAAGATGGATTATTTGGTACGGCTGGAACAGTTCTGCGTGGCCATGAATTCCACTATTCCTCCATTGATGAGATGGAGAGTTCCATTAAAAAAATATACGCAGTAAATAATGGGAATGAAGAAGGCTACTGCTATAAAAATGTTCTTGGAGGCTATATGCACCTTCATTTTGGGTTTAGCCCCAATGCTGTAACAGCGATGATTAATAATATGCAAAATTCAGGAAAAACATGAGTATTACTATCCAGAAAATCGGTCCCACTGAAATTGAAGCGGAAAGCTTTCGTATTATTGAAGAAGAGCTCGGCCCCCATAATTTTGATTTACCGACCTTTAAGGTTGTCCAACGGGTCATCCATGCCACAGGTGATTTTTCCTTTGCCGAAAATATGCGTTTTCATTCAGATGGGATAACAAGAGCGATCCAATTCATCCGGGATGGTGGAAATATCCTCACCGATGTCAACATGGTGGCGGCTGGAATCAGTAAAGCGATGCTTGCCGAATTCGGCGGCACTGTAAACTGTCTGGTTGCAGCCAAAGAGGTGGCACGGAAAGCCAAGGAGGAGTGTAAAACCAGGTCTGAAGTCGCCATTGAACAAGGCATTGCAGATGTGGGTATCGTGGCAATAGGCAACGCGCCCACAGCCTTACTCAAGGCCATGGAATGTCTCGCTGAAATGAAACCGGAAGATCGGCCGGTGGTTATTGGTGTTCCCGTTGGCTTTGTGAATGCCGCTGAATCCAAGGCACTGCTTTTTGAAAAAGAATATCCATTTATAACTAGCCTGGGAAGAAAAGGCGGCAGTCCTGTGGCGGCTGCCATTGTCAACGCCCTAATCCGCCTGGCTGCACAGAAATAAAATGGCGAAGCGACTCCGATCAGGATATACAACCGGTGCATGTGCAGCTGCGGCTGCTAAAGCTGCCGCCCTGCTTCTCGTCACAGGGGAAAATGCTGCAACGGTTGAAATCCCCTTTCCGGATGGAAAACGTCACGGTTTTGCGGTTCACCAATGTCAGCGGCAGGAAAAAACCGTTTTTGCCTCAATTATTAAAGATGCCGGAGACGATCCCGACGTGACCAATGGAGCTGAAATCTGTGCCACCGTACAGTTTCTTTCAGATACGCCAGCACCTCAATATCATGTCACCCTTGATAATATCGTTCTTGGAAGAAGCAATGGGGTTGGAAGAGTCAGCAAACCCGGTTTGGCCGCAAAGGTTGGCGAACCTGCAATTAATCCTGTACCGCGTGAAATGATTAAAAATGCTGTGCAGGAGGTAGAAAATGACAAAACACTTCTGGTACAGATCTCTGTAACTCACGGAGAAGAGCTTGCCAAAAAGACCTTGAATAAACGCCTTGGCATACTGGGTGGACTGTCAATCCTAGGCACCACCGGTATTGTTCGTCCTGTTTCTGCTGATGCCTGGACTGCTACCATTAAGGCTTCCATGGATGTGGCAAAAGAAGCCGGGCTTGCAGATATTGTTTTGTCCACCGGTCGTACTTCAGAACGTGGCGCGCAGGAGCAGTTGCAACTGCCGGAAGAGGCCTATGCTATGATGGGGGATTACCTTAAGTTTTCTTTGAAAGAAGCTGCAGACCATGGATTCACAACCATTCATCTCGCCGGGATGTGGGCAAAAATAACCAAGGCAGCCTTAAAGGTGCCTCAAACCCATGTTCGTAATGGTGCCCTGGAAATGGATGATGCGGCAGCTCTTCTTGCACAATTAGGTGCCACAGACGAGCTGCTTGTAAAAATTCAGCAATCCAACACAGCCCGGGAAATGTATGAACATCTTCTGGAGGCAGGAAGAACAGATATTGTCAAAAAAATGTGTCTCAAGGCCCGTGAATACGCAGAAGAGGTGTCTGGACTGAAGGTGGTTGTGTATCTTGTGGATAGTACAAAATCAGTAGTTGCAACGGCTTAACGATTGTACAATATGATGAAAAACAAATTACATATTATAGGTATCAGTTCCCTTAAATTTTCTACCAGCCAGAAGGACTTACTTGGTGGATGTTCTCTCATTATAGGGGGAAAACGACTGCTGAGTCTATGCAGGGACATTCCTGTAAAGACATTAGGCATCACCCCTCTGGCCACAGCGATCTCCACCATCCGTGAAGCACTGAAACATGGAAACGTTGCTGTTTTAGCCAGTGGAGACCCGCTCTTTTTTGGAATCGGCAAACGACTCATCCATGAATTTGGACCAAAGCCGGTCCAGGTTCATCCAGCAGTATCATCCATGCAGAAAGCCTTTGCCCGGTTCAAACTCCCCTGGGAAGATGCCAGGCTCATAAGTCTCCATGGTCGTGAGCATACTCATATTCCCGGCTTACTCATGGCAAACGCAAAAACTTTTGTCTTTACTGACCATGAAAATTCACCGGATACACTGGCTTCCGCGATTATTGATTATCTACAACTTATTGGCGAACACTCATTGCTTGATGACTACAAGGTTTTAGTCGCAGAAGATCTGGGGAACAACAATGAAACCCTGTTCAGTGGCAGTCTCCAGGAGACAGCAGCCACCTCATTTTCTGTTCTCAACGTGATGTGCCTCCTTCGCCCTGAAAAAGAATCCAAATCTTCTTTTGGCCTGCGAGAAGAGGAAATCCACCATAGTCGTGGACTGATTACCAAAGATGAAGTACGTGCCATAACCCTGCATCGTCTGCGATTACCCCGTGAGGGGATTTTCTGGGATGTGGGTGGTGGTAGTGGTTCAGTTTCCATTGAAGCTGCCAGGATGAACCCTGACCTCACTGTTTATGTCATTGAACGCAAAGATGAGGAGCTCGAAAATATCAAGGCCAATATCTGCAAATATGGCTGTTACAATATCATCCCGGTTGCAGACAATGCCATGGATGTTTTAGACTCCCTGCCTGATCCGCACCGTGTTTTTATTGGTGGCAATGGCGGCCAGTTGCAAGGAATTATAAAAGAGGCAGCTGACCGATTGCCCATTGGTGGGTGGTTGGTGGCCAATGGCGTCATAGAAAAAACGATTACCCGTGCTCCAAAAATTATGGAAGACCATGGGCTCACTGTAACAAAAAGCAGGATTACTTTTTCAAGAACGGATACAGACGGAAATGAAAAATTCTTCAATCCGATTACAATTATAGCTGGAGGCAAGTTTGTCTAGGAAAGGAACATTTTACATAGTTGGTGTGGGACCCGGTGACCCGGAACTTATGACCTTGAAGGCCGCCCGAATTTTAGAAAAGTGCCCGGCATGGCTGGCCCCCGCTGCTCGAAACAACGGTGACAGTACAGCACTTACCATTGTTCAGGGAGCGGTGCCCTCCGAAGGAAAGAATATAGTAATTCACCATTTTCCCATGAAAAAAGTACCTGTTGCTGAAAACCCTGATTCTGAAATTCAGAAGTCATGGGATAAAGCTGCAAACTGGGTCAATGATCAGCTGGAACAAGGAGTAGATGTCGCCCTGCCAACACTTGGAGACCCGGCAATTTACTGTACCGGCTTCTATGTTTACAAAACACTGCTTGCAGCTCACCCTGATATCCATGTTGAAATTATCCCTGGAATTTCTGCCATTGGGGCAACGGCAGCTGCAGCAAAAACTCCGCTCTGTCTTGGTGATGAAAAACTCATTGTGATTCCTGCTGTTTATGAGAATGGAAAATTACGAAAGACTCTGGAAGAGTTTAATTCCATGGTATTAATGAAGGTGTACAAATCTATGGATCGGTTGGTTCCCTTATTAAAAGAGATGGACCTGCTGGATAAAGCCGTTTTAGTTGAACGCACCTCCATGGGTGAGCAACAGGTTCACTATGATCTGGAGTCTGTAGTCGGAAAGAAACTCCATTATTTTTCTACTTTGATTGTGAGGAGATAGAACCTTGAATCCAATCCATTTTATCGGAGCAGGACCGGGTGATCCTGAACTTATCACAGTGAAAGGACAACGTCTGTTGTCCGAAGCTGAACTGGTAATTTATACCGGCAGTCTCGTCCCTGCTGCTCTTATTGGTGGTCTTGATGCTGAAATCCATAATTCTGCCGGCTTGAATCTTGATGAGGTACTTGCATTGATGATTCCAGCCTGGCAGAGCGGAAAAAGGATTGTACGTCTTCATACAGGTGATCCTGCAATTTATGGCGCGATC
>JAOZKN010000055.1 GCA_029935315.1 Desulfocapsa sp. | reverse complement strand
CCCATGGATTTTAATGGTGCGATTCCGGGAGTATATATACTGTTAATGGACTAAGTTAAGTGTACTTTAGCTGGCAGCAAGCTGATTAGTGCATTGCCATAAGAGTTGGACAGTTGTTTTGTCGTAAGTTGTGAAAATACCGTTCTTTTTAAGGGTCATTTCTGCTGTACGAATAAAGGATATGGATTCATCGTATGTGGAAAAGTGAGGATGGAAAAAAGGATCATCCTGATTAAGATATTTTTTCCAGTTTGCCCACAAGAGTAAAAAATCCTGTTCTTGCCATTGGTCTGGCTTTCCAGGGCAGGTGCAGGGAAAAATGGCTTTTGCATTGGCAACAGCTAAATGTTTGAGTGAGTTACTCTCACGTAACTGCAATGCAAGGTGAATATCAAAACCATGGTCTCTGTATTGGCTGTTAAATAAACCAGCTTTTGAGAACAGGTCTTTTTTAACGGCCATGAGTTGCCAGGGTGTTGCGGAGACCTCATGGTTAATCCCCACCCAGCCGCCATATCCTATGTCGTCACCGCTACATGCGTAGTGCCAGCGCCCGCTACAGGCTTTAATTCCCAGCGTTAAACCACAGCTATGTAATTTCTTGTCATTGTAAGTGATCTTTCCTGTTACCAGTCCTATATTGTTTCGGATAGAATGAGCAACTAACTCGTCTATACATCCAGGTTCGGGCTGCAGGCTGCCATCTGCAAAAATAAAAACGTCTCCGTGGGCTTTATGGGCGAGTTCATTAAAACGAACGGGAGGTGTTTTGTCTATATTGCTGCAGATCAATATCTCATCATCTTCGTTCTGTTGCCAGTGGCGTAGGGTTTCTTCTCGTGATATGTCAGAGTTGACTAGCAGAAGTAATGAAACTTTTGGGCGTGGAGAAATGGGATACGTTAAATTATGGTAACCTGCAAATGCCGTCGGGGTGATAATCGCGTCTGATTTTTGCCTGTCTAAATAGGCCTGAACAGCAGCAACACCTTGCCCGTGTGCTGCCGGTTTTGCCTCGGGGCCGGAGGAGAGCGAACCGCTGTGGATACGCATATGATAAAGCACATCCGGGATATGTTCAATTTTCGTCGTTTTTTCGGCAGCCCTTAATATTAAATCATAATCCTGTGAACCATCATACTGGCTGTTCAGCCCACCAATTTCTTTAAAGAATGATCGGCGCATAACAACAGGATGGTGAATGTAATTGGTACAGAGTAGCTTTTCCAGGGAAAATTGTGGCTTAAATCCGGGGTGTATGCGGAGGTAGTTCTCATCAAAACGATCTTCATCGGAATAGAGGACGTCCGTGGCTGGCTTTTCTGCAAGACGTTGCGCAAAGGCAGGCAAGGCATAGGGATCCAGTAAGTCGTCATGATCCAGAAAAACCAGAAAATCACCCTGTGCCAGAGTTACACCCTGATTGGTTGCTTGGGAAATCCCGGATTGTGTGCTCTGTAAATGCACTTTGATGCGATTATCGCGAGCCTGATTATTTTCCAGGATTTCCAGCGTGGGTTTCCTGGAACCATCGTCCACCAGTATGAGTTCCCAGTCAGCAAAAAATTGACCACGCACCGAGTCGATACATTCCTGCAACCAGTGATCCTCAGGATTGAATACCGGGACAATAATGGAAAACAGCAAATGGGAGTGATGTCGTAAAGGGTATTTTCCGGGTGCCCGATACTCTCGATTGGTGCACCATTCCTGGTAGCCACCGTCAGGGTCAGCCTCTGTGAGTGTAACTGGCGTGACTGGCGGTTTGTATTGATTACTCATTTTTGTTGAGCCTGGCATAAGGTTGTCCAATTTTGGGGTCTACTCCAATGTACGTAAGCACATCTGCTGCCTCAGCTGGAGGAGCTGCAGCAGGAAAGGGTTTACGGAAATGGTAGATGGTAAGCAGTGTAGCGATACCCGCAAGCGGAAGGGATAAACATCCTCCTGTTACTGCAAGGTAAGGGCGGTTGCTGGCTCCGTATAATTTACTGTTGTGGAAGATAGCGGCATGGTGGCCGCACATGGAAGAAGGACGTCGGGGCTCATTGTTGGCATCGGTAATCACCAGGTCGTATTTTTGCCTGAATAATTTTGGCAATAACAGCAAAAGGCTGATGAGACCCCGTTTTCGACCAAAAACCTGCTTGTAATGAGGGTTGGTCTGATGATGGGTGACCCTGTTTTTGTCACATAAAATATCAATGGATATCCCGGGAGCGAGTTTTTTTAGTGTATTTACTATATCTTCTTCAAAATCTTCGATGGTAATATCAATTAATACTTTGTTTATTTTTTGATTGTCAAAAAAAGAGGCTTCCAATTGAGGTCGATTTTCAGGAAATTGTATCCAGGAGTCCCAGTTGCCAAAATTATTAGACCAGGCATCTTTAAACGCGCAGGTTAATGTCTGGTTAATTTCATGATCTCCAGTAAAACGACTGTAGATAATGCGGCGGTGTAAACGTAGCAGGGCGGAAAAAAGTGATCCGAGGTGCCTTCTGCGCCGATGATTGGCGATTATTCGCAATCCGTTACGGTGAAGAAAATACAAGCGCATGGGGGCAAATGGCTTTGCCCAGGGAAAATCATGAAATGCTTTGGCGGTGGTAACGCAAGCAGCTTTTTTGTTAAATCTACGCCGCAGTCGCAGGCAAAGATCTACATCGTCACTGAAAATAAAAAAAGCCCAGTCAAATACTCCGATTTCTCGCAGTGCATCTCCTCTTACCATCAAACAGCAGGCACTCGCATAGTCAATATCAAGAACAGGGGGTAATTGCGGATTGACGTGGAAGCGGTACCAGGCTTCAATGGGGTTTGTACGATTAAAATCAATCCCCCCCCCGGCTTCCTGCAGAGTATCAGGTTGTGAGGTTATATAAATACTCGGTGCTGCAAAGATATAGTCAGGATTGGTATCAAGGAAATTGGTTAACTGGTCGATACAATCATCAACAGGCAGGGCATCATCGTCTATATAAATAAGATATTCACAACCAGTTGATAATGCTGCCAGGGCAGCACAGTTAAATCCGCCACAACCGCCCAGATTCGTTGGACTGGTGAGTAACGAGACTTCAGGGAATTGCCTGCTGATTGCTTCTGCAGCTCCGTCGCTTCCGTTATTTTCGGTAACAAAAGTTGGAATGTTGTGTTTTTGCAGAAAAGCAATAAGTTCTAAAACAGGTTCCCGGTGATTATACGTTACAATCGCAGCGGCAACCTTTGGTACGTTAAATGGGTGGGATGTCATATTCTTATTGTGGGATCAGTCGTAGTTCATTTGGTGGTGATATAATGGGTCGTCACCGTGAGTAAATTGTGGATAATTTTTGTTTAATAAATCCCTGTCATCATCAGAGAGCTGAAGCTGGTAGGGTTTCGTCCCATTGTAAAGCATTGGAATGCCACCATCAACACAAATGCGTAGTTGATGCCTTTGCAGTTCCAAACATAAAGCGATAAACCAGGAATTGATACTGTTGCAGGCAGTGAGATTTTTTGCCAATGATAGCAGTATACTGGTTTTGCATACATTAACGAGAGGTGATGTGAGCGTAGTATTTCTGGGGAGGGCTCCATGGGCACCTATGCCATCGTGATTTTTCTCCCAATCTCTCAAGGGATAGCGAATGGTGCCATGTTGCCAGGCCAGGCCGCAATGATCAACCTGTTTCTCATTTATGATTTTTCCTGTGCTTATTCCTATACCATCAGGGCTTGCATTGGATATGAGGTGGGACAATTGGGTGGCGTTCTGAAATTGTATCAGAGGTGAAATTAAGAGAATAAAAGGGGCAGTGCAGTTTTCGATTAGCTGAAGAAGTGAATGGCCACAATCGTTGGTGGAACTCAGGTGGGTTGCCGGCCTGATCTTCACATTTTCCTGTTTTGAAAGTGATTGTACAGTGGCTGCTGCCCGTTCTTCGGCATCTATATAAATAACATCAATCTTTGCAACATCTGTCTGGCGAATAATTTGATAACTGCCAAGCCAGGAATGTTCCGGGTGTATAGCATGCCCCTTCTCGCCACGTCTTTTCAAAGCAGCATCCAAGGCACGTAGTGCTGCCTCATACGCATATCCTTTGCTGTCCGGGTTGAAAGAAACCGATTCTTCCGATTGCCTCCAGTAATATAAAACACGGGGAATATGTCTGATATTATCGCTGAGCTCTGATAGCCGCAGATACAGGTCATGGTCTTGAGACCCTTCAAACCCTTCACGGAAGCCACCGGCTTCCTGCATCAGGCTTCTGCGAATAACTGAGAAATGGAGGATATAATTATAAGTTAATAGTAACTCGGGAGACCATGCGGGTTTGGCGTGCAGACAACAGCGTTGATCATTGAGGTCTATTTTGTCATTGTCGGAATAAATCCAGTCTGTTTCCGGGTGCTGAGTGATAACTTGAACAACTTCAAACAAAGCCTCGGGTGCCAGATAATCGTCATGGTCAAGAAGAGCAACATACTTTCCATCCGTCAGGGCAAATGCTTCCTGGCTGGAGATAGTAATTCCGCGATTCTCTTCACGAAGCACAAGCTTAACTTTATCCGGGAATTTATTTTTAAAGTTGGTTAGTATTTTCTGGATCGCTGGAACGCGGCTTCCATCTTCAACGATGCACAGTTGCCAGTGTGAATAAAGCTGTTCGGCTACGGAGTCTAAACACGCCTGCAGCTGATCCGTGTCAACTTTATACACGCAGAGTTGAATGCTTATCAAGGGCTTATCCGGCCACGATTCGGCATCTCTTTGTTTCTGCCGTTTCTCTATGCATCCTAAAAAGTTGTTTTGCCAGAGAAAAGAGTGGTAATAAGGCTCCGTGCTGTAATAACGCGGTATGGCCTGTGCACAGTCACACCCCATCAACCTGTTAATCCAGGCAGGACTTCTGGATGTCTGGCTATTGACATTGTAGAGCCGTTGCCAAAGACATTTCTTTAAAATAGAATCGCTCAGGCGTAGAAAGAGCTTAGGGAATATATTCATTACTGTTCCAGTAATTTTTGATACAGTGCCTGGAATTGTAAGTATGTTTGTTCGTGGCGATGATGCTTTAGTATGTAATTTCTCATCTCCACTCCCGTTTGCTGTCTTTTTTCAGAATTAACCAGATAAGGCCAGATAGCATCAGCAAATTTTTTCGCCATGGGCTTCCTGTTTTCAACTAAGAATTCTGGTTGCAAGAGCTCGTCTTGTGCGCCTACGTTTGTGAAAAAAATGGGCGTTTGCATCGACATTGATTCGTAGGTAACCAGGGCAAGTCCCTCATTTTCAGAGGGCATCATTAAAATATCACAATCTTTATAAACAGGAAGGGTATTTTGGGTTGGGGGATGTAATAGTATGGTCGTTTCTGGCGTCTTTTCGATGGCTTTGTTGATTTCAGCTTCCAGTATACCACTGCCTATCATTATGAAAACAAGAGGCGCCGTTTGTTTGGTCTCTGTCCAGCGTTGTTGAAGGATTTGAGCCGTTTTTACAAATTCCAGCGGTTGCTTCTGGCGGTGGAACCTGCCAAGAAAGCCAATCAGGATAGCATTGTCAGGGATATTAAGTTTCTGTCTGAGTTGTCCGGGTTTTACTGCATCAGGGTCGAAGTGATCACTGTCAACATTTAAGTAAATAACAGAAATTTTATCTTCAGGTACCTGCCATCGCTGCATCCAGAAGTCTTTCAAATGATGAGTTGCTGCATGGTGGTGATTAATAAAGGGTTCAAAATGTCTGGTGGTTGATTCAACATATCCTCCATCGTTGGGAGGGAGTTCTATTATGTGTAATGTGTCTATGACCTGTAACTGAGGGTGGAAGCGTCGTATATGGAAAAGTGATTCATAGGCCCGGGCCGCGTGGTGAATATGCATAAGGCGAATGTTGCGGGTACGGATTAAATATTCATAAAAATTCTCCATCATATGAACTGGCAGGAAAGATGGTAAATGAAATATAGCCTCCACGTGATCGACAACCTCACTACTCCAGTCATTTAATGATGGAATATCGGTTGTCACATAAATGGCATATTCCTCTTTGGGTAATCTCTTAATCAGCTCAATGGCAAATTTTTCTGCACCTCCAAGTTCCAGCCAGTGTATGGCAATAAGTATGGGAATGCGATCCCGAACAGGTGTGTTGTCAGGATTTAAAGCCAGTTGGTGGCGAATTATTTGAGTTGACGAGGATGTTTCCAGGGTAGGGGCTTTACCACCGTAACAGTGTCGAATTACGGTTAGCAGTTCTTTTAGTGCATTAAATTGACGCCTTAAACATACCTTTTGCTTTGTCGTAAGTTTGTTCTTGAATCGTTGCCGCAAAGAGGTGCGGGGGGACAGCTCAAGGGTGTTGTTACTGGTAAGTAATGCGTGAGAAAAATAAAGAATTGTCTGAGGAAGTTGTTTTAATAAGTCGACAGCTGTGGCACGACTCAGACACACATATCCATGTTCCAGAATAACGTTGACCGTTTGCCTGTCAGGTGTTTTTACTGCTAATGGTTCTTTTGCGTTGCTGCTGGTCAGCAGAGGCCAGATGACTGCTTCACATTCTGGATGAGCTAAAAGAACCCAACTCATTTGTTCTAATAATGTTGAAAAACGTGGAGGTGTTTGCTGCAGCAGGTTTTTATGGGTAAAAAAAAAACAATCCCCTTGTATCTCTGGCTCAAGAAGTATTGTTTGTCTGGCTATAAAAACAGTCCAGTCTGATGGCAAGTCTGCTTGTTGTTCTTGTGTGATCACACAATGATTTTCGGAATTATGCATTGTTTTTGCTTACCTGCAGATTTGTCGTACTCGATGCATCAGGCACATGTCTGTGTAATGGTATGTTGACATTCGAGGATGCATTTATTTGATGGAAAAAACTCTTTATCATGTCGTTTTGCCAAATTTAAGCGGGAATTTTTTGATGAAAAGGTTATTAACCAACAACTATATTGTTCATAGCAAAAAATGACAAGCAGGACATACAGCAAGAAAACGACTATTAAAACTGTTGTCTGGAGATGTCAGATTTTGTATATTCCGGGAGTGAACAGAGTAGATGTTCATATGTATCTAATATACTAAGTTGTTTTTGCTATCCTTCTCTGGTGCTTTCACTGTTCCTCATACTTATTATGTACTGCTTATGCTGATAAACGCCGTTATTGTCACATATAACAGAAAAGAACTGTTGTGTCGTTGTATAAAGGCTGTGTTAGCGCAGTCTGTTGAAGTTGCAAATATATTTGTAGTGGATAATGCTTCCACCGATGGAACCCATGAATATCTTCTTCAGGAAAAACTGGTATCAGACGGTTTCTCCGGTTCCACAAAAAGTGTGAATAATACAAATATTCATTATGTCCGCCTTGAACATAACTCAGGTGGTGCCGGTGGCTTTCACCATGGCATGCGAATCGCATATCCAAATGCCGACTATCTGTGGATCATGGATGATGATGGATACCCGTCTCCAACGTGTCTGGAAACATTGCTAAGCTGTAAGGAGACCAACGATTACATTATGCCAGTCAGTTTGTGTGCAGAAAATGATGATCGACTCACATGGTTTATCCGAAAGAAAAGTAATACCTTCACCAGATCATATAAAGAATTACGCAAATCATTTACTCGTGGAATAATGCAGTATGCTGTTCCTTTTAATGGTCTTTTATTAAGCAGGCGGCTGGTTGAGAAGGTAGGATATCCCAAAAAAGAAATGTTTATCTGGGGGGATGACTTTGAATATCAGTACCGATGTACAGAAGCAGGTGCTTTGCCCATAACAAATCTGGATGCCATTTTTTACCATCCCGCAGATAAGGCAACAACGTACAGGGTTTTCTTTGGTACTATGCCATTGAATTATTCCGAATCAGCACTGCGGTTTACCTGCTTAATCCGGAATAGTACGTATAATTATTGGAATTATCATGCCAGATATAAGATTGTCCTGAAATTCTTTTTGTACTCCTGGTTGTTTCTTGTTGAAAAAAAGTTCGCCATAAAAGAATACATACACTATTTGAAGTGTGTACGTGACGGTATTAAAGGTGATTTTACCAGGCATTTACAGTTTATAGAGTAACGATGAAGAGAAAACTGGTATCAATTATTACGCCGATGTACAACGGGGCGAAACTCGTAGGGCAGACCATCGAGTCTGTTTTGGCGCAGACCCATACTGAGTGGGAGATGCTTGTTGTCGATGACTGCAGTCAGGATGAGGGCCGTGGTCAGGTTGTTGTGCAAAAATATATGGAAACGGATTCGCGGATTAAACTCATTGTTTTGCCCGAAAACCGTGGAGCTTCAGGGGCGAGGAATAAAGGTATCAGATCTGCAGAGGGAGAGTTTCTTGCTTTTCTTGATGCTGATGATTTGTGGGACGCGGATTTTCTTGAAAAGCAGCTTCTTTTTCTGCAGGAAAAAAATGCTGAGATTGTGTTTTCTTCCTATCGAAGAATTGGGGAAGATACAAACGATACTGTTCTTGACCCGTTTATCGTTCCTGTCATGGTAAGGTATAAAGATATATTGAAAACATTGCCCATCTGCCCTTCGACAGCAATTTTAGATATAGGAAGACTGGGAAAGCATTATTTTGATGAGAGGATGGGAAGTCTCAGGGATGATTATGTTTTCTGGTTGTATCTGCTGAAAAATCACGTGGATGTCGCCCATGGGAATCAGGAAATTCTTGCATCGTATCGAATACGAAAAGATGCTGTAACCGCTAACAAATTCAGTGTAATTAAACCCCAGTGGAAGGTGTTGCGGGAGATTGAAAAGATATCATTTTTCAAATGTGTATATTATATTAGCTGTTGGGCAATTATAAGTCTTAGAAAATATAGAAAAATTTAACGAATGTATTTTGTTATGGTTGGTGTTTTGTGCAGAACATGTGTTGAGGAAGTTGAAAAGGGTAAACCATGCAGATGATTTCTTTGGCCTTTATGGCATTTTTGATTGCCACTGGTGTGGCTCTCCTTTTTACACCTCTGGTGATCAGGTGGGCTTCTCGCCAGGGGATCTTTGATCATCCATCTTCTCGTAGAGTTCATGTGAAAAGCATTCCACGGGCAGGTGGGGTTGCCTTGTTGGTTGCATTCCTCGCAGCGTACAGTATTTCAATTGCTTTTGCCGAAGACGGTGGCAGTAGTCTGTTTCTCCAAAAAGAGCAGCTTTGTTTTTTCCTCGGTGCTCTTCTCATCTTTGGTGTTGGCCTCTGGGACGATATTAAAGGATTGTCTCCCTGGATAAAACTTATTGCCCAAATTTTTGTGGCGTTACTTGTCGGGATTGGAGGAAATAATGTTGAGTTGCTTTCGGTCGGTTTGTACGAAGGGGTTTTCCTTTCTTCTGGTATTTCCCTTTTCATTACTGTTTTTTGGATTGTCCTTCTTATAAATGCTATTAATCTCATTGATGGTCTGGATGGTTTGGCGGCAGGAGTCTGTCTCTTTGTCTCTTTCACGTTGCTTGTTCTTTGCTTTTCATCGGATAATCTAACGGTTATTCTCGGTTTTAGTGCTTTGGCCGGGGCGTGTCTTGGTTTTCTTCGCTACAACTTTAATCCTGCGACTGTGTTTATGGGGGATTGCGGGAGTTACCTTCTTGGCTATCTTCTGGCTGTTTTAACCATACAGGGAGCTATGAAGAGTCATGCAACAGTGGCCTTGCTTATTCCTATAATTGCTCTTGGCGTTCCTCTTTTAGATACATTACTGGCTCCGGTCAGACGCTTTGTGCTTGGGAAAAAAATGTTCCTGGCCGACCAGAGTCATATCCACCATTTATTGTTAAAACTTGGGTATTCACAGCGTAAGGTTGTGGTTATCATTTATGGGGTTACCGTGGCCCTTGGCGTTGTTGCCCTGGCTTTTGTCTTTGTTAAAGATCAGTTGTCTGCATATGTTCTCGTTATTCCAGGGGTTATGGTGTTTCTTGGTGTCAGGAAACTTGGATATCTTGAATATATTGCGGCGGATAAAGTTTTAGGGTGGTTACGGGATATTACCGATGAAGCAGGGTTGAGCAATGAGCGGAGAAGTTTTTTAAATTTACAAATGCAGATTATGAAGTCTGGAAACATGGAAGAGTTATGGCATAATGTGACCCTGGCCATTGAAAAGCTGGATTTTGATTTGGCAGAGCTGCATTTTGATAAAGAAAATGCACAATTATTCGGTTCCGGTGGTAACGTTATGACGTGGCAACGTGTGCGGAGTGAAAAGGAATTTGATTTTAATGAGCACTGCCAGTTTAAGCTTGAAATGCCGCTTATGCAGGATCAGGATACAAACTACGGAATTTTGTGGTTGATCAAGGATCTGAAACGAAGCAATATGAGCCATTACACACTTCGCAGAGTTGAGCATCTACGACGTACAACAATTGGCGTTCTCAACCGTTTTGCAGGGAAATAGTATATTGCATTATGTGCTTTCTTCTGCCATTGTCGCATTTCTTGGCTTAAATATTGCTCTTCGCTCGTATGTTTTGCATTGTTATGATGTGCCTGTTTTTGTTGTTCTGTGTCTCGCAGGAGTTGTTACATCGCTTGTCTGGCGCTTCCCCGGATTTCTGAAAGTTGTTTGTTTTGTTTTTGGGCTTTCCATACCTCTGTTTGGTTTCCAGTCCTATACCTTGCAAAATCAGATTTTTGAGTATTGTATCGTTGTTCTTGCAGGTTTGTTTTGGCTGTCCCGCTCTGGCAGGTTGAAATTGCTGCAAGGGACAGGGCCCGTAGAATGGATACTGGCAAGCTATATAGTATTGGCGTTTTTTTCTTTGCTACTCCTTCCCTACACCCAATTTGTTGAGATATTATCCCTGTGGGAGATTTTAGATTTCAGCAATCTTTTATTTACCGCTACTCCTGAAAATCCCCTGTACAGCCTTGCAGCAGTGAACCGGCTCTTTTTGTTCTTTTTATGTATCTTTTTGATAAAACAAATCGTTTTTGCCGAAATTTTATATAACAGACTGTTCACAGGAGTCGCTCTGAGTGTTCTTGCTGCTTGTTTGCTTGGACTTGGCAACCAGTTCGGTTTGTATTCTCTGGAATGGTATAGGCCGCAATTTGTTGATCTGCTGGGGGCAGAGCAACGATTACAATCTGTCTTTGCTAATCCTGGCTGGTTTGCGGAGTACGTGGTAATTGGCTGTCCACTGCTTCTGTTTTTTGGGGCTGGAAAGGGTGGCTTGAAAAGCAGATTCTTTTTGCTGAGTATTCTCTTTGCTTTTGTAGGCAGCAGCGTATTGTTGACCGGATCCAGAGCCAGCTGGATTGTATTTGTTTTTGTGGCTTTGTGCTGTTCTTTCTGGCTGCTTTTGACTGCTTCAGGAAGGGAAGGTTATCCAATAACATGGGCTAACTTCCGTCGCGCTTATCTTCGTGTAGGGTTGGTTGGAGTAAGTGTTTGTTTGATTGTGGCTTCATTATTGCTGTTTGTGGAGAAGAAAGGTGGCGATCAACATGAGTCCTTATCCAGAACAGAATACCTGTTAGAGCGAATACGAACACTGGCTACTCCCGGAGAGCGTGCAAAACTTTGGCAGGAAAGTATTCTTCTGGTAGCAGAAAGTCCAGTGTACGGAATGGGCTATGAAGGATATCGCTGGCATCAGGAAGTGCTGGATACTATCCCTGATTCACAATTTTCCATAGGCAGACAGACGACGAATAACTGGGATACCAGCCATAATTTTTATCTTCAACTGCTTGCGAGTAATGGAATCGCTGGTTTGCTTATCTGGTCTTTTCTCGCCGTTTATGTCGGATTGCTATTCTTTTTGGCAGGGATTTTAAAACGAAATATCAAGAGTTTTGCATTGCTGACGGCTTTATTTGCTTTTCACTTGTATGGCCTTGCCCAGTCGATGCAGTACATTGCCTCAATCTGGCTTCTGTTTTTCCTGCTGATTGGCTATGCTTCGTTAACCGAGCGTCGCCTGGACGTCCCGTGGTTGAAATGGACCGGTCGCGTGGGAACTGTTGCTGTTGTTGTTGCAGTTCTGATCGGAATACTTGTGTATAATGGGAATCGAAAGTCACACCTGCTTGCGGAACGGTATGACTTGTCACATTATGGGAGCAATCGGACTGATATACAGTATAAAGGATTTTACCCTCGAGAAAACTGGGGGAGTGACGGGTTTTTTCGTTGGACCGGGAAGGCTGCGGAGATACAATTTTTGCAACCGTCCGGGACAATACAGATCGATTTTGCCTGTTATGCACCCCGGTTGGAACATACACCAATAACTCTTTCTGTAATACTGGACGGACTGCTCGTTGATCAATATGTTTTTCTGAAAGGTGAAAAAGTTACAAGAAAATACATACTTCCGGCTCAAAATGACGGCTCTTCTGTCACCATGCAGTTACTGGTATCAAGGACGTGGAATCCAAAGAGGGAAAAGATAAATAGTGATACAAGAAATCTTGGGATTGCAGTGGGGGAACCAGCGTTTATTCAAGCGCTTCCCGCAATCCCATTATTGCTATTCCGGTAGATTTCTGGTATTTAATTCGAGAAGTTTTTTTTACTTAGTCATGTAACGCGTAGCTTTTTATAAGCTTGTCAAATAAGGAAATTGGATAACGATGAAAAAAGCATTAATAACAGGTGTAACCGGACAAGATGGTGCCTATCTTGCAGAATTTTTGCTGGATAAAGGGTACCAGGTGCATGGTATGAAGCGCCGTACATCATTATTTAACACTGACCGTATAGATCATTTGTATCAGGGACCGCATATGAAGGAACGCAGGTTTGTCCTGCACCACGGAGACATGACCGATTCCAGCAGCCTGTTACATATTCTGCAGGAGATACAGCCTGATGAAGTGTATAACCTTGCTGCCCAGTCCCATGTTGCCGTTTCGTTTGAAGAACCTGAGTATACAGCCAATTCTGATGCTCTTGGTGCGTTACGAATCCTGGAAGCCATTCGCACCATTGGACTTACTGAGAAGACTCGCTACTATCAGGCGTCAACCTCAGAGTTGTTTGGTAAGGTTCAGGAAGTTCCACAGACAGAGAAAACACCTTTTTATCCGCGTTCACCCTATGCAGTGGCAAAACTCTACGCTTACTGGATTACGGTCAATTACCGTGAGGCCTACGGTATTTATGCCTGCAATGGTATTTTATTTAACCACGAGTCTCCTGTTCGTGGAGAAACATTTGTCACCAGAAAAATTACCCGTGCCCTCAGTCGGATTGCTCTTGGTATGAAGAAATGCGTACACCTTGGTAATATGGATGCCAAACGTGACTGGGGCCATGCCAAAGATTATGTGGAGATGCAGTGGCTGATGCTGCAGCAGGAGAAGCCCGAAGATTTTGTTATTGCCACCGGTAAACAATATTCTGTTCGTGATTTTGTCAATGCTGCAGCTAAAGAACTTGGCATTACGCTGAGCTGGAAAGGCGAAGGTATAGATGAGCAGGGTATTGTGGAGAGTGTTGAAAATCTCGGCAAGAATAATGTCGATGCCACAGAAAAAGTCA
This sequence comes from Desulfocapsa sp., assembly GCA_029935315.1. Taxonomy (GTDB): domain Bacteria; phylum Desulfobacterota; class Desulfobulbia; order Desulfobulbales; family Desulfocapsaceae; genus Desulfocapsa. The sequence continues at coordinate 3,885 of JAOZKN010000055.1, read as the reverse complement.
AACCCGGCGATGTTATTGTTCGAGTGGATCCTCGTTATTTCCGTCCAACGGAAGTTGAAACGCTTTTGGGAGATCCCACAAAGGCCAAAGAAGAATTAGGCTGGGTTCCTAAAATCAGCTTTGCTGAGCTCGTTGAAGAGATGGTCAGCTACGATATGAACGAGGCACGTCGTGATGCCTTATGCCAGGATGAGGGGTTTCGGGTAAATAAGTATAATGAGTAAAACCGCACTTATACTAGGTGTCTCCGGGCAGGATGGAGCATATCTTGCCAAGCTTCTGCTGGATAAAGGCTATGGGGTCGTCGGTTCGTCACGTGACGCGCAGATGTCTTCCTTTGCAAATCTTGCACGCCTTGGCATAAAAGATCAGGTGCAGACTGAATCGGTGTCATCCACTGATTTTCGCAGCGTACTGCAGGTGCTGAAAAAGGTTGAGCCGGACGAGATATACAACCTTGCCGGGCAGAGTTCTGTTGGACTCTCTTTCAGTCAACCCATGGAAACCTATGAATCCATCAGTGTTGGTACCTTAAATTTACTGGAAGCTATCCGCATGCTTGAATTGCCTGTACGCTTTTACAGCGCAGGATCAAGTGAATGTTTTGGCAACACCGATGGCGAACGGGCCACAGAAGAAACGCCCTTCAGACCACGTAGTCCGTATGCGGTTGCAAAAGCTGCAGCATTCTGGCAGCTGGCAAACTATCGTGAGGCCTATGACCTGTATGCCTGCACGGGCCTGCTTTTCAATCACGAATCACCTTTTCGTCCTGTTCGTTTTGTTACCCAGAAGATAGTGCACGAAGCCTGTCGCATTAAGGCCGGCCTGCAGGAAAGAATGAAGCTTGGCAATATTTCTGTCAATCGGGATTGGGGCTGGGCGCCAGAATATGTGGAAGCCATGTGGTTAATGATGCAGCAGGAAAAACCTGAGGATTTTATCATCGCCACCGGAAAGACCTATAGTCTACAGGATATGGTGGAGACTGTTTTTTCCATTCTTGATCTGGACTGGCAGAAATATGTCGAATTAAATCCTGATTTGCTGCGGCCAACTGATATTAAAACATCCCTTGCAGATCCGTCAAAGGCTGAGGAAAAACTCGGCTGGAAGGCAAAGTACAGTATGAAAGACGTTGCCCAGATGATGGTCGATGATTGCTGGAAGGGTTTGCCCAAAACAGATAATGGGTGATTTTAAAGGACGTCTCATCGCTCTGTATCAATACAGAGGCTTTGTCGTCAGTATGGTGGCAAGGGAATTTCGCAGCCGCTATATGGGCTCTCTGCTGGGATGTATATGGTCGATATTGAACCCCCTTGCTCTGATCATCATCTACACCGTTATCTTCTCAAGGGTTATGCAGGCCAAGTTGCCCGGGATAGACGATACCATGGCCTATGGCCTTTTTGTCTGTGCCGGCCTGCTTCCCTGGCTCTTTTTTGTAGAGCTGCTCAGTCGGTTTCCTAATATCTTTATCGAGCAGGCTGCTCTGCTTAAAAAAGTAAGTTTTCCGCGCATCACTCTCCCCGTTATAGCACTCTGCACGGCGACCATAAATTTTATTATTATATTGAGTCTGCTGATGCTCTTTCTCCTGGTTACCGGTCGATTCCCTGGCTGGGTAGTTCTTGGCTATATTCCCCTTATTATTGTGCAGCAGATGTTCGTTGTCGGCTTTGGGGTGATGCTGGCCAGTGTGAACGTGTTTTTTCGTGATATCGGCCAGTTTATAAATGTCGTTTTACAGTTCTGGTTCTGGTTTACTCCCATTGTCTATTTAAAGACCATGATTCCCGAACGAGCGCAGGCACTGCTGCCTTTCAACCCGATGACTGCCTTTGTTGAGGCCTATCAGAATATTATCCTCTATTCACGATGGCCGGATCCCACGGATTTTATCTTGCATTTTATAGGTGCTGTAATTGCCCTTTTTGTTGGTTTTTTTGTCTTTCATAAGCTGGCCGATGAAATGGTGGATGAACTGTGAGCAGTCAAATTGTTGTTACAAACCTTGGCAAGAAATATAAACGCTATTCCAATCGCTGGACACGTCTGATTGAGTGGATGACCTTTGGCAGATATCAGAATCATCAGTCCTCCTGGATACTGCGTAATCTGAATTTTTCATTAGAAAAAGGCGATTCCCTCGGCATAATCGGGGTGAATGGCGCCGGAAAATCAACGCTACTGAAGTTATTGACCAAAACAGCAAATCCCAGCGAAGGAAATGTTGAAATCAATGGCCGGGTTGCAGCGCTCCTCGAACTGGGAATGGGATTTCATCAGGATTTCTCCGGGCGAGTAAATGCCATGATGACCTGCCAGATGATGGGATATACCCATGAAGAGGCACAGGAACTCATCCATGAAATAAAAGAGTTTTCAGAACTTGGAGATTATCTCGAACAGCCTGTACGTGTATATTCCACAGGCATGCAGGTTCGTTTAGCTTTTAGTGCTGCCACCGTGACACGTCCTGAAATCCTCATCGTTGATGAAGCATTGTCCGTTGGCGATGCATATTTTCAGCATAAATGCATTAGTCGTATTCGCGAATACCGTGATCAGGGAACCACTCTTTTATTTGTTTCCCACGATCCCGGTGCTGTAAAATCCCTCTGCAAAAAAGCAATTTTACTGGATGGGGGCGCAATCGTTAAAGAAGGTGTACCCGACACGGTGCTGGACTATTACAACTCGGTGATTGCCAGAAAACGCAGCGACGAAGATATACAGCAGCTCGAAGGAGAGGACGGTCGTGTTTCAACTCGCTCCGGGAACGGCAATGCCCGTATAACTTCAGTGGATATGACCCATGGTGATGGGAAAACAGCACGAACGTTTCTGGTTGGTGAGAAGGTCGTCTTGCATTGCCAGGTAACATTTAACAGCAACATCCAAAAACCTGCAGTTGGTATTCTCCTGCGTGATAGAATGGGGAACGATGTGTATGGTACAAATACCAGATTTCTTGGGCAGAAGGATATTGAAGTAACAGCCGGTGAATCTCTGGCCTTCGCCTTTTCTTTCCCCCTGAATATCGGCCCGGGCAATTATTCAGTCTGTGTTGCCGTACATGGCGGGGATTCCCACCTGGAAGAAAATTGTGACTGGTGGGATCGTTGTCTTGCCTTGCAAATTGTGGCAGGCAATGAACCGTCATTTGTTGGTGTTGCCTCTTTACCCGTTACAGTAGATGTCTCCACTCTATAACCCGTATTTCTCACGAGTTGAGACGGCTGCATATGCGAGGAACGAGTCAATAGGCTATAGTAGCCTATGCCTGTTGACATCGAGACGTGGCAGATGCGGTTGCATCGACTCGCCTTTGGTGAACATTTTGTAAAAAAATACTCTTTGATATGTGTATAAATTGTTTGTAAATTAAATTTGTTACCTGCAATTGAACAAAATGTTCATGAGAAATGCGGGCTAATCCTGGAAATATTAATATGCTTGAAACAAATAATCCTCAAGTTGATTTAACAGAACTCCTCGAAAAAGTTGAACATGAGTTACGCGAGCAGAATAAACAACAGCAAGAGGGCAAGTGTGCGGCCCAGGCAACTGAACCTGTAATCAATGACCCGTACGCCTGGGCACAGTTGAGTGAAACCCTGAAGGTAGCGGAGATAAATATTGATGCTGGTGCCGAAGTCACCACCATGCATGGATATCGTGGACTGAAACGAAAGATTATTCGTTTTGCAAGACGGGCAGCCTTTTTTGTGGGACGCCTGATTACCATTCCCCAGCGTAACTTTAATAATTCCATACTGCATATGATGCGTATCATCCTTGATGGTATTCGTGATATGAATCGGAATACTGCACTTCTGGAAAAACAGATGGCGCAGCTTGAAGAAAAATCCTTAATCG
>JAOZKN010000144.1 GCA_029935315.1 Desulfocapsa sp. | reverse complement strand
TATTCTTTGATCTTGGCAAGTAGCGATGGATAACTGATTTCAAGCATTCTGGCTGCCATGCTTTTGTTGCCTTCACTTGCTTGAAGTGCCTGGCGTATCATTTTCTTCTCCATGATTTTTTTTCCCTGTTTCAGGGAGAAGGTGCCAAGTATTTCATTGAGTGGATCCCCGCAAGAGGACCCGCCTTGCCCGGTGTGGAGATCTTGCGGCAGTATCTCATTGGATTCTGCCACAATGGCTGCCCTTTCCAGGCAATTTTTCAGTTCCCTGATATTCCCTTTCCAGTCACGGCCAAGAAGGATTGTCATGGCTTCTGGTGCCACTGCTTCAATCTGTAAATTCATCTTCTCGTTGAGCTGTGTCAGGAAATGGGTACAGAGCTGAGGGATATCTTCTTTTCTTTCACGTAAGGGAGGAAGTTGCAGGGTGAGAACATTGAGACGATAGAGCAGGTCTTCACGAAAGTTTCCCTGCTCCACTTCTTCATCCATATTTTTAGCAGTGGCTGTAATTACCCGGGTGTTAATTTTTTTGGTTTTTACGCTGCCAAGAGGACGTATTTCCTGCTCCTGGAGAACGCGAAGAAGTTTTACCTGTAAGCCCTGGGGAAGTTCTCCGATTTCATCAAGGAAGAGAGTGCCGGCATCAGCTTCTTCAAAAAGTCCCTTTCTATCCGTGTCAGCACCTGTGAAGGCACCTTTCATGTAGCCAAAGAATTCGCTTTCCAGCAGGTTTTCAGGTATGGAACCACAGTTCACAGCAACAAAAGCCTGCTCCCTGCGATTTGAATTACGATGAATTCCACGGGCGATCAGTTCCTTGCCTGTTCCGGATTCTCCAGTGATAAGGACAGTGGTGTCGTATCTGGCAACCTTTCTGGTCAGATCCAGGAGAGAGTGCATTTTGGCAGAGCAGCCAATAATATCCTGGAAATCTTTTATGCCAGGCCCTTCAAGTTCTTTTACTTTTTCCTTTAACCTGACATTCTCTTCACGTAAGTTCAGGTGTTCAGCTGCTTTCTCAAGAACAAGGAGTACTTCGGCGGTCTTAAAGGGTTTGGTGATAAAATCATAGGCACCGCTTTTCATGGCCTCCACAGCATCGTCAATGGTTGCGTATGCCGACATCATGATCACGATGGGCGCGGGTTCTGAACCGTTGAGTGCATAAAGAAAGTGCAACCCATCCATTCTGGGCATTTTCAGGTCGCAAAGAATAAGGGGGAAGGGTGTTTTTTTCTGTACAGCAAGGGCCTGTTCCCCATTTTCCGCTATGCTCACCTGGTATCCGGCCTTGGATGTGACCACAGAAAGCATATGACGCATGTTCTCTTCATCGTCAATGATCAGGAGGCGTTTTTCTTCTGTCATAGATCTTCCTGTTGTTTCTGGGTCGTGGGCAGAGAAATAGTGATGGTTGAGCCGACACCTTGTTCCGAGCTGAACTGCAATGTGCCACCGGAGCTTTTAATCATGTTATGGGCAACGGCCAGGCCAAGTCCTGTCCCTTTCCCTACTTCTTTGGTGGTGAAAAATGGATCAAATATAGATGCAAGATGCTTTTTGTCAAGGCCGGCACCATTGTCCCTGATAGTAATGGTGATAGTATTGTCGCTTTTATTGACGGTTTCCAGAACTATTTGTCCCTTTGTATTTTCATGCTGTTCTTCTATGGCATCGATGGAATTTAGAATACAATTCAGGAAAACCTGGCGTAATCCATTTTCGTCAATGTGAACGATCGTTTCTTCAGCGCTAAAATCTGTCTTGTAGTTGATGGTGGCAGAGCTTTTTCGGATGCGTACTGCATCAATGGTATCGTTTAATAATTTGTGTATATTGACATGACTGCTTGCAGACGTAACAGGGCTTCGGGAAAGATCCAGCAGGTTTCTGATCAGGCCATTGATCCGGTCGAGTTCCTGAACTGTTTTTTTACTGAATAATTTTCTGTCGCCAGTATCAAGGGAATCGTCTGCCAGCAGATCCACGTAGCCCTGGATGATACCGAGAGGATTCCCAATTTCATGGGCAAGGCCTGCGGAAAGTCGGCCGACGGAGGCCAGTTTTTCCGTTCGAATCATTTCATCCCGGTTGTTTTGCAGCTCCTCGTTGGCCTTTTTTAATGACTCAACCGTTGTTTGCAGCTGTTGTTTATCCCCGTCAATACGTGAGACAAGCCGGTTGAGGCTTGATGATAACTGGGTGAATTCCCCCCAGCGTTCTCCGGCGAAAAAAGCGGAGTCATTGTGGTCTGCCCGCGAATCGGCAAGCTGGGAAAGACGCTGTATGGGGCGGACAACAAGATGCACCAGACGAGTAAAGCCTATGCTGACAAATATAAGTACATTAAGGATCAGGTAGCCATAAAATATTTTCTGGATATTTTTGATGGGCATGGAAACGTTCTCAAGTGAACGGACGACGCCAATCTGCAAAGTCTCATTATTTATATCGTGACTGGAAATTGCCATGAACAGAACCTGCCTGCTGAAAAAAAAGCCATTCCATGTCATTCCGGAAAAGCTGACAGCGTTTGCGTCATTCTTTGCGTCCCTCAGTAATGGCGCCAGCGATTCCTGCTTCGTGCATGTTCCGTGTGAGCGGGTGGGGGAATCCGTGGCGTTCTTCCATTGCAGACAGTGAATATTGTTTTCTTCTATAAAATTTGTAATCCCTGTAGTGAGTATGGGCGTGGTTTGCCGGAGGTTTATGCTTGTACTGGCCATTTTTAAAAACTGCTCTGTAGCTATTGTTTCCTGTTGCAGGGCATTACGTTGCCAGAGCATGAGCAGCACAAGACCAAAAAAGAACATGGAAAGGCTCATAAGGATGGTTAAGGTCAAACCTAGCTGGATTTTCAGGGTGGACATATAAGAAACCAGAAGATGCCCCGGGGAAATACTCCCGGGGTGCAGAAGACAGCAGCCAGGAACAGGATTTTGCGCTGTGTAGCTCACTGGCAATTTTTTGTTAAGATGCTCTCGTATCTTAGCAGAAAAAAAGGAGAAAGTATATTCAGTCTTTATTTTTTATATGGCAGTGATCTTTACCAGAGAAGTAGTTTAACCAGGAGGAACTCCGGTTTAACGACCAGTCTTTTGGCGGCAGGAGCGTAGATTTGTGCAGGTGCTGGCAATCTGGCTCTGCACCTCTGTGAAAGCTTCGAACCCAGAAGCAGAGTCGTGCTTTTGGGTATACTTCGCAGAAGCCGTTAAATGATCCACCGCAGGGGCCGTTGATCATTATTTTTGGACATCCAAATTTAGGACACAGATAGTTTGCTTCGGACAGGGTGCAGTCGCCACACATCCGGCAGTGGAACAGGAGTTTCTTGCTGATATGTTCAAACAATGTATAGAGTTGACGTAAGGTTCTGTTTTTTGCACAAAAGAGGCTGATGGCTTTTGTGATGGGGAATAATCGCCCTGCAGGTGCAAAAAATTGTTTGTGAACCAGATCGTTGCAGAGAAAAAGAAAATCCGCTTTTCGGGGGCTGTCTTCTGCCAGGCAGTTATCCGGATAATACCAGCTGGTTTTTTCCGGAAAGTGGATTTCCTTGTGCAAGCTGTCTCCGGTACAATTGGTGGTCTGGTCAAGAAGAAAAGATATTGCCTCAAAACTAAGGTTGTTTCCACCAAGGTGTACGCCGGTATACCCCATTTTCTGCAGGGCTGCGACCATCCTTGCCCCTCGGAGCAGGCGCGCCTCTTCACCTTTGTCACTGTTTTTTGCCTCTTCTTCCATACGTGCAAGCAGGGCATCAGGGAAAATAACTCCAGGGACAAGTCCCTTGTTCATAATACGGGCAACGGGGAGTGTCGGTATAAAAACATTGGCAATAACAGGAATCATAATATGTCTGTCCCTCAAAAAAGAGAGGAGTTCCTGGTATTTTTTCATATCAAAGCCGAGCTGGCTGATAACAAACTGTGCACCGTGCTCAATTTTAGTGAGCAGTTTTACATATTGCCAGACTTGTTCTGCTTCCAGGGTTTTAAAAGGCGAGACCACACAACCTGCAAAAAAATCCATGGAGGGCAAGGCCATTTGCTGACCGGGAGCACCTTTTTTAACCGAAAAGCCACCACGTAACTGTTCAATCAGGCTTAAAACCTGGATGGAATCGAGATCAAAAACAGGCATGGCCTGTCCCTGAAAACCGTAGCGTGGATAATCGCCCCCTAAAACAAGAAGGTTGAGTAGCCCATGGCGGTGGCATTCAAAGAGCTGGCTTTCCACTAAGTTTCGATTTTTATCTTTCAGGGAAAAATGGAGGAGAGGCACAATGCCCATGGCCTGGATGTCCAGCCCCAGGGATGTGGGGGAAAGTGCAGGGTGCCCGCCGGGGTTATCAGTGATTGAAAGGGCTTTGATTCGTCCATCTGCTTTTGCTGACTCTGCAAAACGCAGTATTTTCTCCAGCCGTTTGCCGCCGGAACCGCGCCCGGGAACCAGTTCGTAGGTGATGGTGAATTCTTCAGGGTTCAGAAGAGTGTCATGAAACATATTGCTGGTGTTTTTGGTCATCTGCGCTGCTTGTGAAAAATAATCTTGCACTCATTTCAATTCAATGGATACATTGTATGCATGAAAGCTGAAAATGAAACGAAAAATTTGTCTGTGATCTGTGCTTTGCTGGAAAAGGCAGGGCTGAGTACTGCCGGAAAATCTGATTTGCATATTGAAACAATGGCAGGTGATGGTTCAAGCAGGAAATTCTGGCGAATATCGGATGGGGAACAAAAACTCTGTCTGGCCGTAGCTCCTCCGAATCTGGACAAACAAAATATGGCAGAAGCAAGAGCCGCACGAGCCATTGGCATGCATCTGTTCGGCAAAAAGATTCCAGTGCCTGAGCAGTATGGATGGGATAAAGAATCTGGCATGCTTCTTTTTGAGGATTTTGGAGATTGCAAACTTCAGGACTTCGTCCTGCAGAAAAGAGGAGAGAATACCGGGGATGTATCCATCCTTGATCAGTATAAACAGGTGCTTGTCTCTCTGGTGAAGATGCAGCTCGCCGGTGCAGAATCCTTTGATCCCGAATGGTGCTGGGATACAGCCCAATATGATAGAGAGCTGATGCTTGAACGTGAATCCGGGTATTTTTTACGGGCGTTCTGGCAGGGTTTACTTGGCAAGGAGGAACCTGAAGGCTTACAAGAAGAGTTTGAGCAACTGGCCCATCAGGCAGCGTTGATTCCAGCCAGTTATTTTCTCCACAGAGATTTTCAATCCCGTAATATTATGATCCATAATGAGAAGGCCGGGTTTATTGATTTTCAGGGGGGACGAATGGGGCCCCTAGGCTATGATCTTGCTTCTCTGCTTAATGATCCGTACGTTTTTTTGTCGGCTGATCTTCAGGAAGAATTGCTAGAGTTTTATATGGACACTGTGTTTCTCTCTGTCGACGGGTCACGGGAACGATTCGCCCAGGAGTATTCTTTGCTGGCATTACACAGAAATTTGCAGATTGTTGGCGCATTTGCTTTCTTGAGTGAGCAACGAGGAAAAGTCTTTTTCAGACAGTTTCTGCAGCCCGCCCTTACATCTTTACAGGGAATAATTGAGAAACCGCAGTTTGCAGAATATACAGTTTTAAGAAAATGTGTGAAGCGCAGTAGACAAGAATTTTTAAAATGAGTATAAAGACGCAATGCACCCGTAGCTCAGCTGGATAGAGCACCAGGCTTCGAACCTGGGTGTCGCCTGTTCGAATCAGGCCGGGTGTACCAATAATAA
>JAOZKN010000054.1:13014-17525 GCA_029935315.1 Desulfocapsa sp. | reverse complement strand
CTAAGCAGTGCAACTGTAGCCCAAAGCGGTGGCACTAATGCAACAGTTGGCACATTAACCTCAACAGATGTAGATACAGGTGAAACCTTTACTTATACCTTGGTTGCAGGAATTGGCGACACCGACAATGCAAGTTTCAATATAGACGGCACAGATTTAAGAGCAAATAACGCAGAAGCACTAAGTGCAGGAACGTATGATATAAGATTAAATGTAAATGATGGGCATACGGGTGGTGATTTTGAAAAAGAGTTTACTATTACTGTAACCGATGATGTAAATCCTACAGCTTCATCATATAGCCCAACGCTAAATGCAACAGGAGTTGCAATAAGTAGCGACTTAGTACTTACTTTTAATGAGAATATAGTTAAAGAGAATGGGAATATTACAATAAAAAGATATAGCGATAATGCAGTACTTCAAACTATAGATATTACAACTGGGGCAGTTGCTATTAGTGGAACTGGAGCAACTATCACACACTCAACAGAATTTGTATCAAATACGCAATACTATGTAACAATAGATGCAACTGCATTTGATGATAGTGCAGGAAATTCATATACAGGGATAACTTCAGAAGATACTTGGAAATTTACAACAGTTGCAAACCAACCATTAGTAACAACCAGCAACGTTACATCCATTCAGGCCAACAGCGCAATCAGTGGCGGTAATGTCACTGATAACGGTGGAGAAACTGTAACAGAACGTGGTGTCTGCTGGACAGACTCGACAAGCGCGGAAAGCTGCCAGCCATATACCGGTGTCGTTGTCGGTTTGTTTACAGTTGAGATAACCGGTCTGGCTTACGGAACCGACTATCTCACTCGCGCTTATGCAAGCAACTCGCAGGGCACCGGTTACGGTGTAGATGTGCCGTTTACGACCCTGGCAGTGGCGTCAACCATCATCACGACTGTACCGTTTGATATTGCCAGGAACTCTGCCAGCAGTGGTGGAACCATCAGTGACGATGGCGGCAGCCCTGTAACTGAACGTGGCATCTGTTACGGAGAAAGTGCAGACCCCGATGACAACAACGGAACCTGCCTGCAGGATACAGCAGCTGGGCCAGGAACCTTTGTTATAAAAATAACAGGTTTAAAAGAAAACAGTCATTACCATGTCCGTGCCTATTCAATTAACGGCATAGGGACTGTCTATGGACAGGATGAAAACTTTGATACCTACTACTTCCCATGGCCCATGTTTTTGCCGGCAATTACCAATATGGGACAAGAACAATAGAGTAAGCCAAGGGAGTATAAGACTCTCCCGGAAACAGTCCATATCAGGGCAGGGCCGGTGACGGTCCTGCCCTGATTATTTTTCTTCTTGCAAAATGATCAAATTGAAAGTTAACGATACATAAGGGTATCTGTGTTAGCAGACCGTACCAAAAGACCTACCCCATGACACTGAACCGAAGTGAAGCGATTCCGGAATACCTGTTACCTTAAAGAATGAATCCTTATGCCCAAACCCAACGCACGTCCACTCCATGTGATCTTCCTCGATCTTGGCGGTACACTCCTGCGCCTGCTGAAAAAGCTGGTGACCGGACTGGCTGGCGACCGTTCAGCCAGTCTGCTGATTTTCTCCAACCTGCTCGTCATAGTCCTGGCTGTTGTCCAGCGCTGGCAGCTTATCGAACTCATCTGGGTGTACTGGCTGCAAAACATCATCATAGGGTTCTTCAACTGGCGAAGGATGGTAAACCTGAAGCAGTTTTCCACCAAAAATTTTAAATCAAATGGCCTGCAGCCACCGCCTACAAAAAAAACCAGGCGGTCGACGGCACTGTTTTTCCTCTTCCATTACGGTGCCTTCCATTTTGCCTACCTTCTTTTCCTGATTCAGTTTATCGATGAATTACCCCCTCAGGTGATGCTCCATGGGGCCGTCGGCCTGACCATCTTTTTTGGCAACCATTATTTTTCCTACCGCTACAACCGGGAGCTGGATGATGCCACGGTGCCCAATATCGGCAACATCATGTTTCTCCCCTATCTCAGAGTTGTCCCCGTACACCTGGTTATAATTTTTGGTGCAGGTCTGGGCGGAGGATCGCAGGGAGCACTAATATTCTTCCTTCTCTTAAAGACAGCGGTTGACGTGCTCATGCATGTCATCGAGCATTCGATCAACAGGAAGCTGGTGGCAAAGCAGCAGGCAGTATCTCCTCAACTAGATGCGTCCTGAATAAATCAGGGCCACAAGAATGACGTGAAGACGTCGCCCTCGAGTAACTCACAGACCTTTTCATCTTTGAATAGTTGGCTTGTCCAGAATTGGATATGATGCCCCCCCCTGATTCCCCGTTTTCCTCCTGACTTTACTTATCATAGATATCTCCTGATTCCACGCAAGCCAGCTTCACGTTCTGCAGATGTAACCAATGTTACCACCAAGACTCAGAGTAATAAAATTGCGGAAACGTAGTTTTCGAACCGGCCCCATTCCGACAACGGCGTTTCCGTGATGATGTTTGGTTCTTTGGGCCGTTAGTGCCCACTTCGTGATAATAACCTAATATCATAGTTAATATTAATTATCATAATTTAATTATTTACGGCATGGCTTTTGCAAAAACCTATGTGGATAGTTCATATTGTTAATGGAAAAAATCATTCCCAAGCAGAGAAAAAGCCAAACCTGTCGCAAGGCAGGGACGGAAAGCCGCGGGTCCGCTGAAAGTGGATAGCCGGGTCGCCTCTATCAACGATGGCCATGCTTACTTCTCCTGGAAGCATCTCCTTTTTTATTTTCAAGGATAGCTTCTGAGTTTCATGTAATTTCTCATGCAACGGAATAATGCATTAAAATACTGGGTGCTTAGGCATCGGGAGGTAAGGTATGAAAAGGGAACCAGGTGCTGTTATGTTTTTATCTTCACGTCAGTCAGGATCGCCACTCTCTGGCAGACCGGTTACTTACTCTTTAGTTGCTGGCGCTCTTCTGTTGGTGTTCACCGTTCTGATGGCCCCCACCATGTCCTTTGCCGCAAAACCAGTGCAGGACAGCTCGGTAACTTCTATCACTGTGACGGGTGAGATCACCCATCTTTACGGCGATTATTTTTCAGATCGAAAAGCTGATCATCTCTATTTTATTGAAGACAAGAAAAATAACAAACGGTATCAACTTCATTTTGATAAGGAAGCTCCCGGTCATCTGCGTACTGGTACAAAGGTGAAAGTACATGGCCGGCCCAAGGGAAAGGATTTGTATCTCCAGGCAGATGCTGTCACCGAGCAGGATCCTGTAACGGCACCCCTGATGCAGGCAGCAATTACCGGTGAGCAGAAGACCATCGTTTTTGTGGCCAACTTCAATGATACAGATGTATCCTGCACTGCCAATTCTATCGAAGACCTTATGTTCACTGATCCACTTGACCAGTCGGTGGATGATTATTACCAGGAGACCTCACTCGGTTCCGTCCAATTCACTGGTGATGTGGTTGGGCCGCTGACCATTGATTATTCCAGTTCAAGTTGTGATCTTTTTGGATGGATTGATGCCATTGAGGCACAAGCCGGTGTGGATCTCTCCCAGTACAGCCGCAGGGTATATGTCCTGCCAGAAAATAATGGCTGCGGCTATGTTGGCATCGGCAGTGTCGGTGGCACTCCCAGCACCGCCGCTATTTTTCGCTGCGATACCCCGGATGTGTATGCCCATGAACTGGGCCATAATCTTGGTATGGTTCATGCCTCCATCGAGGGTGATGAGTATGGTGACACAACAGATATCATGGGATACTCCGGATATGGTCTGCGTCAGATCAATGCGCCACACCAGGAGCAGTTGGGATGGCGATCATCGGAAATGATCATGTCTGTTACCAGCGGAGGGTTTTATGATATCGCACCAATTGAACTTGACAGCCATGAAGCACTGAACCCACAAATACTTAAAATAGCAAAACCAGACACAGGTGAAAGTTATTATATATCCTATCGCCAACCGCTTGGATTTGACAGTAGCCTCAGCTCGGAACTGGTCAAACGTGTCCATATTCATCGTTACCTTGGAAATGGTACGCAAACTTTTTTTATCAGTGCTCCACTTGAGGGACAGAGCTTTGACGATCCCCTCAACAGTATAAAAGTCACCCATATCAGTCATAATTCCGAATATGCGACTGTACAGATTGAGCTTGACGATACCTGCACCGTTGCATCCCCAGTGGTAACCCTAAACCCATCCAGTCAGATTGGGGAACCCGGTGAAACGCTGACCTATTCCGTGGCAATTACCAACAACGACAGCAGCAGCTGTGCTAATTCACCTTTTTCACTGACAGATGTTGAACCTGCTGGCTGGACAGGCTCAATCTCACCTGCCGTACTTGAACTTGCAGCAGGGCAGACCGGTTCAGCAACCTTAACCGTTTCCTCATCTGCAAATGCCACAGCCGGAACCTATGGCCTCGAGGTTGGCATTGCCGGAGCAACAGCCGAACATACCGGTTCAGTAAGTGCAGAGTATGTGGTGCAGGA
>JAOZKN010000054.1:0-12914 GCA_029935315.1 Desulfocapsa sp. | reverse complement strand
CCGGAGCAACAGCCGAACATACCGGTTCAGTAAGTGCAGAGTATGTGGTGCAGGAGCAGTGTAGTCCCGCTGTTCCGCTTATTGCTTTATCACCTTCGAGCCAGAGCAGTGATCCAGGCCAAAGCCTGTCCTACACAGTAACCCTTAGCAACAGGGACAACACAAATTGCGGAAGCACCATCTTTACACTTAGCGACGCAGTACCCTCCGGTTGGACCGGCTCTCTCTCTCCTTCTTCACTGAACCTGGATGCTGGTCAGACCGGCAGCGTCACTCTGACTGTGACATCTGCTGCAGCTGCCGCATCCGGTAGTTACGGGTTGGATGTAAATGTGACCGGCAGTGAAACAGTGCATTCTGTTGCAGATACTGCCGAATATATTGTAGCGGATCAGTGTAGCATGTACGTGCCGGAGTTAAGCCTGACCCCTTCTACACAAAGTGGTTATCCTGGTACAACCCTGATCTATACAGTGTCGCTCAGCAATAGAGACAACCCGGCCTGCAATGGCAGCACTTTTTCCATGACACCGTCCCTGCCGGCAGGATGGAGTGGCACTGTTGTCCCGGCCAGCGTTACTCTGGTACCGGGAGCCAGCGCTTCAGCAAGCCTGACGGTGACCTCGATGGATACAACCACCAGCGGTGCATACAGTGTACGTGTTGATATTGGCGGAGCAGCCGCCCACGAAACCGGGCTCAGTGCGGTCTATGTGGTCAATGAGGTGATCGTCAAACCACCGGCGGACAGTGTTCCACCGACAGCTCCCGGGGCACTCCAGGTAGACATTAAACGCAAGTCAAACAACCTCTCCTGGGCTTCTGCCAGTGACAATGTCGGCGTTGCCGGCTACCTGGTCTGGCGAGATGGTGTGATGATTGCCGATATCACGACAACCAGTTACAGTGACCGCTCCATCATTCCCGGGACAGTGTACAGCTATTGGATTAGTGCCTATGATGCAGCAGGGAATGAATCCGATTCGAGCAAGAGTGTTGACACTGAACCCGTTATTTCCACCAAACCACCGAAAAAAAAGTAAGCTACCATCAGCTTCAAGAAAAAAAGAGGGGGAACGGTTTTCAGCCGTTCCCCCTCTTTTTTTTAACGCTCGTGCAGCCGGGTATAACCTGCCCGGTTACAAAGAAGGGCCCGACCAAAAGGCCGGGCCACAGTGTTTATAGTTTCAAGGTAGCGGGTATCAATCAGCCGGACAGAGCCAGCCGTTGTTGTAGTCGTCAAGGACGCCGGCCAGTTCAAGGGCCTCCATCCTGTCTTCCCGGGTCGCACCTGCACAACCCACTCCCATCACCGATCTGACCTTAGTGACTTTATTCCTCACCTTCTTGATCCTGACATTGCCGCCAACGTCTGGAGGCAGGCAAAGATCACAACCGGTAAACCCGATACGGCTCAGCAGGGCATCTGCAGCGTTAACCGCATCAAACATCTGACCGCATTGCCCGGCGTCGGCTGCAATGTTGGCCTTGGCCGCAAGGAGCTGGGACGCCAGCCCGTAGGCCGCATCACTGGCCATTTTGGCATAATTACTCTCTTCACAGATTGCACGCTTATCGACAATATTTCTGCCATCGTCACAGGTGCCTATCTCAAGAGAACCAAGCCACTGGGACAAGGCATGGTCGAGCAGAAAAGCACCCTCGGTGTATTGCTGGTTGCCGCCGGAACAGGTGTTCCAGTTCTTCCAGTATCCAATGGTGCGCTGGTCGCCACCCGGTGGAGGCATATTGTTGATCGTGAACACTGCAGTAGACGCAGGCTCCACCACCCTAAAGTTCACACAACGGGTATCGTTGGAATAACCTGCCAATGGTACTCCGCAGGATGGATCAGGATCATAGACCTGAAACAGGCCTTCCCCTGTGAGACTCCCTTCACATCCGACATAGGGCAGTTCAGAGCTGGCCCCATAATACCATTCTGTTGTCCAGCCTGGTCCTATACCGCTCTCGCAGAAGGTGTAGATCTCATCCAGGCCAAGTCTGACTTCACCAAAAGGTACTGATGGGGGGGTCGTCGCCGAAACGTCTACTCCCGGCCCTGTCAGGGTGAAATTCCAGAGAGGTGTCATGGCTCCTAAATCAGCACCATTGGTTAACTTGATGAACTCAAAATACCCCTGTTCTTTATTGATGAAAGTACACTCAACGGTTTCACCCGGATCCAGATTGATGTCAGCATTGAGATTTGCTGGATTTCCGGAGGAAACTACTCCTCCTTCGTCACTGTCAATGCAGGTTACTGTGGAAAGCGTGTAGCCTGGAGCTGGATCGTCCTCACTCACAAGATAGTTGCCTGCCACAACCTCGAGAAATGTTTCCGTTTGGTAATCATCAAGTGTGAAGGTGAAAGGCTCCGCAATAGTATTTGCAAAGGCAAAGCCAGTACCACCACTCGGGTCGGTAAACTTGTTGATGATGATGGTACCCCGCTGCCTGTTAGTAAAGGTACAGGTAACGGTCTCGCCCGGATCAAGGTCAATATAGGCGGTGCTGTTGGCAACGCTTCCATTGGAGTTTTGATCATCACATACCACACTGACGAGATCCCATCCTGCCATTGCACCCTCGCTTGCCTCGTAGGTGCCAGATGTCAGCCAGCCGGAATCGTTTGACTCACCGTCCATCAGAGCGAAAGCGGAACCATAGTCTGATGCAAACTCGAAACTTGCAGCGCTACCGTCCGGATCGGTCTCTTTCTCGATGACGATTTTACCCTGCTGGGTGTTGGTAAAGGCACACTGAAAGGTATGGCTCTGGTCATTGGTCGTAACATGGAACGAGCAATTCCCTAAAGCCACTGGAGAACCGTCAAGCATGGTTGCCGTATGTTCCCAGCCACCCTTCAGCGTCTCAACAACATAATAGCTCTCACCGTATTGCAGTCTCAAATCCAGTCCAAGACCTGTGGCAAAGAACTCATAATCTGTACCAACAGTCGTAACTTCTGATACAAACTCGTCAGGCCCGCCTGCAACCACTTTGTACAGATCAAAGTCCCAGCCAGACTCCTGGCCTGCAGGGACAGTGATCTTCTTGACCTGTACCCTGGGTTGTTCCGCAGTATTAAACAGGTTCAGTATGGGAACCGTGCCGTCGCATATCGGCAGATCAATCTGTTTTGCTTCCGGTGCGTTGGATGCGAATATAGCCGGTACATCCTCATAGACTGTATAGGTAACACCGGGTTCCAGCCCGGGTATCGGATCAGACCACTTCACTGTCTCGCCACCAGCAAAGGTGATGGAACGGGTGGCAACAATAATGTCATCAGGATCTTTTACCGTAAAGTCTATGGTTATAGGGCTGAGTAAGGGAGGTATTGTCTTTTCAATGTCCAGTACCACCTGGGCATCACACTGAATAACGAAATCGAAATCATCCGATACTGCGGGAGCACCAAGGGGATCACCTTCTACGGTGGTCAACTCGGCAACGTCTGCCAGTTTCAGGCTCTCCTGATTCGGCCCGGTGACATAGATCGTCTTATTGAAGATGATTGCACCGCTTTCAGACTGCGGATCGGAAATCCACTCTACAGGATCCTGGGTCGGCGTTCCTTCCGTATAAGAGGTAAACGCACCATCTGCCCCAGCCCAGCTGTCAACGGAGTACCAAACAGCACCGGTGTATGCGCCTGCAACGTATTTGTTGTCAGACATATCGGTGAAGAACTCCTCCTCCTTGATTTTGATTGCAGCGTTGATGGTTTCTCCAACACCTTGCATAACCACGTCGATTTTGAATTCAAGTGTTTGCTCGATGGGTACCAGGCAAAAAGTATCATAATAGGTTGCCGTTGCCACATCATTGAGCGCCACCGTGTCCGCAGGGACCGTGAAAGAATGGCTGCAGACTATCGTGGTCGAACCTGGTGCCACTGTTATGGGACCTGTAGAAGTACCTGGTTCAAAACCGCAGGTAAAATTGTTTGCCAGCATCGCTGTAGCTCCGGCGAAGATCTCGTCTTCCACAACCAGAGAGACCCAGCGGGAGGCCGGGTTGGTTGCCGTTACTACCACCGCAACATTGATCTCTCCTGTCGGTTCCACCCCAAGTTTCTCCCAGGTGACGGTGAGCTGCACTTCTTTTTCCTGCGGCTCCCCTGGACAGGTGTTGGCAAAGAGCTGGCCGCTGGGGCCTGTTTTGGTCACGGTCCAGAGCTGCTCCTGATCCCGGGTGCCGTCCATGGACTTGGCAATCTCCTGGGGCAGGATCTCCTTGACCGGAATGGAAACTTTTTTTGCGCCGATGCCCGAAGTCGCCAGAGCCTCGTTCCACAGATTGGACTGGAGCGAGGAACCGGAAAATTCATGTGAACCAACTGCCAGCCGCTGATAGTAATCATAAACACAGGTTGTGTTGGCCGGCTGATCCACAATGTCCACGTAACGATAAAGTGTTATATAAGCACCACCAACGCCATCCCCGTCAGGTGTCCACAGGAGAGAGGCCAGCGGGTCATCTGTTCCTGTTGGATTCACAGGGCACGAAGCTGGATCTGCCCCTGTGGAAAGAGCAGGATTAAGGGTCAACAGGCTGATACCATCCCAGCCCAGGGCCGTGTCCATCTTGGCCATGTTGTCACTGGCAACGACAAAACGATACGACTGGCTTACCTCTTTTGCATTTTTCAACCACACCCGGTGCGGCACAAAGTCGAGCTCGTTCCAGCCCTTGCCCAAATTGCCAGTGGTATAGTCCCCATCAGGGCAGACAAACGGCCCCATTTGCGGAAATGTTATGGAACCGTCATTTCTGCAGCCTTCCAGGGTAAAAGTAATGTCATAAGCCTGTGCCGACGAAGGCATGAGTAGAAAACCAGCAACTACTGCATATGCCATGGTCCAGCATCCCTTTCTCCATAGTTGTTTTACATTCATATAACCCCCTCCCCAATTTTTTGTGGTGGATGTTGCTTACCTAAAAAACAAATCCACGTACATCTTTCACGTGTTGGCCTGTGCCGGTTTACCTCCTTTATTATGCACAGACTCCCTTGAAGCCCTTGCTACCATAGGATTGTTGCCCATAAACAAAAAAAGCCGGGCTGCCTAATCTACTCATGATTAGGCAGCCCGGCTCTCTTGTGAAGTCCCGTGGCTTTCCGTCCCTGCTTTGCAACAGGTTTGGCTTTATCTGTCAATGACACATATCAATAATTTTTATTCTTACGTAAACATTATGTCGAAATGAACCGTAAGTCAAGGGAACGTTGCGACACATCTCCCTGAAGTTGCATACTAAAACAAGAACATTCTATAATTATCGGCATCTTGAGTCATTATTAATATCTAAAAATAAATTACAGAATACAACGATTAAATGAATGTGCAATTTCTCAAGATGACCTGCAAATGATTGCTGCACAGTTGTGTTTATGTGGTGTGTTTCTCGATGAGGGCGCTATCATCACTACCATCCTGTTTATGACGAGGACGACTTCATTAGCGGGATACCAGCTAGCTGGTTCTATCGATTTTTCGGATTCAAATAAAAGGGACAGACATGATGCATTCCTGTTTGCTAATTCACTGCACTTGCAAAGTGAACCGAATTCCCATAAGATAAGTAAGAGAATTTATTTCTATTCAGATGCGACTGAGTATCTGGATCTGTCTCCTGGCAAACATAAGACCTGTGTTGGAGCTTGACATGAAAAAAATGGTATCCATCCTGCTGTTCACCATCTCCCTGCTTATTTTGCATATCACTCCCCATTCTGTTGTCGTTGCAGCCCCAAGTTCCGGTACTGTTCATTTTAGCTGGGTAATGTTCCTGCCCGCCATCACCAGTTCTCTAAATCGTACATGCAACGCTGACCACCTCGAATGGTGTACAGACGTCAACACCTGTAAAATTGCCGGCGGTCACTGGTACAGTAATCAATGCAATGACGTAAGGCACCCAAATCAGATCAAAACCGAGGAACTGGCTGGGGCATGGACATTCGCAACCACTATAAACGATGCTGGCAATCCCTGGTTTGACAGATACGCACTGGATATAAATAGCGTCATCGAAGATCCGGCCTATCCCGGTGAATTCATTATATCAGGGACCAATACAGATATTCACAGCAAGGTTATTGCCGGCTACGACCCCGACGACGATGGCTATTTTCTATACGATGAGTTTGACAACGACGTAGATCTTATGTTTTTTTTCACCTTCAGTGACTCCACTACAGTCTCCGGAGAAAATTACGTACTGTATAACGAATCTTCTGATGTAAAAAACGGTCCCTACGCAACAAACGGCCAAAAAACAAACTGACAATTGTATTTAAGGTCAATATTATTCATGGAATTACGCCTATATTTTCCTTCTCTTAAAGACAGCGGTTGACGTACTCATGCAGGTCGTCGAGCATTCGATCAACAGAAATCTGATTGCACAACAGCAGGCAGTGTCCCCTCAACACGATGGTCCTGAATAAGCAAACCACAAGCAAGCCACATATCTTTTGCGACACCATCAATCTTCCCTGCAGAAGAAATCTCCACTTGACATCAGACGGAGAGAAGCCTATCGTACCCACATATCGCCATATGGCAATATGTAGATCCCAGGAGAACAGTTATGAAACAATTTATTCGCATTATGAAGGCCCTGTCCGACCCGAATCGAGTCAGGCTTATTAAAATACTTGGCAGACAGAAACTCTGCGTCTGTGAATTGCAGGATCTTATCGGACTGGCACAGTCAACAGTTTCCAAGCACATGAAAGTGTTGGAAGAGGCAGGTCTTGTCGATTTCCACAAGGAGGGGTCATGGATTATTTACCGACTGACCACGGGCGAAGAATCAGACTATGCCAGAGCGATGCTCGAGAATCTTGGGGACTGGCTGAATGACGATCCCCAATTGCTTAAAATGATAGCAAAACTCTCCCAGGTTGAGCGGGAACGAATCTGCGCCGCATGATTGCAGGCAAACTGTTTTAGAGAGGATAGCAATGGAACCAATAAAGAATTGTAGTGATGATGGTGCCTGTTGTTCTGGCGGCGACAATAAGATAACGACCAGACAGCTGGGTCTGGGCATATTGGGCCTGCTCTGCTGGTATATCATTTACAAACAACTGCTCCCTTTTTCTTATTTTTTTTCCTACGACCTGCTTGGCCTTAGCAAGGGAAGTCATCTGGGTGAGGCAATACAGTTCTTTGTCTACGATACCCCCAAGGTTATGATGCTTCTCACCCTGATCGTCTTTGTGGTGGGGATGATTCGTTCCTTCTTCACCCAGGCACGCACACGGAAATTATTAGCCGGTAAAAGGGAAAGCGCCGGAAATGTTATGGCTGCTTTTCTGGGTATCGTCACCCCCTTCTGTTCTTGCTCGGCGGTGCCGCTTTTCCTTGGTTTTGTCCAGGCTGGAGTCCCCCTGGGAGTGACCTTTTCTTTTCTCATTGCAGCTCCCATGGTTAATGAAATCGCCCTGGTTCTCCTCTATGGCATGCTGGGCTGGAAGGTCGCCCTCATTTATCTGAGCAGCGGACTTGGCATCGCCATAATTGCGGGATGGATCATTGGCCGGCTGAAACTGGAGCACTGGATTGAAGACTGGGTGCAGGAGTTACGGGCGGGTGAGGCGGTGGTCGTCGAAGAGGAACTCAACTGGGCAGACCGGATTGAGCGGGGAAAAGAAGCGGTACGTGATATTGTAGGTAAAGTATGGCTCTACGTGGTCGCCGGGATTGGTGTCGGCGCCCTGATTCACGGCTATATTCCGGAAGAGTTCATGGCATCGGTCATGGGCAAAGATGCCTGGTGGTCAGTACCGGCAGCCGTTCTGGTTGGCATCCCCATGTATTCCAACGCTGCAGGCATTGTGCCGGTGATAGAGGCACTTCTTGGCAAGGGTGCGGCACTGGGAACGGTTCTGGCCTTTATGATGAGCGTAATAGCCCTTTCTCTACCGGAGATGGTTATCCTTCGCAAAGTGCTCAAGCTAAAACTGATCGCAGTATTTGTTGGAGTTGTCGGCGGCGGGATTCTCTTTACCGGTTTTATTTTTAATCTGATTATCTGACGACAAGCCATCCGTGGCCAGTGGTATTACAAAAACTTTCTCCCCAAATCGTAACAACACAAAGAGGAATAATATGGAAATAAAAGTATGCGGGCCCGGATGCGCGTCCTGTGAAAAGACAGCGAAAATTGTTGCGGCTGCCATTGCTGCCACAGGCGTTGACGCCACAGTCATCAAGGTTACCGACTTTCAGGAAATTGCAAAATTAGGCATCTTTTCAACCCCTGCACTGGTTGTTAACGGGGATGTAAAGTCCGTGGGCAATACGCCAAAACAGGACGACGTTGAAAAGTGGATAACATCTTGACACTATAGCGTTTTACAAACTCAAGCGACGAAGATAAGCGGCAGCCATACGGTTTTTCATACCATCCTCGGTGTAGAAATAACCGGAGATGGCTTTACCAGAACGATAAACGATTTCCTGACAAAGCCTGTCTGGTCCGGCAGCCATTTCTCCGGGCACCGCTTTCGTATCATCCGCAACGCTGCCTGAATCCCTGCAATAGTGCCTGGAAAGGCCTTCCAGTCTGCTATTTTCGTATGTCGCCTCCCAGTCAAGCGCACCTGACTCGTCGTAGTTCCTGGCGACACCATCTTTTCTGCCGTCTTTAAAAATTGCCTCCCACTCCAGTTGGCCAGACACAAAGTATTTCTTCCCTACACCATTTGCGTTTCCACCTTTAAACATGGCCTCACTGGCAAGCACGCCCGTGGGGTAATATATTTTCTCAACACCATGTTTGCTGTCGTCCTTGTAATTCACTTCACTCTGCAACTGGCCGGACTCGTAGTAACTGGCAGTAACACCATTTTTCTTATCATCACTCACAGTGGTCTCCCATTCCAGGACACCTGAGAAATAATACTTCTTGCCGACCCCATTCACCTTGTCATCCTTAAAAGGAATTTCCCATTCCAGCTGACCAGACGAGTAAAATTGTCTCAGACTGCCATTCCTCTTCCCCTCAATATAGCCAACCTCACTCAGCAACTCACCGATGGGCAGGATATGATATTTCTTTTCGCTGCCGTTCTTCTTCCCGTTCCTGAAAAGCACTTCACTTTCCAGTGCGCCATGTTTATAATATGTCTTTTGAAAGCCCTCTTTCCTGTCTTCCCTGTAACTGGTTTCACGCCACAATACTCCGGATTCATAATAGACATTGTGCACACCATTTTTCTGCTTACCAACGTAACGTGTTTCACTCTTCAACGGACCTGTCCCGTAATATTCCTTCTCCACGACGGTATCAACGGCAAAACCGCCCACGGCTGCAAACGCCAATGGCAGGACAAAAGCCGCAGCAGCAATGAATTTTTTCTTCATCATTTCATTTCTCCTGTTGTTCTCAGAGCCCATACAGTATCATTTCCCCATATGAAAGGAAAGCAAATGAATCTTGTGGAAAGTATTACTCGTTCAGATTAGACTAACTGAGTTGTTTCTCAATAAAAAATTCGTTTATTCTCCTATACTCAACATGGAAACTCTAATGACGAAAATATCAACATTCCTGGCCTTGCTGATCCTTGGCATATTTTTCAGCGTGACCAGTGTTCAGGCAAAAGCAACTTTTATTACCATTGGTACGGGCGGCATCACCGGCGTATACTATCCAACGGGTGCTGCCATTGCCAAAATGGTAAACAAGAAGAAGAAAGAACACAAGATACGTGCTGTTGTTGAATCCACAGGTGGATCAGTCTTCAACATAAACGCCATCATTGCAGGTGATATAGAGTTTGGTGTGGTGCAGTCTGACCGTCAGTTCCAGGCAATGAACGGAATGGCCGAATGGAAGGACAGTGGCCCACTAACTGAATTACGAGCTGTATTTTCCATTCACCCTGAAGCAGTAACACTGGTGGCGGCTGCCGACACCGGAATCAAAACCATCAGGGATCTTAAGGGAAAACGTGTAAATATAGGCAACCTCGGCTCCGGACATCGCCAGAATGCCATTGACGCTCTCAATGCTGCAGGTATCGACCCCCAGCAAGATATCCAGGCCAGTTCCAGCAAGGCTCTGGACGCATCAGCCACACTGCAGGACCAGGAAATTGACGCATTCTTCTACACCGTTGGTCACCCTTCAGACGCTATCAGGGAGGCAACTTCCGGAACACGCAAAGTTATTTTTATCGACATAACAGACATCGACAAGCTCTTACACAGCGTTCCCTATTACACAAAAACAAGCATCCCCGTTACCATGTATCCCGGAGCAGTAAACGAACATGATATAAAAACATTTGGGGTAAAAGCCACACTCGTCACCTCAGCTGACATCTCAGATGATATCGTCTACACGGTGACCAAATCCATCTTTGAGAATTTTGAGGATTTCAAAAAACTCCACCCGACCTTCGGTGCACTCACTAAAAAAAGTATGCTGACAGGCCTTTCCGCACCCATCCACCCGGGTGCTCTAAAATATTATAAAGAAGCAGGATTACAATGACAAAGCAGAACAGCAGTGAAAAAAATCAGGCGCAGGGAATTCAGGCCATGGTCTGGTATAAGGCGGAAGACTGGGACAGGCTGATGGGACTTTTCTCAGACAGCCATCTCCTCCCCCCAAACTATGCCGACTGGCTTGGCCGGGCAGAAGAGATGGTGCAACAAGTTGAAAAAACCGGCGACCTTGTGGTCAAGGTCTTTATTGATCCGGAAACCTTTCCCGCCTGGTGCAAAGAACAAGGCAGAGAAATGAATTCTGAGGCCAGAGCCGAACTGGCCATCCAGGTGGTTCAAGAACAAAACTTTAGTCCCTGAGCGGGCAGGAACGACTACAACTATATTTTTCCCTGCTTCGCAAGAATGGAATAGACGACATAATACTTGTAGATATTACTCACATACTGAACGGTTTCCCGCCCGATCCGCTTGGCCGCAACCACTTCCACATTCTGAAACCAGACGTTGGGGTCAAGCCCCATTTTTGTGGCTTCTTTGCGTAGTTTTGCAACTCTTGCCGGCCCTGCATTATATGATGCAAAGGCAAAAAGCCCTCTGTTTAGTTTGTCAATGCCAGGGTCGTCAAAATAACGATCCACCATAAAACGCAGGTACTTGGTACCGGCATGAATGTTCGCCTCAACCTCATGGATATTGGAGATATTCACATTCTTATCTTTTGCGGTGGATGGCAGTATCTGCATAACCCCTATAGCACCAACCCGACTCTTGGCATTCTGATCCAGACGTGACTCCTGATAGGCAAGGGCAGTCAAAATCAGATAGGAAAAATCATACTGCTTTGCATAAACCTTAAAGTAATCAATCAACTGTCCAATACGTTTTCTACTTTTTTCATTTGCCGGATTGGTGATATATGCATTAGTTTTCAGATATTTCGTAAATGCCATATTACCGTGAAGCGTTCCCTTTTTATTCGTCTTCACGAATGCATTGACAACTCCTTTCAACTTCGGGCTGTTTTTGCGGAAGGCCCAGGCAATCTGGCCACCGGAATGAACAAAGGCATTGGAATGCAGCTTGATCTTATCCATAACAGTTGCCCAGAATTCCGCTTTGTGCTTATCCACCACCAGCATGGACACCACCCCTGCACTCAGCATTTCCAGCAGATCTTCATCTTCAAGATGCTCATCGGCTAGGATTATCTTTACAGGTTTTTTATGTACTGCCAGCAGGACGTCATTAAGTTTTAAAAGACTGCCGTGGTAACTACTTGATTTTCTGACAAACACCTCTTTTCCCGCCAGGTCCATGGAACTTTTCAAATCCGGCACATCTTTTCGGGTAACAACTATCTCTTTGAC
The DNA here is from genome assembly GCA_029935315.1 of Desulfocapsa sp. Taxonomy (GTDB): domain Bacteria; phylum Desulfobacterota; class Desulfobulbia; order Desulfobulbales; family Desulfocapsaceae; genus Desulfocapsa. The sequence continues at coordinate 1,069 of JAOZKN010000054.1, read as the reverse complement.
ATCTTTCATAAAGGGATCAGAAAAATCGACTGTTTTCAGTCGTTCATCGGTAATCGTCAGGTTGCCGACAGCTATGTCTCCATAGCCCTCAGCAAGTCTTGTGAACAACTGACTGCGCTCCGTGGGGATAATTACCGCATGCACCTTCAGATGCTTTTTCTTGTGACGATCGTTGACAAATTTTTCAAATCGTTTGGCAGCATCGTAGGAAAGTCCGCGTTCCGTAGCTCCATCAAGGAAGAAAAAAGTTTTGCTGTAGGGAATCAAAAACCGTATAACACGATCTTCCACCATCTGGTCATAATCACCGGTCCAGGATTTACTGACCTCAAACTGACCATCATCTGTAACTCCACTTCGGCCAATGGCAACTGCTGACGAACAGATTCCAAAGAGTAACAGCACGACAGTGGTAAATACCGTAAAATATTTAATTCTCATTGACCTGGCACCATGATTATAATTTCCTCTATCTGTTGCACATAAAAAAACGTCCCGGCATAAATGCCAGGGATGTTTATGTTTATTGTTTGTCACTATCAACACGCCCGGACGGCTTTCCGCCAACCATCATCTTTAAGACGTTGAATCCGTTCCACAGCCCAGGCACTTATGGTTGCCAGATACTCTTTAGGGTCGCTGTCCTTGAGGGCAATGATCTTATCTCGTTCCTCAGTGATATCATCGGTCTCACCCGGATACATCTCCCGCCAGGTGACATAGCCCTCATCAAAAATCAACTCCGGATTGACATGGGCGGGATCCATGGAGAGTTTAGTGATGGCAAACATTCGTGCAAGTTCCATATCGTATTCAATGATCCAGCCATTATCTTTGACCATGCTTGCAGCATCAACTTCCTGACTTTCTGAGCAGGAGGGGCAGAACAAACGCTCAATCACTTCCTGCCCCATAACATTATCACGCAAATGGAATTGCGCATGGTTCTGACCACAGCTGCATGTTTTTCTGACTTCCTGACACATAATCTTCTCCATAATGTGAAATAATAATTGCATAAGACAGCATTTCAAATGCTTTCATTTTCACATTATGCACATTTATGCAA
>JAOZKN010000053.1 GCA_029935315.1 Desulfocapsa sp. | reverse complement strand
AGGGGAATAATGGTTGCTTGCATGATGGTTCTGGATGTTGATCAATGCTTATTGAAGTGTATCTTGAAGGGATTTAACTCATCTTTTGTTGATAGGACTCTTTATGGCAAGGTTAACCATTTAAGAAAAAGGGAGAATTACGATGTTTCTTGAGTATACGTAATAAGCCAGTCCTCAGCTCACATCCTTCTGGCCCTGCTGGCGAAAAATTCGCACCAGTTCATTGGCGATTAGCGCCCCCAGTACCAGCGAACCACCACTCAGGGTGTTCACTGAGAGCTGTTCTCCCGCCCATAACCATGCCCATGCGACACCGAAGATAAGCTCAAGTTGAGCCAGCAGGGAAATTTCGGGAGCAGACAGCTCTTTGCTTAGCCGAACCACAAGAAGCCAGGGTAAAGCAAGCTGGAAAACCCCAAGGAACGAAAGGAGTCCAAGGTCATGGGCTGATACCTGAAAGGGCCAGGACAAAGGAAGGGTTACAAGGGCTGAGAGTATTGCGCCAATCAATAGAGCCGGCAGCATATCCTGAACAGGCTCCTCGTCGGAATGGATCCCCTTGCTTTTTTTGTTCAGGCCAGCATGTTGCAGAATCGTGAAGTTCGCTGCGGATGCTAATGGCATCCCAAGAGCAACCAGTGAACCGATAATGGAGAATGTGGCATCATCACCATGGAGAAACATCCAGACTATTCCCAGGCCTGCCACAGCAATTGCCAGCCAGGTCGTTGCCGGTAATTGGTACTGAAGGAAGATACGGGAAAAAAGGGCTGTAATCAGTGGGCTAAGGGCCATGACGATAAGCACATTTGCCACGGTGGTCAGGGTGATTGCCACCATAAAGGCGGTAAACATGATGGACCAGCATATCCCGGAAATCCAGATGATTTTAGGCGAGTACAGCAGTTTGCGCCAGAGGCTTGGACCGTGGATCACGGTGAGTACAACTGCGAGCGTCAAGGCGTTGAAAGCACTGCGCCAGAAGGTTACCTCAAAGCTTGGGGCAGAATCCAGATGTCGTGTGACCACACCGGCTGTACTCCAGAGCAGGGTTGCTAAAATCATCAGGGATATAGCTTGAGGGCGTGACATAAACCTTAAACGGTAAAAGAGTCCTTTTGCATGGGAGTTGCGGACAAAAAACAGATCTTTGCCTCAGGCTCTGTTGAAAATGCTTGTGAATCAGTATCGACTATTTTTTGTGTCGGAGTCAAGTCAAGATGACAGGGCGAAGTCATCGGGGTCTTCGACAGATTGGAGTAGATATGGTGAGTCAGTCTTTTTGTGGCGTGATTACGGTATGTTGTAGGAGTGAAATCTTTCTGCTGCGCAGAACAGGCTGCTGTTTTTCCCCCCGTAGTAAGAAAGGGCTTCTCCTGTTTCCTTTCTTTTCAGGATTATGATATAATTCTTTTGGCTTCGAATCCTGTTTTCGTTGGTCGCGTCCCACAACTACTGCCTAAGGAAGAAATAGGAATGGACAATTATTCAGGCTACTTTCTCTGCTCCGGAAACGGTGCAAACGCAGATTACTTTTCTGCATCTGTCAGCGTTCATCTTGGTGTAAGTTTGCACTATACCAATGGTTCGGAGAAGAATATTCTTCTGGCCGGGGGATTTTCCTCCATCCACCCTGACTCACCTTTTCCCCTATCGTCGACGTTACAGCTTAATGGTGATGTAACAGAAACAGACGAAACAAAGATGACAGCTCTGGCCCGGGCGGAGCTTATCCGTCATACCAGTCAGTCCTACAGATCGTATAGTATTGAGCCTGATCTGGGTATCACCGTAATAGGGGGAAGTGCCGATTCTTTACAGAACGTTATGGACACCTATGGTGGTGTCCTGCAGATAGCCCCTCTCCTCACCAAAGGCTATGATCCTGAATTGACCACGGCCCAGGAGTTGCAGGTAAGCCGTGTGGAAACGAATTTTAAAATCAGCTTCAGCGTAAGGCAAGCTGTGGATCTGGGCCGTTGCACATACTGTGGTGCCTGTGGTCCTGCATGCCCGGAACACTGTTTATCTGAGCAACTCTTTCTTGATTTTTCTCTCTGCAGCTTTTGCAAGGAGTGCCTGTCAGCCTGTCCTCACGATGCCATTGACCTCTATGCTGTTGAGAGACGAGAACTCATCACCCCGGCCATTTTGCTCCTTGAGGGAAGCACAGTGGACCTGTCCGGGCAGGATATTTATACAGAGGAAAATCTTCCGGATTTTTTTGCCTCTCTTTACGCCACCGAGGTTGACGAGGTTATTGGCTGGGATTCCACCATCTGCCAGTATAGTGCAAGACTGGGGACTGGTTGCAGCGCCTGTCTCACGGCCTGTCACCACGGGGCTGTCACACAGGGTGTAAGCGGTGTGGGGATAGACCATCTTGCCTGTGTTGAGTGTGGAGCATGTCTTGGGAGCTGTCCCACGGGGGCCCTGCGCTATAAACGCTTTACGGATCTTGCTTTTGTGGAGTATTTCAGAACCTTTCCCCTTACTCCCGGAACAAGGGTTGTCCTGGGAGAGGAAGAGGAACTGCACAGTTACTGGTGGCACAACCATGAAAAAAAGCATAATGATGTTTTCTTCATGGAATATCCGACCGTGGATGGCCTGCATACGATGCATTTTCTTTTGCTCTATGCCATGGGCGCAAAGCAAATCCTCGTGCTTGGGCAGGAGAGTAACGCCATCGAAGCACAAATAGAGTTGAGCAACAAACTGCTGCAAACCCTCTTTAAAAATGAACAGGCAATACGCCTGACCAACAGCAATGAACTGGACACCATTCTTGCAGAAAAGGGGATGGGGGCATCGCTATCCCGTTACTACCACGATTTTTCCTATGGGAACCGCAGGCAGAAACTGATCGATCTTGTTCAATTTCTACGAGTGCAAAGTGATGCGGAGCCAGCAAGCATCGCCTCAAAATATTTTGGGGAGATCATTTGCGATGAAGACAGGTGCACCCAATGCATTGCCTGTGTAAACGAATGTCATATGGAGGCCCTGGTTGCCGACAGTGCCAGCTATTCCCTGAAGCACACTCCTGTGCAATGTGTACAATGTGGAATATGTGTTACCGTGTGTCCGGAACAGGCCCTGACCATGAAACCGGGGCTTGCGGTACAGGATGCATTTTTCACTGAGAAAGTCGTGTCACAGGCAGAGCCAGCCAGGTGCAAGGGATGCGGAAAGATATTTGGTACCCGCAAGTCCCTTGAAAAGGTTATGGCAATCCTTTCCAGCAAAAATATGTGGGACAGTGATGACGATCTCCTGTCCTACTGTGAAGATTGCCGTGTTGTGAACCTTTATGAATCCAGCGAGAGAGTATAATGGATGCAGAGCTTACAGATCGTGATTTATGCCGGGTACGGCTTCGTTTCCTGGATCTTCTGAAATCCTTTTTTCAGGATGAACCGGATGCTGACCGCCTCAGTCGCTGGCGGGGGATTTTCGCTGCTCTTGGCGGGGAACGTATCAACCAGCGCCTGGATACTGCGATTCAGGAGTTTGGAAAAACCCTTGCCGCCAGGAGCCTGCAGGAAATCAAAGACGAATACCATGCACTCTTTGTGGATCCATACTCCAAACAGCTTCTTCCTCTAAATGCAGCCTATTATATCGATGGCAAAAGTTTCGGCCCAAGCCTTGCCCGTTTTAGGGAAATCCTGAAACAGGGGCAGCTGGTTAAAGAGAGTACGTTCACCGAGCCGGAAGATTCCCTGGCCATTATGCTCGATGCGTTAATCACCCTTATTCATGAAGAAAAGAAGGGCACAATGGAGACGCGACATATACAGGATCAATTGTTACAGCAATTTCTGATACCCACAACGAAACAGATTAACGAACGAATCAGCAAGAATGCAGAGGCTGAATTTTATCATAAATGTATCGACTTTCTTGATGCCTATCTCGAACTTGAGCAGGGCCTGTTTGAAAGCGAGGCAGAGACGATTCATTAATAACTTACAAACAGTATCCATTATGTCTGCACTACGCAGTGTAACGTAGTAAAACAGCACCCCATAACTCTCTATGGAGGACAAAACGTATGAAACAGAATGATGATAAAAGGCGCTCCTTTCTCAAGCAGATATTTGCAGGAACTGCGGTGGTTGCGGGTTCTGTGATTGTTGGAAGTAAAGCAAAATCCCAGGAAAGTCCAGCGGAGAAACGTCCCGACGAAGTTTTATACAAAAAAACCGATGCCTTCAAAAAATATTACGACTCTCTGCGTTAACCAGGAAAGGAGAACCTCATTATGGCTCAACGAAAAATTCGCAGTTCCTTATCTGTGGGAACAAAGACCAGCCGGGTAACCCTGAACCCTAAGGTCGCCAGGCGTTCATTTCTCAAGCTTTCAGCCGCAACCGCTGCACTGACCGGTGCTGTTATGACCACGAAAATGACAGCCAAAGCAGCCACACCGGCTGCCGCAAAGGCTGCATACCCTGAGTCTAAGATGGTTCGGTCCATCTGTACTCACTGTGCTGTGGGTTGCGGTATTGAAGCCGAAGTGCGTAATGGCGTCTGGATCAGGCAGGAAGTGGCGCAGGATCACCCTGTCAGTCGTGGCGGCTACTGTTGTAAGGGCGCCTCAGCCATTGATATGGTGACCTCTGAAAAACGGTTGAAGAGCCCGATGAAGCGGGTGAATGGCAAGTGGCAGAAGATCTCATGGGATACGGCCATGGGTGAAATTGCTGCTAAGCTCACGGCTATTCGTGATAATGACGGCCCGGATGCACTCCATTTAAACGGTAGCGCCAAGGTCTCCACGGAGATGGCCTACCTGCAGAGGAAGTTTGCTGCTTTCTGGGGGTCGAACAACGTTGACCACCAGGCAAGGATCTGACACTCTACAACGGTGGCAGGTGTCGCCAATACATGGGGTTACGGAGCAATGACAAACAGTCTCAATGATATGAGACGTGCTCAGTCAATGATTTTTATCGGGTCCAATGCCGCGGAAGCGCATCCGGTGGCCATGCAGCATATTCTGCATGCGAAAGAGGTCAACAATGCGCCAATTATCGTGGTTGACCCGCGTTTTACCAAACTTGCTGCCAAGGCAAGTGAATTTGTCCGCATTCGTCCGGGGACTGACTGTATCTTTATCATGGGCCTGATCAATGAGATCATCCAGAAAGGCTGGGAAGACAAGGAGTTTATTCGTACCCGCGTTGCCGGTTTTCCGGAAATGGCAGAGGTCGCCGCAAAATATTCTCCGGAAGAAGTTGAAAATGTCACCGGAATTCCTGCGGCCCAGACCAGAAAAGTTGCAAAAATTCTGGCAACCAACCGACCCACTTCACTGACCTGGTGCATGGGCGGAACCCAGCATCATATCGGTTCTTCCATTACCCGTGCCTTCTGCATCCTGCAGCTGGTACTCGGTAACATGGGTAAGTCCGGTGGTGGAACCAATATTTTCCGTGGTCATGATAATGTACAGGGCGCAACCGATATGTGTGTGCTCTCCCACACCCTGCCCGGCTATTATGGCCTGAAAGACGGTTCCTGGAAGCACTGGTGCCGCGTATGGGACGTGGATTATGACTATATCGTCTCCAGATTCAAAGAGAAAAAATGGATGAATGCCAAGGGCTTTACCCTTGCTCGCTGGTATGAAGGAGTGCTCGGGGAAGAAAAGATTGAACAGTACACCCCCATCAAGGCCATGATCCAGTGGGGTTGCGGTTCCAACTCCAATTCTCAGTATAACAGGGTCGTTAAAGCGTATAATAAGCTTGACCTCTTTGTTATCGTTGATCCTTTTCCAACCATGGCAGCAGCCACCTGTACCTCGGATAATGTCTATATCCTGCCCTGCTCAAGCCAGTATGAAACCTCCGGATCGGTGACGTCAACGTCACGACAGATCCAGTGGCGTCATAAAATAGTTGAGCCCATCAATGACTGCCGAGACGATTACACCATCATGCAGGATCTGGTTGAACGCCTTGGCTTTGCCAATGAGTTTTATAAGAACATCAAAGAAATACCGGAAGATATCACCCGTGAGATCAACAAGGGAACCCTGACCATCGGTTATAATGGTCAGACTCCCGAACGGATCAAGAAACACATGGAGAACTGGCACACCTTTGATATCGAAACCCTGCAGGCAAAAGGTGGTCCCTGTGATGGTGATTATTACGGTATGCCGTGGCCATGCTGGACGGAAGAACATCCCGGTACCCCAATTCTCTACGATGTTTCCAAGCCGGTTGCCGAAGGCGGGCTACCCTTTAGAAACCGCTTTGGTCTGGAAAAAATATATGACCAGAGTGGCCGTACAGAAAACCTGTTGGCTGCTGAAGGGGTCTATAATCCCGGAAGTGAAGTCAAGGGTGGTTATCCGGAATTCAAGGATGTTGTACCCGGCACCAACTGGAAGACAGACCTTTCTCAAAAAACCCTCAAAGAGGCCATAAGACGTGGCATGGCTCCATTTGGCAATGCCAGGGCCCGCTGTGTGGTCTGGACCTTCCCGGATCAGATACCCATCCATCGTGAGCCTCTCCATTCGCCGCGTCCTGATCTTATTGCAAAATATCCAACCTACGAGGACCAGCCGAATCACTTCAGGGTATTTACCCGGTACAAGAGTGAGCAGAACCCTGATCTGGTCAAGAAATTCCCATTCGTCCTCACTACGGGCCGCATGGTTGAACACATGGGAGCCGGCGCTGAGACAAGAAGCAATAAGTATCTCTCCGAGCTCCAGCCTGAGATGTATGCTGAAGTCAATCCCGTTACCGGACATAATCTTGGTGTACGGGATGGCGACATGATCTGGATCGAATCTCCGGAAGGCGGCAAGGTCAAGGTCAAGGCATTCTTCACCGAACGGGTTGATGAAAAGACCATCTTTATGCCGTATCATTTTGGTGGAACCCTTATGGGCGAGTCCCTCGCAGGGAACTATCCAGAAGGCCATGCTCCGTACGTGGTCGGTGATTCAGCCAATGTCTGCACCAATTATGGCTATGATATTGTCACCCAGATTCAGGCAACAAAAGACGGCCTGTGCAAGATCAGCAGGGCTTAGGAGGAATAATAAATGGGACGCATGAAATTTTTATGTGATATTGAACGTTGTATTGACTGTAGCGGTTGTGTGGTAGCCTGTAAAGAGGGTAACCATATACCGGTTGGCGTGAATCGTCGTCGGGTAATTACCATTGGTCAGGGTAAACCGGGGGAGAAATCAATCTCGGTTTCCTGCATGCACTGTGCGGATGCGCCATGTATTGCTGTCTGTCCGGTGGACTGCATTTATCAGCGCGATGATGGTATTGTGCTCCATGATAAAGAGGCCTGTATTGGTTGTGGCTACTGCTTTATGGCATGTCCATTTGGTGCACCGCAGTTTCCAAGCGGCCAGGTCTTTGGCGCACGAGGTGCCATGGACAAGTGTACCTTCTGTGCGGGTGGGCCTGAGGAGACCTTTAGTGCCAAGGAGGTCAGGCTCTACGGCCAGAACCGAATTGCCGAGGGGAAAGTCCCCTTGTGTGCCGGAATGTGTGCAACCAAGTCATTGCTGGCAGGTGATGCCGATGAGGTTGCCGATGTGTATCGGGAGCGTGTTTTTAAACGCGGTTCCGGCGCGAATGCGTGGGGATGGAACAAAGCCTACAAGAAAGAGTAAGAGTTCCCCAGCACTTCACCTGCGTCATAATAGACGATCACATATAGAAAAAACTATTATGTGATCGCCTATTATAACACATCTGAAGCACTGGAAAACTCTTACCAATAATTCATCGTGAGGATGCTTATGAAGAAAATAATTCTTCCAGGCTGCATTCTGTTTTTGGCAATGTCCGGACTGGCTCTTGCCAGAGTATCGGGGCTCTTTCCGACAGCTATTGGCCCTGAACCACTTACTGCGACGTATCAACAGATCAATGCAGTGTTCACTGGAGACTGGCAGCAATACGGCCAGCTTTTCACCAACTTGCAGCAGTTTCTTTTTCCAAGGCTGTTTCTTCTGGTGATCACCATTGTCCCTGTGATCTTTTTTCTCCACTACATTGCCATTGGTCCGATGGTATTTGACCATGGCGGTAAACAAGTCTACTGCTACAACCTCTTTGTCCGTGTCGTACACTGGTGCGCGGCACTCTCGTTCAGTTTGCTGGTTCTTACCGGTCTGCTTATTCTCTTTGCTTCACTGTTTGCAGGAGGGGCAATTGGTATCATGGCACGCAGCGTTCACTTGTTCTCTGCTTTGACTTTTACAGGATCTGCATTTCTTCTATTGCTGGTCTGGATCAAAGATATGCTTCCCGCCCTTTATGACATCAAATGGATGATAATTATGGGTGGTTATCTGACGAAGGAAAAGAAACCGGTTCCTGCAGGAAAATTTAATGCTGGCCAGAAAATGTGGTTCTGGCTGGCGACTCTTGGCGGTGCTGTTATGGCTGTTACTGGGTATTTTCTCTATTCTTTTTCAGGAAACATTGACACCTTGCGCCTTTCCGCCATTATTCACAGCTTCCTTGGTGCAGCAATGCTAGCCATGTTTCTTATCCACGTGTACATGTCCATGGCCGCAATTAAAGGTGCTCTGGGAAGTATGATCAGTGGCTATAAAGCTGAGTCAGAGTTAAAAATACTCCATCCGGAATTCAAGTACTAACGTGTTCTCCTCCTTCTCTCCATCTGCCCTCTTACAAGAGTTTGAGCAGATGGAGAATTTTCTCTTTCCAATAAAGTCCGTACTGTCTGCCTGGGATGGTGCGAAACTGAAAAATTATGAATAAACATCTTGTACTGGCGGGTGCCGGTCACGCACATATGGTGACCATGGCCAATATCCACATCTTCAAAGAACTGGGGCACAGGGTGACGGTGATTGGACCATCCGATTACCACTATTATTCAGGGATGGGCCCCGGGATGCTTGGCAGCGGATATGAACCTGATGATATTCGCTTTGCGGTGCGACGAAAAATTGAGGAACAGGGAGGCGTGTTTCTTCGTGATTCCATTGTCGGTGTCGATCCTGTTCAGCGTGAATTGCGTCTGGAGTCGGGAGAAACAGTGGCATATGATGTGGTCTCCTTTAACACCGGCAGTCATGTCAATATTCCCGAGATTACAGGCAGCAGAGAAAGAATCTACACTGTCAAACCCATAGAGCGCCTGTATCAGGCAAGAACTGAAATTTTGGCACTGGCCCGGAAACAGTCCATAACTGTAGCAGTTGTGGGAGGTGGGCCGGCGGGTGTTGAGGTCGCAGGGAACCTTGGTCAACTTCTGGAAGATGTAGCATTTCCTGCACAGATTATTCAATTCGCCGGCAATGCATTTTTGGGGAAGTTTCCTGCGGGAGTACAGAAGAAAAGTCAGAGGATACTGGAGCAAAACGGAGTATCCATACGCGAACAGGGACATCTCACGCGAATAAAAGAAAATCGATTGTTTTTTTCCTCCGGGCCTGATGAGCATGCTGACTTTATTATCCTGGCCACCGGCGTGCATCCATCAGCCTTTTTTCAGGAGGCTGGATTGCAAACTGGTCCAGATGGCGGTCTCTCTGTAAACCAGTTTTTACAATGTCCCGACTATCCGGAAATTTTTGGCGGGGGGGACTGCATTCATTATGCAGACCAGCCCCTGGATAAAGTGGGGGTGTACGCCGTACGAGAGAATCCGATACTCTTTCATAACCTCAAGGCGTATCTTGCAGGAGAAGCGCTGCAAACATTTGATCCGGGTGGTGATTATCTGCTGATTTTTAATCTTGGGAAGGAGCAGGGGGTGTTACGGAAAAACTGGCTCCAGATTTCCGGTCGTCTGGCTTTTCGGATAAAGGATTGGATAGACAAGAAATTTATGCGGAAGTTTCAGTAAGTAGCAAGGTTGTGTTGGGTATAATGAAGAGATTTACAGGGAGCTGACAGGATGAATTGGAAGAATCTGTTTAGACCAGGGGCAAATATGAGCCCTGCTGAAGTAAGTGCATTTATGTCTGAACACCAGGCAGATGAATATCAGCTGTTGGATGTTCGACAGCCCGGTGAGTACAAAAAAGAACATATCCCGGGCGCTCTGCTGATTCCGGTCAAGGAACTTCTGGAGCGAAAAGCTGAACTGGACAAGACCAGGCCCACATTTATTTACTGACACTCCGGAGTACGCAGCAAGGCTGCTGCGCAGTTACTTCTGGCAGAAGGTTTTAGCAATATTTACAATATGAGCGGCGGGATTATTGCCTACAATGGCGGGAAGGCATTTGGGGCTGAAGACTTTGGTCTGCAATATTTTGTTCAGGGTGATTTTGCCAATGCCTTTCAGATGAGCTATGCCATGGAAGAAGGCTTGAGGCAACTGTATCTGGCCATGGAAAAGCTGGTCGACACCAAAGAAGCAAAAGTACTCCTGGGACGCCTGGCAGTCTTTGAAGAAGGACATAAAGCAAAACTGAAAACAATGTTCCTCGGGAATCCTGCTGATAATGAAACCGCTGCAACAGTATTGGAAGGCGGGTTTGACCAGCAGCAGATGCTTAAATATTTTGAGCAGCAGACAGGATCACTGCAAGACATTCTCCAACTTGGCATGATGCTGGAGACCCAGGCTTTGGATCTTTACAGCCGGCTCAGTCGTCAAACTGACAATAAGGACAGCAGGGAGCTTTTTGAGTATATGGCAAAAGAGGAAACAAGCCATCTGCGTTTTCTCAGCAGGGAATTTGATAAGCTTGTGTGACCCGATATTTGTTTAGCAAGTTCGGTTTTTGTCAAAGGTGATTGTGCAGAGTCTGATCAACCTTTGTCCACGGGACTGGCGGGGCTCTCATCTGCTGGCAAAGATATACTGAACACTGTTCCACCCATTATCTGTTCAGCAAATAATTTCATGTAATACGTGCCAATGCCTCTGCCCGCACCTTCTTAGCATACAATTCTTATGTGATTTCGTTTCAGATTAAGTTTTCTATAACAGCAGGTTAAGAAAGGATAACTTTGAATTTCTTTTTGCCTTTGATACGGTAAATAGAAAAATCTCGATCAATTGTTGCGATTGTATTTAGGCTGAGTTTTTCTGCAAGGTATACCAAACACGAATCAGCAAAATCCATAGGTAAATCACGATATTTCTCAGTTAAATCTTTGATCCTTCCAAAATCATTGTTTTCGATATTTTGTATTTCAACAGCCCCTTGATGTATCCACTCAATAAAATCAATTTGAGCATTTCGATTGAAATTTAGTAAATGAAGAGTTTCAGTAATCGATGCAATGGTTGTAACCAAAGGATATTTATTAGATTTTATGAAATTAACAGCTTTGTTGTGGTATTTGTCAGAAGCATCAAACAGGGCTATCAACGGACCGGAATCAATTAAGATTTTTTTCATATTCTCTTAGCTTTAATTGTGTTTTTTATCAGTTCTTTTCTATCTGATGATAAATTGCCAAGACCGCTTGAATATTTACCAAACAAATCTTCACCGATATCCCACGCATTAGGCTGTTTAAGTTTACTGAGATATTCGCTAATGCTTTTTCTGATTAATTCAGATTTACTTAACCCAAGATTTTTAGCTGTATTATTAATTTGTTGTTCTAACTTTTGGTCTAATCGTAATGTGATCATATCAACACCTCCGTATTACACAATGTAATGCAATTCGAATGTCATGTCAAATTTCATTTTTCACGCATAACTGTAGATTATGGTGTTTTATCCGGTAAAAAACTGATCTCTGGTTGGTTCAAGGTGGTTCTTTCTACCAAAGAGAGTGATGATATCCCCTATAGCAAAATATGTATGACCGCGTGGAATATGCAGCACCCCCTCCCGGTCCACTGAGACCACATTGATGGATTCAGACAGCTTTAACTCATTCAGTTTTTTCCCAACTGCATAGTGGCCGGCTTTGAGACGAAATTCAGTGAAATCATTGTGCTGTGCCCGCCGTAAAGTGATTTGGCTTTCCAGTAACTGGCCCCGTTGTTTGCGCACAATACCCACGTCATAGGCCCGCAGGATATCGCTGCGACTGATCAAACCAAGCAGTTGTCCCTTGGAGGAGCGCGAGACTACAGGCAGCCGGGCAAGATCTCTGGGTGCCATCTTCTGAATTGCTGTCCAGATGGGTTCATCGCTATAGACAGTTACCGGATCAACCGTTGCGATATCTTCAACCTTCAGGCTACGCAGATTAATCGCTGTCTGGGACAGCGTCTTTTCCAGATCCTGCAGGCTGACAATTCCCCAGAGGGTGTCTTTCTCGTCAAGTACCGGGAAACCCAAAAAATTGGTCTCCTGAAACTGCTGGTAAAGTTCTGCCAGAGGTTGAGTTGTACGAATGGTGATGGGCTCGCGATTCATGACCTCACGCACCTGGACGCTCTGCATGATATCCATGTCCCGGCCCTGTTCAAAACGAACATTTCGTTTGGCCAGCTTCATGGTGTAGATGGATTCAGGATACAGATAGTGAGCAAGATAGGAAGCGGTCACTGCCGTGAGCATAAGAGGCAGAATCAGGGCATAGTCGTTACTCATTTCAAAGACAATGAGCATGGCAGTGAGGGGGGCATGGGCACAAGCTGAAAAAACTGCCGCCATACCGACCAGGGCATAAGCTCCGGGAGGGCCGGCCAGTTCGGGTTGCCAGGCGGAAAAGATCTTTCCCATGGCGCCACCAAGCATTGCCCCGATAAAGAGTGATGGTGCAAAAACACCGCCCGAGTTTCCGGAACCAAGGGTAAAGGAAGTGGCAAGGGGTTTCAGGAAGATGAGTAGTGTCAGGAGGAGAAAACTGGCATTTCCGTGCAGAGCTTCTTCAATAAAAGTAAATCCGGACCCGTACATATGGGGAATGTTCTCAATAAGTGGCATCCCAAGCTGAAATTCGGTGGGGTTGCTGAAGTTGACTCCGGGTAAATACAGAGATAAACAACCAAGCAGGCCAAGGAGTAATGCACCCACGGCAGGTTTCAGCGAGAGAGGGAAATCCCAGTTATCGAACAGGTCTTCAAACCAGCCGAGCATCCTGATAAAAAATACCCCGACAAAGGCTGCAGCCAGGCCAAGGAGCAGATAAAAGAAAATAGTGAGGGGAGAATTCATGCTGTAGGAGGGAACAGTAAAAGCAGGCCGATCCCCGAGGAATATCTGGCTGACAACAGCGGCTGAAACTGCAGAGATCACCACGTTGCCAAACATCCGTACCTGCAGCTCACACATCAGCACTTCAATGGCAAAGGCCACACCGGCTATGGGCGCATTAAATGTTGCTGCAATTCCTGCTGCTGCACCGCAGGCAACAAGGTTTTTGATACGATCATCCGAGAGATGGAGAAGTTGGCCGATCCCCGAACCCAGAGTGGAGCCGACCTGAACAATGGGACCTTCGCGACCGGCAGAGCCACCGGTTCCGATGCATAATGCTGACGCCACAATTTTTGCAATGGCAACCCGTGGACGAATCCTGCCTCCGTGCAGAACCAGGGCCTGCATGACTTCAGGAACTCCATGTCCTTTTGCCTCACGTGCAAACCAGGCAATGAGCGGCCCTGCAATTAAGGCACCGCCGATGGGCACAAATACATAGCTCCAGACCCCGAGATGGGGAAAGAGAAATTGAACGGTGCCATAGGACCGGTTTTGAATAATTGCAATGAGGTGGATAAAAAAGACAGCGGCAAGTCCTGTGGAAGCACCGATAATGACAGAAAGAATCAGGAGAAACAGTCCTTCTGGCGGAGAGACTTTGTCAAGAAATGCGCCAAAAGGATTTCGTTTCATGGGAATGGAGACGATGGTATTTTGTCAGAATTAACCTTCCTGATGTACATGAATCCGGATAAAGCGCCCGACAATGCAGGGCTATCTATAGGGTTACTAAAAATCGAAGTCGATAGCAAATAAATTACCATGTATTTTCAGATAGATCTTCGGCTGCGATCTTTTATGGAAACAGTCTCTTATTCCTTGACTGTTTCGTAGGATATTTTCGTCTGTTTTTTTCTTTCCAAAAAAAAAGAAACACACATGGGTGCGCACTATATGAGTACCCATGTGTGTTATACTCTGCAGATAATAGACAAATATACAATAATCGAGTAAGGCAATATGGGGGGTGAATGAGTCAGGGTGGACTGGAATCATGTGATGTCTGTGGAAAGAATCTATCCAAGGCGGCAGAGTCCTGCTCCCATTGCGGAGATTCAAAATATCAGGGCAGCCAGTTGGCGGGATGCGGGCGGCTGGTGATAAATCTTGTGATCATTGCAGGCGCTTTTTGCACTCCCTTATGGGGCATTGCGATATGTTAAAAATGCATACTGCAAATCTTGTTGTATTACATGGAGAAAATAAGTGACTTTTGAACAGGGTGAATTGATTCTCTACCAATCTAAAGATGGTAAAACTACTGTCGATGTGCAACTTCGAAATGAAACGGTCTGGCTGTCGCAAGCTCAAATGGCAGAGCTGTTTCAGGTGAAACCGCAGAATATCACCATGCATCTGAAAAATATTTATGGTGAAGGAGAACTGCTGCAGGAAGCAACTTGTAAGGATTTCTTACAAGTTCAGCAGGAAGGTAATCGTCAGGTTGAGCGCAAGAGAAAATTCTACAATCTTGATGCGATTATTTCAGTCGGGTATCGAGTTCATTCTCAGGTCGCCACCCAATTCCGCATTTGGGCTACCTCGATCTTAAAAGATCATTTGGTCAATGGCTATACCCTGAACCAGAAACGTCTCGCCGAAAAAGGGATCGGGGAGGCTCAGCAAATGCTTGCACTGCTCTCAGACACCCTGGAAAGCCACAATCTCGTCAGTGATGAGGGGAGGGCTGTGTTGAATATTGTCAGCAACTATTCCCGCACCTGGCAGTTGCTCTGGCAGTATGATGAAGATACCCTGGACCTGCCTAAAAAAGAAAAGAAAAGCGGGATGGTTCTTGAAATTGCGGTGGTGAGGGAGGCCATTGTCAGTCTGCGCCAGAATTTACTGAAAAAAAACGAAGCAACCGATATTTTTGGAAACGAACGGGGGGACGGATTGGCCGGAATTATCGGGGCTATCCATCAGACCTTCGGAGGTGAAGACCTCTATCCTGGTGTTGAGGAAAAAGCGGCCAACCTCCTCTATTTTGTTATCAAGGATCATCCTTTTACAGACGGGAACAAACGGATCGGTACCTTTCTTTTTCTCCTGTTTCTACAGGTTAATGGCCAGCTTGATGAAATGCACTTTGATAATAAATCCTTGGTCGCTCTGACCTTATTGATTGCGGCAAGCGCGCCTGACCAGAAAGATTTGCTGATCAGGCTTGTTGTTAATCTCCTGGCAGAAGAATAGTGGGCCCAATGTACAGTGAAGATGATCTCCTGATGCTCTCAGCTCTGTAGCATTTTCTGTTTTGTCGGAGACAGTGCGCCTTCACCCATGTTGAACAACAGGTTGCCTCCCACGGAAGTTGTGGAAGAAAATTCGCAGACGATCAACGACGACGCCCGCCGCCACGATGAGAAGAACTCCTGCTGGGCCTGCTGCGGCTTTGGGTTCTCTGTGTTGCCCGCTGCCTAGAGTACTGTTGCCTGTCAATGGAGGAAGCTCTGCTATATCCGGAACGCTGTTGAACGCTGGAACGGTTTGGCTGTGTTGGCCGACTTGTGCCCGGGGATACTTTGTTCCCCTGATTCCGTTGCTGCCATTCAGAACGTTGCTGGGAAGCAGCGCTTCTGGTCGCGCCAGTGCTTGTCCTGTTCTGCCACTGCCCATTGCTCCTTTCCTGCCACTGTCCGTTATTGTTGCGCAGAACATTTCCTTTTTTATCCGTGAGGATATTGTTGTCCCGGCTATTTACGATTGCCGCTCCCAGGGCCACTCCTCCGGCGGCACCTAAGGCTGCGGTTCCTGCACCTCCGCCCCGATTGCCTGACATTCTGTTTTCAATATTCTTTCGGTCGGACTGGCTGATTGAACGGGAGTTAATGGTGTTTTGAATGTTCGCGTGCTGGCTGCTGTTTCGATAGAGATTGTTGCGATTGGATAGGGTATTAAAATTTTGGTTCCTGTTAATATTCACATTGTTAATACGGATATTCGTATAGGATGACCGATAGCCCCTTGGCCCATAATAATGTCGTCCGCCCCAATGTCTGCCGTGATAGCCGCCGCCTGTATAGAAACCTACACGAAAGGGACCTGAACTCCAGCTCATGCCAAATCCCCATCCGGTCCATGGATTATAGGAAACACTGAATCCCCAGGTTGCCGGGCGAGGATAATAGTAATAGGGCGTAATCCAGGGGCGATAGTAATATCCTGTACCGTAAACGATGGTTGGCCCATAGATATAACTGCCCACATATCCAGGGGTGTAGCCCACATAAACCACATCAGGAGTCGAGTCATACACATACACGTACTTGGTATTGTAGACCGGGCTGGATGGCGGAACCTGATCGATACCAGGAGGTGCGTGGTCCGAAACATCCCAGGGGCCAGTTGCAGAACCTGCCACATACCAAACAGCGTCTTTCACCAGATAAAACTGATTATCTGCTTTAATCACCGTTTCTGAGCAGTTCACTGCAAACTGAAGTGTAGTGCCCTCAATCTTTTTAAATTCCGGCTGATCATCGTAGGACACGTCAAGATCCACTGTCCCTTTGTTGACCGTGGCCGTCTGCGGGATCTGGGCGTCCATCACCGCCTCTTTTGCCTCATCTGTTCCTGCAATAGACGCCCGTACATCGGCATATTTTGAGGTTGCAGGGATTTCAACAAAGGTTGCAGGTAACTTGTCAGCATCAACAAATTTCCAGTTATCGGTCATGGAGGCCGCCTTATACCAGCGCCCCGAAATAATGAGATAATACTTCTGGCTTTTTACATCCATAAAGACATTGGAATTTGTATTGCTCATGGACAGGAGATCATCGGTCAGGGGAGCAAATTCTGCCTTTCCTTGAGAAACAACTAATTCCGCAGGTTTGTGAACCACAACGATGGCTGGAGCATTCTCAGCAGTAATTTTGCTTGTAGCTTCTTCTCTATTGTCGTCGCGTTCACTGGCCTTGTTTGCTATCATCTTCACAAGAACAGCTGGTGGCTGGTCAGTATGGGTCCACGGACCGTCAGCTTTAGTTGCCCGGTACCAGACGTCCTCTGCAGCATTGAGAAACCATTTATTACTGTTGTTCTGCAAAAAAAGTGGATAGGGAGTATTGGCAACGGATTGATACTCGCTGTTCTCGATTTTTTGCAGCATGGGCTTGCCGTCGATTACAACCAGCAGGGCAGGTTTCTCCATATAAATAATTTCAGGAGGATCATTATTCAGATTTGCTGCCTGCATCTGTTCCTGCTTCACTGCAGCGAGTGCTGTGGTCAACTCATCCAGTGACGATATCAGGTTGCCTTTTTTCACGCCTTGTTGGACAGCCTGATTAAACTCCTCATTCAGTTCTTTATTCTCTTTGGGAAAACGGGTGTCGGTAATGGTGAACGTTTCATAGTGAACAGTACGTTCTTCCCGGTCAATATTTACCTGAGCCGTAAACCAGGCGGCACCAAATAC
>JAOZKN010000052.1 GCA_029935315.1 Desulfocapsa sp. | reverse complement strand
GTTTCCGTTGGAGTAAACGTTGGCGTACCCGTTGGGGTAAACGTTGGAGTGTTCGTTGGCGTACCCGTTGGAGTACTTGTTGGGGTATCTGTTGGGGTATCCGTTGGAGTTGTTGTAGGCGTTGTTGGTGTTGTGGGAATATCAGGTGCTAAAAAGTCCCCCTCAACTCCAACTGTTTCTGCACCGCTTTCAACATCCACTACCGCAGCAGTGAGTGCAGATTTCGGATATGCACTACCGTTTGACATTACATTTGCAGGGCCTGAAGCTGTAGCCTCAAACTCATCGACATCCAGCCCCTTCAAGATCAACTCTTGCATCTGTTCCACTTCAGCAGTGATGTCGGTTAGATCAGGCGGAACCTCATCGCTATACAAATCCTCACTGATAGCCACGTCAGAAAATCTCCCAAAATCCGCCTGAGTCTGACCAGGATCATTAAAGTTGATGGACAACCGTCCATCACCACCAGTAACAATTCGGTCATCAGCAAAGATAGGACTGTTAGGTCCCAACACTCGCTCCGACCCGTCCGGTGAAATAGCCTTTCCCTCACCAAAAATCACAAAAACCTGCCCTACTTGTTGATGTCCACTACCTGTATTTGTTCCATTATCTGTCATAACCAGTCCTCCTTTATGAAGATTGCGTACATGGTACAACCCTTTACTTCATAATACTTATTAAAGAATTCCTTGTCTATTGTACCTTAGTACTAGTCAATATTCCTCTTCCAGACAATGCGTCGTCCGGGAGAAGGCATGACAGAACATTACATGTCATATCAGTCCGTTAAGGTGTAATTCTATTTTTAAAAATCTCAGCCAGGCCTTTGCGAAGACCAGCAAGTCGATCTTTTTTTAAGCTGTACCCAAACCCGCCATAATGTAATCTCAGCAACCTTGCCTGCCTGGCCAGAATATGGATTATCAGCAAGTCCTTTACATTCGATTTTTCCTCAGCAGAAAGTTCACGAATTTTTTCGTAACCTGTCCTGAAAGCTTGGCATTCTTCAAGGTTGAATTCCTGACCATGTTGAGCAAATTCAACCATGCCATTGGCAAGATCTATTAATGCGGGACCATACCCTAAATTCTGAAAATCAATAAGCCAGCACCGGTCTTCCTCAAACAGATAGTTGATAGGTGACAGATCACCGTGGCAGTGGGTGGGAAATGTTGCAAGATCGGCCAGTACCTTTCTGTAATAGCCTATATCAACAGGTTGATCAGTGCTGACGACACCCTTCTCAAAATATTTATCCCATGCAGTTAACCAGTAATCAAGAATGGATTTATTATCGAATTTTTCATGGTGCCCAAGGCTTATTTTTTTTGCCTCCAGGTGAACTTTAGCCAACAGACTGCCAGCACTCACAATTTTCTCCTGCTCAGCCGTTGCAAGATAGCGCCCCGGTGCATAGGTGAAGAGTACTGCCTGGTTTGAGTCCTTAGTTGTGATATATTTTCCCCGTCTGTTTTCAATAGGCAAAGAAATATTCAGACCACTCTCTCTGAGGCCGTTCAGGAGATCGATTTCATAGGCGACCTTGGCCTGTTTTTTCTTATTCAAATAACGATGATCATAAACCTTCAGGGCGTAATCATTATTTTCACTTTTGACATGGTATACACGGTTAAAAGAAGCTGCGGCAAAACGTTCACTTTCAGTGATAGATAGCGGATACTGCTCATTAACCCACTGCGTGATACTGTCCCGTGAAAAAACGCAGGTGGCACGAGTTGTCTTCAGCCAGGCATCCTTTTTTGCTTTTTTACTTTTTGAAGGAACATACAGATATCCTTCAACAAGATAATCGTAAAAAGTGACTTCCGGAAACTGTTTGCTAAGATCCGATTCCATCCCCTTTCCCACATCACCAAAGAGATAATACTCACAGTCATTCTTATTATACGTGAACTGATGAACCCATTCGGCCGGTATTTCATCCTCATATTCCGGGTCGAGTTCAATATAGATATCAAAATCAGAGTTGATTTTTGCCCAGTCAAAATGAATAAATGGCACCTCATAGTGACCGGACTTCAGGCTTGCCGTGGAACCAAGCAGGTACAGTTTCCGTATACATCTGTTTGGGATAATTTTAGTCTTGAGGAAATCCATAAAAGCAGCCTGAAGCTGCTCCTGTTTTTCGTAGTTAAATAATTTTTTTATGGGTTTAACAAAAAACAGTTTATTGGCAGAGAGAACCCTGTTCAAACGGGAATATTCCTCAGCCGGCTTAAGTGTATTATTTCCTGCAAAAAGATCGACCACAGGAGTTATAGTTCTAATGTTTACATAGATATCCTCGGCGGAAAACGGGGCAATGGTCTTCTGCGCTGAGAGCTTGAAAAGTGATAACACTCTGAGCTTAAGAGTGTTAAGATCTGCTGCACTTAAGCCAGAGCCATACTTGAGCATATAGGGCACCAGAGAGAGAAGTTCCTTGCTTCCTCTATTCTTTTCCACTGTAATTTTCTCTTTATCAATTCTACTGGTCATTACAACCTGAGAACCATCTCTGTTGAAAACCTGCTCTTTTGTGCTGCTTGCGGATACTGTATAGCCGATGGCTCTTAAAACCTGACTTGCTTTTCCCCGATATTTTCTGGCCATGCCAATGGTCATTTCCTCATGCTCGCCAGAAGCAGACCTGTTGATAAGTTGGGGGGTTAAATCGTTTTGTTTTAGGAGAGTGTAAGGATCACGCACAACTGTACTGTCATCTTCCAGGACTGGCAACACCTTGGCCATTGCCCTGGCAAAATGGGTAAAGGACTCTTTATGTAATAATATTTTGTAATTCCTGATGTGCAGATGGTAACCATCTTTTGTCTCTTCGATTGAAATCTGGTTACTGTTATACTTAACAGGGTGAATGAGTGGCTTGTCTTTGTCCCAAAATGTCTTCAGGGTTTTGGCATCGTTGGTGTTCGGTAAAACACCATCCCGGTAGCCGGCCTCAATTTCCTTGAGAACCATCTCTTTGTACCTGTCAAAAAGGGTGACCAGTTCCTTGAATTCCTCCACAGAAAATTCGATTCTCAAATCACGATAATGAAAGTGAATATTCTCTCCCATATCGAGAAAAAACATCTTGAATATCTGGTCAGAAAGGTCGTTTGATCGGTGAAACAGATAAGTTATAATTCCCATAATATTTTAATTGTTGAAATTATAGGTTTACCAACATGATGGTTAAGCAACACAGGACATGATTTTTCTGCGTCTTAAGAAGTTACGTTTTCATCAGCAGGGCCAGTTTCAGCCTGCTGTCTGTTTCGGTCTTTTGAAATATTGCGCTTATATGGGCCTTGACTGTTCGCTCGCTGATGTCGAGTTCAAATGCGATATCCAGATTAGTCATTCCTGTGGCCACGAGTTCAGCGACCTCCCGTTCACGCGTAGAGAGTTTTGCAACAAGAATGTTCTCTTCGTTGCCCTCCTTGGACGGGTAAGTGGATTGAAGAAGCATCTGCATAAGCTTTTGCCCTACCCAGACACGACCGCCAAGGGTTATTCGGATTGCCTCCTGCAAGCGTTTAGCTGCCATATATGTATTTGCATAACCAACAACACCTAGTCGCAGAAAGATGAGTCCTTCACGTGCATCGGGACGATCTGCAAACATAAAAATCTTGGCAGAAGATGTGTTTTCAAGAATTTCACTGACAATCTGCGTGTCAACGGCTGGGCGATGAATCAAGACTATATCAACCTTGTTCTCCAGCAATGCAATGGCGAGCTCCTTGGCCGATGCCGACTTTTCTATTACATATTCTTTTCCCAAAAGAGTCTGCCATCGAACCAAAATAGAATTCATCGCACTGCAGAGCATTATTGTTTTCATTAAATCACCTCTCACGAAGGGCTAATTTTTGAGCACGCAGGATGGGCTTTAACAGGTAGGAAAGAATTGTCTTTTTCCCTGTCATTATATCTACAGTTGTAACCATTCCTGGAATAATTGGTAGTGGATCTTCCTCAAGACCAAGATAGTTTTTATTGGTACGAACCCGAACCAGATAAAAACTTTGTCCCTGTTCATCCTGAATGGAGTCTGCACTGATGTATTCAATTTTTGCATTCAACCCACCATAAATTGTAAAATCATAGGCAGTAAAGCTTACTTTTGCAGGTTGCTCCGGACTCAAAAAGGCAATATCCGCTGGCTTAATCTGTGCTTCAACCAACAGAGTGTCTTCAAGGGGAACGATCTCCACAAGATTCATACCCGGCTGAATTACACCACCCACAGTATTGACCATGATCTGATTGATTATTCCCCGTACCGGTGAACGAACAGCAGTTCTTTCAAGCCGGTCAGCCAGAGCAACAGAGGAGGCTGAAAGACTCTGTAATCTGGCATAGGCCTCATTAAGTTCTGCTTTGGCCTTGTTGGAAAAGGCAAGAACTTCAGCCTCCTGAGCACTTACACTCTCCTGCAGCATAGATTCAACACGGGGAACGGCCAGCTCACCAAGCTTGATTTCTCCAGACATTTGACTGGATTGCCTTTGCAGGCGAAGTACTTCCACCTCAGAAACAGCTCCCTGGGCAACCAGGGGTTCGGTTAATGCAATCTCACGTTTGAGCAGACGATAGGTCTGTTTAAGCTCTTTGATATGGGCATGCAATTCGGTCAACTCATGCTGCCTTTGTGTCTCTCTTTCTTTGAGGATACGCATTTTTGCAGCAATTTCTTCTTTTCGTGTCTCAAAAAGTGTCTGTTCTCTCATACTGATCTGAGGTTCTTCTTTTTTTGCCTCTTCTGACATGACCAGATCAGTGTTATTTGTCTCTGCCTGCAAGCGAGCTATTTTAGCTCGTAATACCAGATAGTTGATCCTACTCTCACGATATGGTGCGGAAAAACGGGTTTCATCAATTCGAAGAAGCAGTTGCCCCTCTTCAACCATATCACCTATATTGATCAGGAGTTCAGAAAGAATACCGCCTTCCAGATTCTGGATAATCTGAATCTGTCGTGCAGGTATGACCTTTCCTGAACCACGGGTCACCTCTTCTATTTCAGCTGTATATGCCCAGACCAGGGCAATGATAAAAAGAAGGGCGACTGTCCAGAGAATAATACTACCACCCCTTGGGCTTTGGGCCATAATCGACACACGAATATCTGTGGTGAGATTCACATCTGCGGCCGGCATCCTTCTAAATATTTCGCTGGATTCTTTTTTTTGAGGCATAGATTTATTAAAAGTTGTCATCTTGTAGAGTTAACCAATGGATCACTGTTATATAGCAAGCTGTCCACTTTGCAGGGCCTCTAAAATACGCGACTTTGTACCATCGGCGATAATGGTCCCATTATCAATAACCACAATCCTGTCAACCAGATCCAGTAACGACACACGATGGGTGATGATTATCAAAGTTTTATCATTGAGGATTGTATCTATGGAATTCTTAATTCTTGATTCACTACTTCTGTCCATGGAACTGGTGGGTTCATCAAGTAAAAGAATTGGCGGATCAAGCAGAATTGCCCTGGCAAGGGTCACGGCCTGGCGCTGTCCTCCAGAAAGTCCCTGCCCCTGCTCCCCTATTTCCATATCGAATCCCATGGAATTCTTTTTGACAAATTCCGATACCCCTGAGATATCTGCAGCCCTGAACACTTTGCCATCATCAACATCATGGGTACCAAGAACAATATTGCTGCGAACAGTACCCCGAAACAGGGTGATATCCTGAGGCACATAACCAATATAATGTCGAAGCTCAGCAGGATCAATCTGCCTGATATCTGTGCCGTCCATTGCAACCATGCCTGATATTGGCTCGTAAAGTCCAAGAATAAGTTTCCCAAGGGTTGTCTTGCCTGAACCAATTGGACCAATAATGCCAATCCTTTCACCATTGGCAATATGCAAATTGATATCTTTCAAACTACTATTGGCCTGCCCTGGATAAGTAAA
This sequence comes from Desulfocapsa sp., assembly GCA_029935315.1. GTDB lineage: Bacteria > Desulfobacterota > Desulfobulbia > Desulfobulbales > Desulfocapsaceae > Desulfocapsa. The sequence goes on along the minus strand of JAOZKN010000052.1, from coordinate 11,844 downwards.
AGAGAGATTTTTCAGTACGATTTCTCCCTTGAATTGAGTTCTGTGTAAAAAGTTCTTACCAGGTGGCCTTTCTGAGGGCAATGCCATGATTTTGTTAAGATTCTTTAAAGAAAGTCGTGCCCTGTGAAAACGGGTGGCAAGATTAACGACCTGAGACATTGGTGCAATGGCGCGCCTTGAAAGAATAACACAGGCAATTAAAGCACCCTGGGACAGTTGTCCCTCAGCGATCATATACACTCCAACAATAATGACACAGACCACAGCAGCGCTTTGAATAAAGTTGGCAAGATGGGTGACGGTTGCAGAGAGAAAGCGTGACCTGGCACTCCAGTTTGCGATGAACTCGACGGCCTCTTCCCAGGCACGCTGCACATAACTCTCAGCTCCCAGAATCTTTATGGTCTCAATACCCGATAAGCCTTCCACCAATATGGCATTTTTCTGAGCTGAAGCATGGAAGGTTTTTTCGACTGCTTTCTTCAGCGGAATCTGAATAATAAATGAATACAGCGTGAGTATTACAATACAGACAACCTGAATCAAAACCATTTTGCCGGCAATATACCAGATGGCAAAGAGCCCGACTGCGACAAAGGGCAGATCGATAAGTGCTGTTATGGAAAATGATGTGAAAAAATCTCGTATACTTTCAAACTGTTGAAGATTTTTGGTGAAAGCACCCACTGATTTTGGCCTTACTTCCATACGAAGACCAAACACTTTTTCAAAGAGGATTGCTGAGATCTTCAGATTGGCTCTCTTCCCGGCTTCATCGACAAAATATCCGCGTAGTCCCCGCATGATTAATTCAAAAATGTAAATAATACATATCCCTGCAGCCAGAACCCAGAGTGTTTCAATGGCCGCATTGGGAATTACTCTGTCGTAAACGTTAAGGATAAAGCAGGGAGTTGCCAGGCCAAAGACATTGATAAGAAAAGAGGCAACAAAAACATCGCGATAAATACGCCAGGATTTGAACAGGGTTCCCCAAAACCATCTTTTATTGTTTTCCTGTATTTCTTTAACATTCTGACGGCTGGCGCCTTTATATTGGGGTCTGACAAAAATGGCATAGCCCGTATAGGTCTTTTCCAGAACTTTTGTATGAACTCGTTTTTTCCCGTTCCCGCTTTCAGGTTGAAGGAGAGTGGCGACACCATTTTCATGGTTAATCTTTACAACAACACAGGCTTTTCTGTTTTCCAGCAGCAGAACTGCGGGCAGTTCCAGGGTAGACATTTTTTTCACGGGTCTTTTCAATACCCTTGAGGAAAGATCAGCTCGTTCGGCGGCACGGGAAAAAAGTTCAACAGTCAGACAATCATGAACAAGGGGTAACCCGGCTCGTAATCCATTTCTGGAAATAGTGCGATGATGCATTTTTGCAAGAAGTTCGAGGCAGTCCAGTAACGGGTCATCATGGGTATTTGTATCACCGCCCAGATTCCACTCGTTTGACTCATGTATATTTTTCTCGCCAGACATAAAACAGAACTTCCTTAAATCAGTTAGCCTAAATGTTATTATATTGACTGTTAAGCCTAGAATCTTTTGCTTCTCCAACCAATCATATGCTACAATTAGTATAGGTGAAAACAAGGACTAATGTCCAATTGAAATTGATTATTTCTGTTAATTTACAGGGAGACGCCAATGCTGTATGTTGAAAGAGACAAACAGGGAAAGATCATTGCTGTCAGGGCGAATGAAGAAAAAGGTGCCACCGAACAAAAAAGCACGGTGGATGGAGAAATTATTGAATTTCTGAGTCAAGGCAAAACGACTGATTCCTGGTGTCAGATTTTATCTCAGTCGGATGTAGGAATTATCAGGATTCTCGAGGATGTTATTGACCTGTTGGTAGAAAAAAACCTCATCATGTGCACAGAACTTCCTGAAGATGCCCAGATGAAGATCCGGGAAAGAAAGCTGATCCGTAAAAAAATGGGTGATGAACCTTTTATGGTCGATGGAATTATATAAAAGGTAGCAACCGGGGTGTTGCATTCTCTTGTTCAACACCCGGTAGTCAGGTTTAACCAGAGATCAGAATCTCTTTGGGTTTATCAATAAGATATCCCTGCACACCATCAATACTCAACTGCTTCAATATTCCCAGCTGAGCTTCGTTTTCCACGCCCTCTGCTATCACCTCAATGTCAAGACTATGAGCAACACTGCACATGGAGCTGATAAAGAACTGGCTTTCACCATCCTCCTCAGTCAACTCCTCAGTATAGGCTCTGTCGATTTTTACATACGCTGGCATAAGAGATTTCAGGTAGCCAAAGTTGGAAAAACTCTGCCCGAAATGATCCAGGCCGATGGTATGTCCAAACTTGCTGATTTTTGTGCTGAAGTCACTGATTAACTCGAGGTGCTGCACAGCACCAAACTCTGCAAATTCAAAGATAAACTTCGGCCCTTTGCTGCCAAGCCTTTGTAAGGATGCAAAAACCCATTCTTTAAAAGCAGAATCAAGGAGTGAGGATGGTGATATATTAACGGCTATTTGATTACTGCCAATTTTAGCTGTATCAATTGCAATGGCCTTTGTGAGAACAGTTTTATCAAGGGATGAAGTAATATTAAGCCGTTCTGCCATTGGTAAAAATGCACCGGCACTCAACATTTTGCCATCTGCACTGGGAATACGTGAGAATATTTCCAGGTGAAACAGCTGCTGTAAATTGCTGGTTTTAACAGTTGGTTGACCATACAGGACAATAGTCTGCTTTTCCAGAGCCTCTTCCAGAGTCTCCTGCCAGAGGAGTTTGCCCTGTTGATCGCCACCCTCTTGCGTAAGGTTGTTGACTATCCATTGACCAGAGCCAGACTGTTTCGCCGCGCGAAGATTGGTATCAGCTCCTGCCAGCAGTGCACCAAAGCTACATGATTCTTCGAATGTCACTCCACCAATATTGCCAATATTATCATCTATGGCCATATCCATACCGGCAAATCGTGAAAAGCCACTGATAATAGACTCTGCAACATGAGTGGCATCTTCATGGCCTGCGTCAGGCAGAAATACACCAAAATCACCACCGGTGAGATGAGCAAGTGCAGTGTTGGCAATCCCTTTGCTTGCCTGCTGAAGCAGTTGACCGACCTTGTGCAGATAGTCATCACCAGCCTGAAAGCCCTTTTCCTCGTTGATCGCCATAAGGTTGTGAACCTGAATCAGTAAAAATGCACCCTTACTGGTACTGTCCCGTCGGTTCAGTCGGGTTTCTACCTGCCGCTCAAGGTAACGTCGATTTCCAAGACCGGTAACACTATCAGAATAGGCTGTTTTCCGTAACTGCTCTGCCACCTTAGACTGTTCATCAAACATACTCTTCACCTTGACAGTCATCCTGTTCATGGCTTTGACAACCTGTCTCAGCTCCCTGGTTCGAGGCAGTTTTTCCTGGGTTTCATATTGCCTTTTACATAGGGCATTTGCCTGGTGTTCGACTTTTCGCAAGGGTCTAAGCAGGATACGTAAGCCAAAACCACCAACAACAAGTATGCCGACTCCGGTGATCAGAAACCAGATGGACGTGCGGATGGTGCCTTCCCACAAGGTGTTATAGGCATACCCGGGATGACTCTCCACATAGATAGAGCCCATTTGCCTCCAGTTGGACATCACCTGAGCAGTGGCCCCTGGTGTTTCAAGGTGAATCATGTTAACAAACCAGTCTGGTACCTGTTCAATAGTTACCATCTGCTGCCGCACCAGAAGTGTCTTCTCTTCAAGATTATCCAGTCGAATAATTCGATAATAGCCCCTGTCGAAAACAGCATTAATCATAGTCTCAACAGTGGACAGATCGCTCTCTGCCATATGAGGAGACAACGAGAGGCCAAGGGAAGTGGCAGTGTCCTGGGCATGAGATTCAAGCTGTTCCAGGAGAAATGATTTGGTGGATTGCAGTTTAGCCAGCCATGAGCCGGCAAAGAGAGTCAAAAAAAGGAGAAGTGTGAAAATGAGAAGCTGTCGATAGAGAGTCATATGTTACCTGTCCTTATCTTATCCATTGGAGCCATCGGGCATTCTTTTCTGAAGTTCCTGCCAGCGTTTAAGACGATCACTTCTGCCAACATACTTACCACGGCCACGCTGTTTTGCCAGCCATAATCCAGTACCATTAAAACTGTATACCGGCAAGAGATCTGTCCGTTGAGAGGCCGGTTTGATTGCACTTTTGAGATTGTCGAGTACCAGAGGTTCGGCATCGGGTGTTTTGAAGTAGGTCATGACCATATGAGCCTCATTTAACTCCAGAGCCTTGACATAGGTGAGGTTGAGTTTCTTTTCCTCAATCCCCATAGCCTTGAGAGTAAAATATTTGGCCAGGGAGAAATCTTCGCAGTCTCCACCACCAGTTGCCAGGAACTCCACAGGGGTTGCCCAATAGTCTTCTTGTTTGTAGTGCTGAGCATCGGAGACAAATGCAACCTGATTATTAAAAAAATCATTAACCTTGGTCAGTTTCTCCATGTCTGTTTTACTGCGGTCTTCACGGATGAGTTCCTGCCATTTTATGAGGCGTTCATACGCCTGGGCACCATATTTTTTTCCTGCCTCAGCCAGGGTTTCCTGATCAATCAGTTGAAGACTGTTTTTAGCAGAAACAGAACCGGCAACAAACAGCAGTGTAATAATAATTACGAAAAGAAAGGCAATATAAAGGCGGGACCTGAGACTTGTTTTCATTATATCATGGTTATTTAAAAACAGTTCTCAGGGGTACTTACTTTGATATGATCATTGATGAACATAAAATAACCGACTATTCGGATATCTCATAAAGGCATGCGACCATATTTAAGGCAAGATTTCATATTCGGAACTTGATTTACTAAATTATCAAAAAAAATAGCTATATATCATTTCCAAATCGGAACAATTTTCTGTTTCAATGACAGCAGCAGTTTACATTAACTACCATATATCAGTATTATATTTTTTAGTAGATCACTTTCAAACGAAAGTCAAGGCCTATTCAGATATTTCAGAACAGGCCTTAACCGGATCTTAGACAGGACGTCTTATATAGAATTGATTTAGCAGGTTATTTTGCGTAAAACCAGTACAGAAGAACTCCCCTGCCGGAACAAATTATTTTCCGGCAGGGAGAATCATCAGACTCTATTAACTATTGGCATTTTCAACTGTTTTTGTTTCAGACATATCGTTTTCATTCTCAACTTCCTGCTCATCATCAACCAGGCATTCTTTAGGTAATTCCAGGTCAAGTGAATGAACCACTTCGCCCATACTATTTAAAATACGATATTGAGCAATATGGCCGTCATAATTATTTTCAACCACATCTTTTTTTGCATCAATAAGTTCGGCTTCACTGTTCAGGACATCAAGAAGGGTTCGCTTCCCAATACTAAACTGCTGATTATACGCTTTGGCTGTATCAAAACCAGCTGTTACATGCACATCAAGGTAGGTCTGACGCTTGAGCATAGACTGGTGAGCCATCCAGGAAAGTCGCATGGATTCCACAACCTGACGCTGGGTATTGTTACGGATTTCTCTTGCTTCATAAACCAGTTCAGAAGTTTCAGCCATCCTGGCTTTATCGGCCAATCCATTAAACAGATTATAACGTAATCGCAGCGCTGCTATTAACTCATCCCTGCTGCCCTCGTAACCATCAAAATTATCCCTCCAATGTTGATCCACTTCAATATCGATTATCGGCATATAATTGGCATCGGCAACCTGATCCTGAGCCTTTCTCGCTTCAAGATCTGCATTGGCAGACTTGAGGGTTGGATGCATGTCGACAGCAAGCTGAAGGGCATCGTCCAGAGACGGTGGTAAATCTTGCTCTGGTGTATCAGGTGTTACCAGATTTTCTGGCATATGACCGACAACTGCAAGATAATTACTCTGGGCGTCAAGGAGATTGATTTCGGTAACTACTACATTTGACTCTGCCAGAGCCAGGCGCCCATTGATCTGATCCATATCAGCCTTGCTATCAAGACCAGACGAACTTCTCAGGCTGATCTGGTCAGAAATACGTTGGTGAATCATTTGATTTTCCTGAGCCAGGCTTAATAATTCCTGGCCGCGTAATACTTCCAGGTAAACCCTTGTGGTTTGTAAGGCCATACCATCTGCCATTGCGTGCAAACGATAGGCTGCAGAGTTGACCCGCGATTCTTGCCGTTCTATTTCATACTTATCGGCAAAGCCAGTAAAAACATTTTGCCGGAGACTTAAGGTATATTCCTGGGTACCAAGAGAAGAATCTCTTCCGGTTTCAATATCCTGCACACCTACACCGCCTATAAAATCAAGCCTGGGGAGGTAACCTGCCCGAGCCTGTGTGACTTCGTAATCACGAGCTAATCGATTATACTTAACAGTCAGTACATCAGGGTTCGAGGTAAGCATCCCTTCCACTGCTTCCTGCAGAGTCTCAGCTTGGCTATGGCCACCAGAAAGAAGTACCGCCCCAGTAAACAGCATGGTTTGAGGCCACTTATTCCATCTCATATCTCATCTCCACTTTTCAGATTTAGAAAGACTTTTCATCGTAACTGTTTCATGAAAAAACTGTGTTTACCACACTTGATTGTCTCACTTACAGGTATAAAGGTCAAATAATATATTCTCTAAACTGATCAATTAACTCGACAGGAATATACCACATTAATAGCAGCAAAAAATGACTCCATGACGACATTATAGAATTGCTTTCACTGAACTTACTGATACAACTCCATTGTCAGCACTACTATCCATCAGTATACGCCCTCAACTCAAAAGTATTGGGAATACATCCATACTCTTTTTTAAAGCAACACAAAAAATCGGCTCTAGCACTTGCACTATCATGACTACTCGTTAACCGGATGAATCAAAAATACTCAAAGGTAATATCAGCTAGCCAAATACTTGTTAACTGATAGATCATCACTGCCCTATGGTAACGGTACCACCCCAGTTTATTATTTCTATCGCTTTGGTAATGGTGATTGTCTCATTAGTTTGACCTGCAATAACATTCACATAGCCACCTACAGGTGCAGCAATTACTCCCTCAGCTAATGTATTGTAGGGATTTCTGAAGGATCCGTTCTCTGTGCCCGAATGTGAGAAATTTACCCATACCCCTAAAGCTAACTCATCGGTTAACTCTAAAGCTGCACGAAGATCCGGAAAAGGCCCCACATGACCGCCGGTACCTTGAGGAATCCCTGTAGAAATAAGAAGGTAGCGCATTTCCAAGGGGGTCAGCCTTCGGCCATAATCCTGAGCTTTGTCCTGGATGGCCACGCAAGCTGATGCGATGAAAGGTGAGGCGCCACTGGTGCCTGAAAAACCAGCCAGATATCGCTGATTTTTGTCTCCTCCATATTCTGCAAATTCACCATAACCTAAAGTGAATACATTCCCGTACCATCCCTGCACGTTGACACGGTTACCAAAAGTCGAAAACGCATGCTTATCATGATTCAAGTCAGGGGATCCCCCACCAACCATAATTGCACCACTATCTCCCCAGCTCATGTAGGTTTCATAATCCATACCGTCCAGGTCTCGGTTACCATTTCCGGCAGCAGAAACTACTATTATGCCCGCATCCACGCCTGCTTTAACCACGGTCCAGACATTAGGGTCCGTTTCAGCCGGAGCGAAATCTCTCTGCATTTCAAGGAGCACTATATCTCCTGCAGCGGAGTCAGCAATTGCATTGGTAATACTGGCAACTCTGCGGCTACCATCTTCTACAGTCAACTCTGAATAGGTATAAACTGAGGCATCAGGAACCATTCCGGTCACACCATAACCATTATCCACAGCGCATATTTCACCTACCACAGCTGTTCCATGTTCATCCCAACCATTTGCTGCCACGTTCGGATGAGGCGTTTGGCCAGGCTCAGGATGTAAGTTCTTGTCTACCAGATCCTCGTGTGAATACACCCAACCGTATTCACAGTCAGAAAGCCGGACCCCCCCACCCTTGTACCCCAACGACTGAGCATAATTGACGTCTAGACCAGGATCTAACTCAAAGTAGGTCTGATGGCTTGTCAGGTCTGGTGTCGTCGGAGGGATATCGGCTGGAGGAGGGTTCATCAACAACTGCATATGTGCATATTCCACAATATCCAGTGCCTGGAGTTCTTTACCAACTTGCCTGAGTTTTTCATTATCTGCTTCGGACACCTCAACAATCATCATGCCGGCCAGGTCGGGTTGGGCACGTCCTGACCGTTCAGCTGCGTTTGTTTCAAGTTCTATCAGTTTTTGTTCGGGGAGTTTAATAAGTGGCTTAAAACGCAGCCTATGCTTTGATCGTAAGTCAGCAATTGCTGGCATTACGGTACCCCGGAGGGAAGCCACATTACCGCTACTTTGGGCCCGTACTTTCAGTTCATCTTTAAATTTGACGGTAAGCCGGTAACGTTCTTCCGGTTTTATTGTAAAGTCTGGAGGGGACAGAGTTTTACGTGGCCGCAGATCTTTTGGGAAGGAAAATGCATTTAAAGATCCAAGTGACAAAAATAAGCCGCATACAATTATGGTCAAGAAAAATCTGCTTTTTCTCTTCATAGATTACCCAGTATTTGTTTGATCGTTAAAATAATTTTTAACTGTTGTTACTGTGGGATTGATAACTCTAGAGTTTTTACATAATATTTATTCAACAGGGGCTATTGCTGCATTTCAAATAACACCAAAATGCACTGTGCAGACGGTAAGACACATGTTGCCACGGTGTTTGATGAATATAATAACAACCCATTGAAAATATAATTATTGTAATGAGACTAACACTAAAACCAGCCCCTTATCTGCCTCAAGCGGAGTCATTGCTTTACCGATTATTGAACCAACAGCTTTGAAATGGTCCATAACCTTCATGGCATAGCCGGGAACTTCAGAGGTTGTGAGCAGGTCACCCGGTTCAATTATCCCTTGTGAGGTTTCGGCATTACAGTAGACACGCCCGGTCAAGGCAACTGGATAGGTACCGTTAGCAATACTGCCCCTTTGCCCCATCATCATACCGGTTTTGATACCACCTGCGCCACTAATGATCCCTGCCACCTTTCTATCGTAGGCTTTGTTACTGATTTGCAGTTGACCTGGGTTCATCGGATCGATGCTGACCAACATGCCGGGTTCAGGATTCAGGTGCTTGCTTATATCAAAATGTTCGGACAGGTCACTGCCTCCGGTTATCTGGAGTTCATTGGTGGTGATTCGCCCGTCTCCGTTATAACTCCCATCAATTTCAATAGATACGGCCCCGACGTCATTGTAAAGTGTGATTTGCCCACCATCACTTCCCGTTACACCTTCCTGTGGATCAATAATAATTGTTCGATCGTGATTGGCATTGTAGATTCCAATGGTGCCGTCATTCAATATTTCTATCTCATGTTCTCCGCCGGAACCACCAAATCCCTTAAGGAATGGCCCTAAACCATCATTGCTAATAACCATTGTGGCATCGGTACTTGAGGTGTGATCATTGTGCGCCCACAGGGCTATCCCGTCACCAGTGCTATTGTTTGTTTGTGTATAGAGTGTTGCTCCTGCTAAGCCAACTCCTACAGTTGTAGTGAATAAGCCTGCATGGTAGTCAGTTGCGTCAGTAGTTGCTTTCAGTCCGGTGTAATTGCTGCTTCTTGCGGACACGCCGGTGGCAAAAGTTGTTGTAGCATTTCCGTATACACCGATGCCTGCAGACGCACCACTTGCCTCACCATAGACCCCAATGCCGTCCCAACCAGTTGCATTTCCATAAATAGCATAATGGGCTGCAGAGCCGACAGAGCCAAAACTGTTTGTTGCCCGAATCACTCCACCTAAGGTTGATCCGGAAAGAGAGAAAGGAAAGCTGGCGTTCAAAGTAACATTACCGTTTGTTCCTCCACCAGTTAACCCTGTACCAGCCGTAACACCAGTGATGTCACCACCTGAGTTATCATCCGGTTCACAGGTGACAGTACCGTCTTCCCCAATAGCACGAATGGAATTTCCTGCTGCACAACCGCTGCTAACCCGGCGTTGGATATAAGTAGTATCGGCATTAATTGTCACATCACCGGAACTTCCTCCTCCGGTTAAACCGGACCCCGCAGTTATACCGGTGATGTCGCCACCGGAATCACTGAAGGACTCACACATTACAGACCCATCGATGTTGATGACTCTGATGCTACTCCCTGCTGGACAATCGCCACCTACTCTCACTTGAACCTGATTGATTGAGATATCATCGTAGCCGACTTCGCCATCAACAATCATGCTGGAAATAACACTATTAGCCTGATTTTCATTGATAAAGGTATCATCACAATCGCTGCACTCTTTGAGTTTCGAATTAGTAGACATTAAAGGGACAACAATAACTTTATCTTTTGAAAATGCAGCAGAATTGAACAGGAAAAGAATGACTGTCATACATGCAACTGGAAAGACGTTCTTGAATTTGTTTTTTTTCATACCATCCCCCTGAACTTCATCACGTTCGTAATAAAAAAAGCCGGACTACCTTTTGCTAAGGTAACCCGGCTGTCTCTTGAAAGATCCGTAGCTTTCCGTCCCTGCCTTCCAGCAGGTTTGGCATTGTCTTCTTCAGTAATCGTTGTAAACTATAGTTGATTTTATGTTATGTTTTCATCTAATGTCAAGAAAACGTGCAGAAAACGGTGACAAAAATGTTTTATGATTCTGCGAGGCAGGCCAACCAGTCAACTTTTCAGAAAGAAAATTGTTTTGCAACCAAGACCAAGCTAACCTTAACTGTACCAATCTTAACTTATAATTACTGACAGTTAGTTGATTCTTTGTTGAATGGACCCAGCCTGGAAACAGGCTGATTTTCGAAGAAAAAAAAGGGTTTCAACCAAGACTGGCTGAAACCCTTTTTAATATATATCTGGCGGAGCGGACGGGACTCGAACCAGCGCCCCCCGGCGTGACGGGCTAATCGAGTAGACCACAATGCTGTTATATCGGCATGTTAAGTTTCAAAAGGTGCAACATACAGGGTGCTTTTTGCACCCTATATGCACCCTGTTTCCTTGTTTTGCAAGGTTAACGATAAAATCATTTCCCGTTAACAAGAATTCTACGTTGCCACCACAAATAGTCTTTTCACCTCAAGACAACCTGCCACTGAAGATATCTATTATCCAGTGTCTTATTTCACTGAATTAGCAAGTTTACTGCCAACCTTAAACTTTACGACTTTCTTAGCAGCAAGTTTCATCTGCTTACCAGTCTAAGGGTTACGACAGGTACTGGCTGACCTTTCGGTTACTAAGAACGTTCCAAATACAACAACGACTTGAATCTCCTCATCCTTATGCTGGGTCAAAAAGGCGTAATTTAGGTCGGGATAAAGTGAATGTCACTTTTGTTACTGTCGTAGGACAAAAAGAGACTACATTATCTTCATCTGTTTCGATAAAGATTTCTTCCCTTTAAAGAACAAACATTCCAAGTACGTTATCAGGAATGACACCGTCAATACTCCTTTGGTAAGCCCAGGAAATCATTTCTTGTGACCTGGCAGAATCAGTACAAAGATATTCTGCATTGGGTATTATTCCAACTCTGCCAAGATCGAGACGGTCTGCATCAAAACACGTTTGAACCGTTATGCTCTCATGTGTCTCTGCCTTGGTATGGAGACAACAGGCCTGGTAAAGCAGATCGAACTCTTCATCACTCAATTCGAAGTGTTCCCCTCGTAACTTAACGGCCAATTCAGCTCCCCTGGGGCCATGTTGATCATCTCTGTTTTCATTATAGCGTCTGGAATCGTGAAAAACTGAGAAGAGCTGCACAACCTTTGT
>JAOZKN010000051.1:15624-17855 GCA_029935315.1 Desulfocapsa sp. | reverse complement strand
GAATCAAGCGCACAATGTTTCTCTATCTCCCTTGCTCCCATCTGTGCATTGCAATGTATTTTTCTGCTTTTCCCAAACCGCTTTTCCTGAATTTTACGACTCTTATTTACCCGCTTTTTAATCGCTGCCGAGGATTCCCCTTTTCGTTCATCATTCATTTCCTGAAATGGCACAGCCCCAACTTCCAGATGCAGGTCGATTCGATCCAGGAGAGGCCCTGAGACTTTGCTGGAATAGCGCTGAATCTGTACAGGGCTGCAGTTACATTCTCTAACTTTATCTCCGTAATAGCCACAGGGACATGGATTAGATGCGACAACAAGCACAAAACGTGAGGGAAACTCCATACTCTGATTAGCTCTTACAATTGTCACGTCCCCTGCTTCAAGGGGCTGGCGTAACACCTCAAGGACATGCTTTTTAAATTCAGGGAGTTCATCAAGAAAAAGAACACCATTGTGGGCCATGGAGACTTCCCCTGGTTTGGGAACCTGTCCTCCCCCGATAAGTCCGGCGTCTGATATGGTGTGGTGAGGTGCGCGAAAGGGACGCGTGGCAATAAGCGGTGTCCTGGAAGAGAGTTTTCCTACGATGGAATAGATTTTGGTGGTTTCCAGGGCCTCTGCAAAACTCATATCCGGAAGAATCGTGGGAAGACGCCTGGCAAGCATGGTTTTACCGGATCCTGGCGGCCCGCCTAAAGCGACATTATGTCCGCCAGACGCAGCTATTTCAAGGGCACGTTTTACATGCTCCTGCCCTTTTACATCCTGAAAATCTTTTTCATAGCTTCTGCCTGTGTTGAGCATCTCTCCATGATTGATACTGACTGGCGGGATATCCTTTACCCCTGCCAGAAATTCAACAACCTGATACAGAGAAGATACTCCGAGAACATCAATGCCATCCACTACGGCAGCTTCACCTTTATTTTCTTCGGGGACAAGGATTCCCTTTAAGCCAAGTGCCTTTGCATTTAACGTGACTGGCAAGACACCATGCACACCCCTCACGCTGCCATCAAGGGATAACTCGCCAAGAACGCAATATTCTTTCAATTTGTCTGCAGCAAAAAGCTCGGTGGCTGCCAGGATTCCAAGAGCAATGGGAAGATCAAAACCGGCACCCTCTTTTTTCACATCAGCGGGTGCTAGATTTACGGTTATTTTTCGTGCAGGAAATTCATACCCGGAGTTTTTGATTGCAGCCTTTACGCGATCACGACTTTCACGCACACTGGAATCCGGAAGACCGACGGTCATAAAAACAGGCAGACCAAGGGCAAGATCAACCTCTACTTCAACGGACAGGCCATTTACCCCAAGAACCGTCCCACTGTGAACTTTTGCCAGCATTAAGCATTCCTCTGATACATCCCCTGTAGTGGTGGGGAGTATTCTCCGTCTTTCTTTTCATAAATATAGAGAGGATCCTCAACACGCAGCCCTTCACCTCCATTTAGTATGGCTTCAACGAGTACCAGCTTAGCACTTCCTCCCTTTTCAGGATAGGAATATATGCACTGCAAGCGTTTTATGGCAAAACTCTGCTCAGCCAGTGCAACAGTCAAAACAGCCAATAAGTCTGCTGGATAGATAAGAAAGAGTTTCCCTTTATTCTTTACTGCATATGCTGCAGCGGCGAGAATTTCATCAAGACTACACTCTATTTGATGTCTGGCGATAAGAGCTTCGGGGTTGCTTGAAGTTCGGCCACGTCCCGGTATATAAAAAGGTGGATTACAAACAACGGTGGAAAAGGAGCCTGCAGGAAAAAAGTTGCGGATAGTTCGTAAATCCCCTTCTTTCACATCCATTTTTTCCTGGAAGGAATTTGTGCGCACATTTTCACGGCAAAGTGCAGCAAGACCAGGCTGCAATTCAAAGGCGCTAAGGGAACGAATACGATGACTGAAACGATACAAAAGGACAAGGCCGATTATCCCGCATCCGGCACCAAGATCAAGAACAGACTCTTCCTTCTTGAGACGAACAAAATGGGCAAGCAGGACCGGATCAATGGAAAAACGATAGCCACTTACATGCTGGACACAGGAGAGATCGCCCCCAAAGAGAGTATCACGACTCTTCTCCGAGGACGTGGATTGTTGCGGCGACTTATCCAAGCCGGGAAACGTCTTCCCCTTCAACCTGCTGGTTAAAGAGCAGGCCTGTCATAATTTTTGGATAAAAGTAGGTAGACTTATGGGGCATGATTAATTTTTCATCAGC
>JAOZKN010000051.1:0-15524 GCA_029935315.1 Desulfocapsa sp. | reverse complement strand
CAACGATCTTCACGCGGATGATAGACACCAAAAGTGGTCACACCAGAACCTGTTCTTTCGATTTCATCCATACGATCCAGAACTTCAGCAAGCAAGACCTCGCGAGTCTCATTTTTCATTTCCTCAAGCTCAAACCAGGGTTCAAGTCTGAGGCGTAAATCTTCCATATTCATTATGCCGGGCCAGTGAAGAAGGCGATGGGTCGGCAGGACTGAAAGTCCAGCATCTTCCATGGGGCAGAGATACATCATTACATGGTTAGCAGGATCCTTTTCGTTAAACTCAGGATTACGTTCTTTTTGCATTCGCCTGTAGGCAAGAGCCGTTCTATAACGATGGTGTCCATCGGCAATATAGAGGGATTTCTCTAAAAATATTTTTTGTACCTGCTCTATCACATCCCTATTGCTTACCCGGTACAGGGTATGGATACAGCCATCACCATCGGTAATGCTCCCCATGGCTTCCTGCTCTTTTGCTTCATCGAGCAAACTGAGCACTTTGTTTTCTTCATCAGAATAGAGGGAGAATATCTGGCTGAATTGTGCCTTTGTCGTATCTAAAAGACGCAGCCTGTCGGCAATAACGGATTCGAAGGTTTCTTCATGGGGTTTCACCACACCTTCTGCAAATTCAGACAGCCCCACCAGGGAAACCAGTCCCCTCCTGATAAGTGTCTGTCCTGAGGGATGTCGATACTGAACAGTATATAAGTAGAGTGCTTCCTCTTTATCACGGACAAGAACATCTTCAGCCAACCACTCTTGAAAAAGATCGGCAACATCCTGATAACGGGCATTATCGCCTTCAACTCCACCGGGATTTTTGATAAGATCAAGGCGAATCATGGAGTAGGGATTCTTTCGACTGTAGGCTTCTACAGTTTTTTCGTTTATTACGTCGTAGGGAGGAGTCACAACATCATCAAGACTGCCAACTTTGTCCACATTGAAAGATACGCCCTTAAGGGGTGCGATAAAGGCCATGCGTGATAACTCCTTTTTTGCTATGATAAAAAGTGGTAATTGTGTAAAAATAACTTCACAAAACAGCCGTATTGAACAAGCTGGAAAATGCCTGAAACCTGATTGGCATCGTACTTATACGACGCCATCATTTGTATAATAACTGCAGACACTAACACGTTTACAGATATATTTTCAAGGAACAAGGGATGCAAATCCTGTACTGGAGAAAAATATGTACGATATTTTTATTAAGACACATTTTGCAGGTGCCCATCACCTGCGCAACTACCCTGGTGACTGTGAGAAACCACACGGTCATAACTGGAAAATTAAGGTGACCGTTCGCGCAACGGCAGTTGATGAGCTGGGTATGGGGATAGATTTTAAAGTATTAAAAAAAGTCGTAAATACCGCAGTGGACGAGCTTGACCATCAGGATCTCAATGAACTCCCTGCGTTTCGGGATAAAAATCCGTCATCAGAACATATTGCGGCTTATCTTTTTGAAAATCTGGCACCCGAGCTCAGCCATGATCGTTACAAACTGCATTGTGTAGAAGTCTGGGAGACTGAGAACTCAGGATTAATTTATTACGGACCGAATGCAGTCTAAAATAGCAATCACTGAAATATTTTATTCCCTGCAGGGCGAGTCCACTTATGCCGGACTACCCTGTATTTTTATCCGCCTGAGTGGCTGCAACCTGCGTTGTAATTATTGCGATGCTGACTACACGTGGATAGATGGAGATCTGCTGGCAATTGCAGAAATCCTCAGCGCTATTCGTGCCTACCCGTGTAAGCTTGTGGAAGTAACGGGGGGGGAACCATTATACCAGCAGCAATGTTTACAGCTACTGGACTTGCTTCTCCAGGAAAAGAAAACAGTGCTCCTGGAGACCAATGGTTCCATGGAGATCAGGGATGTTCCTGCACAAGTTGTATGCATACTTGATGTGAAATGTCCTGACAGTGATTCTGGCAATTCATTCCACCTGAGCAATATCAAAGAAATAAAAAGACGTTCAGCAATACGGCCCGGATCCTGCGAATTAAAATTTGTTCTTTCTTCAAGGGAAGATTATAGCTGGGCTAAAAGTTTCCTCAGAAAGAACGAATTACTCGGAGTGCTGCCCATTCTTTTTTCTCCTGTACAAAACAGAATAGCACCCCCGGACCTTGCTGGATGGATCATGGATGATGGCCTGGCTGTGCGCTTACAACTGCAACTTCACACAATCCTCTGGCCAGATATTTCACGTGGCGTCTAACCTTAATTTTATTATTATTTGAATATGAAAGAAACTATCCCGGTAGACAAGGCAGTGGGTATGGTACTGCCCCACGATATTACCGAAATCGTCAAAGACAAGTTTAAGGGTCGTGCCTTTAAAAAAGGACACATCATCAGGGAAGAAGACATAGAACATCTCAAACGTCTGGGGAAGGAACATATCTATGTCCTGCAACTTGGCCCTGAAGAAATCCATGAGAATGAAGCAGCCCAGATACTGGCCTCTTCTCTTGCCGGCCCTGGTGCCATGCTTTCTGCCGAGCCCGTTGAAGGGAAAATTGCAATTCATGCATCAAGAGACGGAATCCTGAAAGTTAACGAAGAAGCCCTCTATCAGTTTAATCTGCTGGGGGAAGTGATGTGTTCGACTCTGCAAACAAATACTCCTGTCACCAGGGGTGAAACCATTGCTGCCACCCGCCTGATCCCGCTCCTTTCACAACGTTCCATTGTGCAGCAGGCTGCGGCCATTGCCAGCCAAAATAGCCCCATTGTTGAAGTGAAGGAATTACGCAAAGCGCGTGCCGGACTTATTATTACCGGCAATGAGGTTTTTTCAGGCAGGATTGAAGATAAATTTGAAAAAGTTCTCCGGGAAAAACTGACCGCCATTGGTTCGAAAGTGGTATCTGTCACCTTTGCTCCCGATGATATCCAAAAGATTGCCACTGCCATCACCGATGCCATCGCCAGTGGTGCTGATCTTATTATCACCTCCGGCGGCATGTCAGTTGATCCTGATGATGTCACGCGCATGGGCATAGCAGAGGCCGGGGCCACCGATTGTTTTTACGGAACCCCGGTTTTACCTGGTGCCATGTTCTTGAGCGGACACATCGGAAATATCCCCGTACTTGGCCTGCCTGCATGTGGCATGTTCCATAATATTACCGTCTTTGATCTGATTCTTCCAAGAATTCTCGCTGGCGAATCCATTGGCCGCGAAGAATTTGCCAGAATGGGACACGGCGGTTTGTGCCGTAACTGTAAACGATGTCAATACCCGGTGTGTAACTTTGGAAAATAACGACAAGACAGTACATTGTGATCTTCAGGTAGAGAGCCCTGCAAAAGCCTTTCAACTCCTGGCCGACGCCAGTGGTCTGCCCAAAGAACGGATTAAACATGCAATGGTTAAAGGAGCTGTCTGGCTGAATCAGCCCGGCAGAAAAGAGAGACGACTGCGAAAAGCCAAATTCAAACTGCAGCCAGGTGATAGAATCCAGCTCTTTTATGATCCCAAAGTTCTTGCCATGGCCCCGCCCCACACAGAATGTATTTCTGAGAACAATGATTACTCTGTCTGGTTTAAACCGCCATGGATGCTCAGTCAGGGGACCCGTTACGGAGATCACTGTTCCCTGCTTCGTATCGCTGAGAAGAACAAGAGAGAAATCACCTACAAACTGATCCACCGCCTGGACCGTGAAGCGTCGGGCCTTATGCTCCTTGCTCACAATCGTGATGCAGCAAGATTGTTATCAAATCTGTTTCAGGATGATGCACTTGAAAAGCGATACTTTGCGGAAGTCGAAGGTATTCTGGAGATAAAAAAAGGAGGTCTGCTGCTGACAGGTGATATTGACGAGAAACCCGCCAAGACAGAAATCATTAGCTCACGGCAGGCAAAATCCCGTAAAAACAGCCTCCTTGATATCAGGCTGCATACGGGCCGACTGCACCAGATTCGACGACATCTTTCAGAGCTTGGACATCCTGTCCTTGGTGATCCTCAATATGGAAGCGGTGAGGGGAAAATCTATACAGAACTTCATCTCTGTGCCTGGAAGGTCAGTTTCATTTCACCATTTACCAGTGAACCATGCACCTACCAGGTTCCTGACAATCTACGACCATCGTTTCTTAGAAACTAATGTGAGTTCTTTGTTCTATCCCTGGCAATCACCAGCAGGGAATCGCCTGTTTCAATGATAGAGTCAGGATCCGGATTAGAAACCACATCCGCATCCAGATTTTTCCGTATGCCGACAACAGTTGTATTTTTCTTCGTTTTCAGGGAGATAAAGAGATCCAGAAACGTTTTCCCCACCATCTCCTCCACAACAGGCATAAAGTACAGTTCATTGCCATAACGACTACTGAGCAGCTCTGAAACAATCCGGCTGACACCATGATCTCTTGCAGCACGGGCAATGAGATGGCTGTTCAGCTCACTGCCAACGATAATCTCATCGGCATTGGCACGCTGGCAATGTTGCTCGTTTGCCCTGTCCACCAGCTCAACCACACTGTAGACAGCAGGATTCAGACTCTCAATGGTGAGTATACTCAGCACCACCTTTGCATCTCTACCGGTGGGCTCAAGGCTGTCATCACCGAGTACAATCACTGTTCGTGCGGTTTTCAGGTTGGCTTTTTCCAGTGTTTCTTCACAAACCACCCCTTTTACAAAAAACAGATTGCTGTCATCAACGGGTTTTTCATCAATGGCGGCAATTAATACAATGGCTACATCTTCCGTCTCGACATCGGCTCGTAACTCTTTCAGAATCGCTTTGCTGCGATGATTCCACTCGCAGATAATAATATGATTCTCAACATTTGACTGGCACATGCCTTTATTCTCCTTCATTCGTTTACTGATCAATATGGTGGCAAGGCTGGCGCTGAGCATCCCAAGCAAACCAATACCAAAGAACATGATAAAGACAGCGAGGATCCTGCCACCTGCCGTGCTTGGAGAGATATCACCATAGCCAACGGTGGTCAGAGTGACAATTGACCACCAGATACCGCTGATAAAAGAGACACCCGGTTCAAAAAAAGAGATTAAAAAACCGCTGGCAAGGACTATGGCAAGAATAACAGCGAGTAGTTTTAAGACATTTTCACGTTCAAGAAAGCGAAGGAAGAGTCTGAGATTATCTCGCATTGCCTGCCTTACGGTATCAGTTGCAGAGCAAGATCTGCACCTTTAGCGGATGCTCCTGGTTTTCCCATGCGCTGGCGGACAAGAGCCAGACCTTCAAGCATTTTTTCTCTTTGCTCAGTATTAAAAAGAATGAAAGAAAGTGCATCGGATAATCGTTTAGCTGTCACTTGTTCCTGGACAAGTTCCTGCACAAGCCCGTCATCAGCGATCAGGTTGACCAGGGAGAAATACTTGAGATCTTTATTGATCAACCATCGTCCCATACGATAGGTTGCAGGAGATACCTTGTAAAATACGACCATGGGAGTATCAAGAAGAGCAAGTTCCAGAGTGACAGTACCGGACACAACCAGTGCAGCATCACAGGCGCTCATCATGTTGTATCTCTTTTCTGTGATCAGGCGAAGATCAAGATCCTGCCCGAATTCATCAAGGCCGTTTGTCCGTATATCTTCTTCACTGAGTGTTGACGCCACCGGTAGAAAAAAGACCAGTTTTTTATCCGTTTGCCGCTGAACATTTTTTGCAGTCTGTAACAGTACAGGCAGCAGTGAGGAGATTTCTTTTTTCCTGGAGCCTGGCATAAGTCCAACCAGTATCGAGTCTGGCTCGATTTTGTGCTCTGTGCAAAACTCATCGCGAGTACAATCTGAGCGAACGGAGTCAAGGAGGGGATGGCCAACATAGGTGGCCGCCACACCGCGATCCCGAAAAAACTGCTCTTCAAAGGGTAAAATAACCCCTATCCTTTCCACCAGCTTTTTCATGGTCTTCACCCGGCCCGAACGCCAGGCCCAGACCTGGGGACTGATATAATAAAACACCGGGATACCGAGTTTTTTGGCATATTTTGCCAACATGAAGTTAAAATCAGGGAAATCAATCAGAATAAGAAGATCAGGACGATCCTCTTTCATTCTGTTTTTCAGGATTTTTCTGGCAAGGAAGATATCACCCAAATGGGAAAAAACTTCCGCAATACCCACAACCGCAATGCGTTTTGCATCGAATAAAAGCTCAACCCCTGCGGCCTCAAGCTCTTTACCACCCATCCCGCAAAAAGAGAGGCCAGAACGTTTACTCTGCATGGCAGAAACCAGTCGCGCCCCGTGAAGATCCCCGGAGGCCTCACCGGCAATGATCATTACTTTCTTGTCTTGTTGCTTGCTCATCTATCTGGCAGACATATCTTCAGCATACACTCCAAGCTTCTGGTGATCTTTGATCTGTTGAATCACCTGCATGGCAACATCCAGTGCCCTGCGCCCCTCATTGCCGGAAACAAGCGGAGTCGTACGCTCACGCACATTTTTGATAAAGTGGAGGATCTCAGCATTCAGGGCATCGCCTTCGGGAAAGCTGTTTATAACAATATCCTGCTTTGGCATTCCGTTTTCCTGGAACACTCCTTTTTTTAACGCCATGGTCATGACTTTACGGTTGGCAAAATCGACATTTATAAAGGATCCCGGCTGGAAAATACGCATACGCCGGGTGTTGGTTCTTGAGATTCTGGAGACTGTGACATTGGCAGTCGCCCCGTTCTCAAAGATAAGTCTGGCATTGGCAATATCTGTAAAATCGGTTACTACCGGTGCGCCAACGGTATGGATGGTTTCAAGGGGTGACTTAATAATATTTAATATAATATCAATATCATGAATCATCAGATCAAGGATTACATCCACATCAAGGGCACGGTTTTTAAACGTTGAAATGCGCTGACTCTCAATAAACACTGGCACAGTCAAGAATGGCATCATAGCCTCAACTGCCGGATTAAAACGTTCGAGATGACCAACCTGTAAGATAAGATTTTTTTCTTCTGCCTTGGCGATTATCGTATCCGCTTCTTCCACAGTGGTGGTGATGGGCTTTTCCATCAACATATCTACACCGGCGGCAATACACTCAAGGGCCACGTCGTGATGGTAACTTGTCGGTACAACCACCGAAACGGCATCAACTTCTTTTAAGAGCTCGCGGTAATCATTAAAGGCCTTACAATCATTCTCTTTGGCAACGGCCTCAGCGGTGGGCATATCAACATCTGCAACCCCGACAAGGTCAACGTTTTCTATATTCTTATATTTTTGGGCATGGTATTTACCAAGGTAACCCACGCCAATAACACCAACTTTCATAGTTATTCCAATATCTGCTTAGATTCCAAGATATGCCTTTTGGATATCCTGATTTTTCAATAGATTTTCAGCACTGTCACTGATAGTAATTACACCATTTTCTATAACATAGCCACGATCAGCAATATGGAGAGCCTGATTAGCGTTCTGCTCCACCAGAAAAATAGTAGTATTATGCTCTTTATTAATTTTTTGTATAATTTCGAAAATCTGTTTAATAATCAGGGGAGCCAGTCCCATGGATGGTTCATCCAGTAACAGCAGTTTGGGACGTGCCATCAGCGCACGGGACATGGCGAGCATCTGTTGTTCTCCGCCACTTAATGTGCCGCCATCCTGATTACGCCTGTCTGCAAGAATTGGAAAAAGATCAAAGACATACTCAAGATCTTTTTTTATGCCCTCAGTGTCAGAGCGCAAAAAAGCACCCATATCCAGGTTTTCCATAACCGTCAATGCGGGGAAAATATGTCGGCCTTCGGGTACCTGACAAATCCCCATGGAAACGAGTTTTTCCGGAGGTAATTTATGAACAGAAGCTCCCTCAAAGAGTATTTTCCCTGAACGAACAGCTACAATGCCTGAAATGGCCATAAGGGTGGTTGACTTACCGGCACCATTCGCACCAATAAGTGTTATAATTTCACCTGTATGAATTTCAAGATTAATATCGTGTAATACCTGAATATTTCCATAGGCGGCATTTACATTTCTCAGTTCAAGCATCAACATCCTCCCCGAGATATGCTTTGATAACCGCAGGATTGGAACGTACCTCTTCCGGTGTTCCCTGCGCTATTTTTTTTCCGTAATCCATAACAACGATACGATCAGATAAACTCATCACCAGTTTCATATCATGCTCAATAAGCAGTATGGAATGTCCCTCTTCACAAATCTGCCTGATAAGCGCAACCAATGCTTCTGTTTCTTTCGGGTTCATGCCTGCTGCCGGTTCATCGAGCAAAAGCAGAAAGGGTTCAGTTGCCAGTGCACGGCCAATCTCAAGGCGTCTCTGTGCGCCATAGGAGAGGTTTCTTGCCTGCTCATTGACCTGTTTATGAAGACCGACCTTTTTCAGGAGTTGATAACTGCTGTCTACGATACCCTCCTCTTCACGACGAGTTGCAGGCCCTCTGAAGATTGCACCGAGAATAAGAGCATTGGTACGGCAGTGTCTGCCAATCATGACGTTCTCAAGCGCACTCATGGTGGGAAAAAGTCTGATATTCTGGAAGGTCCTGGCCATTCCTATTTCAGTAATCTTGTTTGGTTTCTTGCCGTTTAACCTGGTCTTTTTTCCGCTTTCAGGATTGGAGAGATAAACGTCACCGGAACTTGGTGTATAAATCCCTGTCAAACAGTTAAAAAACGTTGTTTTACCAGCACCATTTGGGCCAATAAGGGCCACAATTTCACCCTTTCGAATATCCAAGTCCACTGAATCAATGGCCTGGATACCACCAAAGTTTTTGCTTAAGCCCTCAACGCTCAGGATTACAGGAGCATCATTCATGACTGTCACCTTCTATTTCGGCATGCCCTTTAAAGCGGTAACTACGCCGCACGGTAGAGACGATACCATTGGGCTTAAAGACCATCATAATCACAAGCACCGCACCAAAGGCAAGCATTCTGTATTCTGACAGTGCCCGCAAATATTCAGGCAGAAGAATAAGGATAAGCGCTCCAATAATAACACCAACAATTGAGCCCATCCCTCCAAGGACGACGATGGATAAGATGATGGCTGATTCCAGAAAGGTAAAACTTGCCGGATTGACAAAGGTCGTTTTGGCAGCAAAAATAACACCAACCAGTCCAGCCCAGAAGGCGCCAAGGCTGAATGCTATAAGCTTTGTTTTGGTTTTATCAATCCCCATGGCCTGACAGGCGATTTCATCTTCCCGCAGTGCAAGCCAGGCTCGGCCAAGACGTGAATTCTGCAATCTGTTTACCACAAATATTGTAAAGATAACAAGGAGAAGTACGAGATAATAGATATAGGTAATCCCCCCTCCAAAAGAAATATCAATACCAAAGAGTCCCGGACGTGGAATGTTGGCAATACCACTTGGTCCCTGGGAAAACTCACTCCAGTTTTCAAGAATCAGACGAATAATTTCACCAAAGCCCAGGGTCACAATGGCCAGATAATCTCCGCGAAGTCTCAGTACCGGAAAACCAAGAAGAATACCCAGAAAAGCGGCCAGCAGTCCGCCAAGGGGCAGGACAAGCCAAAACCCAAGATCAAAA
Source organism: Desulfocapsa sp. (assembly GCA_029935315.1). Classification (GTDB taxonomy): domain Bacteria; phylum Desulfobacterota; class Desulfobulbia; order Desulfobulbales; family Desulfocapsaceae; genus Desulfocapsa. Next base: position 5,969 of record JAOZKN010000051.1, on the reverse strand, counting down.
TGCAAATTCAGCAATGCATAGCTGTATGCACCGACGGCATAAAAGGCAACGTAGCCAAGATCAAGCAATCCGGCAACGCCAACCACGATATTTAAGCCAAGCCCCAGGACCACATACATAAGCGCGGTGGTCATGATGTTGGTCTGGTATACAGAAAAGAGAAAAGGAAAGGAGACACCAAATATCAGGCAGGCAATGGCCAGTGGATACAAAAATCTGGGCTCCCTGATGATGCGTTGGGCAAATGGCTCTGTGGCTGCAGTTTCTTTCTTTCTTGCATCCCGCCGCTCCTTTCGAATCATATATACTTTTGCAAGGATGGAGAGTACAAAGCTGCCAATTGCAATATAAAACATATTGGACCAACGCCATTGCACAATTCTCTCCAGAGGATCAACCTTCACCACCAGTATGGGAAAGGTGAGAAAGGCAAACCAGAGAGAAATCAGGGCTGATCGTTTGAGTTCTTTTACAGGAAACATACCAGCACCCTCACACTTTTTGGATTTCAGCCTTCCCAAGAAGACCGGAAGGTTTAAAAATCAAAATCAGCACCAGCAATGAAAATGCAAATACATCTTCATAATCAGATGAGACATAGCCGGTGGCAAAACTCTCGGTGAGCCCAAGTATCATACTACCAAGTACAGCACCGGGAATGGATCCGATCCCTCCAAGAACAGCAGCAGTAAAGGCCTTGATTCCTGCAATAAAGCCGATATAGAAGTTAATCTGGCCAATATGCGAGGCGATAAGCATACCGCCAATGGCCGCAAGGGCAGAACCAATCACAAAGGTGGCAGAGATAACCCTGTCCACATTAATGCCCACCAGAACCGCCATTGTTTTATCCTGGGCTGTGGCGCGCATGGCCTTGCCAATCTTTGTATACTTAATAAGACAGGTGAGCCCTATCATCACGATGGCAGTGGTCACCAGGATAACCATGTCTGATGAGCCTACAATATGCGCAACAGGCTCCATAAAGGCAAACTCAGGGATAAGCTCAGGGAAGCGTATAAAGTCAGAGGTTTGAGCAAGGAGCACATAATTCTGGAGAAAGATAGACATGCCAATGGCACTGATAAGGGGGGCAAGTCTTGGAGCTTGTCGTAAAGGCCTGTAGGCCAGTCGCTCAATGGTTACCCCGTACGCACTGGACCAGACAGCAGCTGCAACTCCTGCAATAACCACAATGGCCAGTAATGGAAAGCCGTATATGGAAAGCACTGTTGCCACAATAAAGGCAGTAAAAGCACCTATCATATAGATCTCACCATGGGCGAAATTAATAAGCCCGATGATTCCATACACCATGGTGTAGCCAAGAGCAATCAGGGCATAAATTGAGCCCCTGGTTAAGCCGCTGAAAAAAAGTTCTATAAAATAATCCATTTTATTTTACTACCTGCTCAAAAAAGAATAGCCCGGAACAGAATAATTCCGTTCCAGGCATGATCTAAACAACAGTAATTATACTATTATTACTTCACTACAACATATTTTCCATTCTGAACCTGATACATAACAAAGCCAACACCAACGGCGTCACCTTGTGCATCAAAATGGATGTTGCCAACAGGAGTATCAACACTTTCTGTCTGCAGTGCCTTGATAATGGCAGCCTGATCAGTGGAACCAGCTTTCTCGATGGCATTCAACAGAGCGAGTGCTGCAGAATAGGCATTTTCAAAAAATGCACCCGGATCTTCACCATAGGCCTTTTTATGAGCAGCAATGGCTGCAATTGCCAGAGGGTTGGTACTGTTATCGTTGGGACCGGACGCGTATACGCCTTCCGCCTTATCACCGGCAACCTTGATAAAGGTGTCATCTTTTACACCATCATCAGAGATAAAAGCAATTTTCATACGTTTCTTTTTCATCATGGAAACGATCTTGGATGCTTCAGGATGATATCCACCAAAAAGAACAGCATCAGCGTTGGAACGTCTGATTTTCTGGACAATAGCACTGTAATCAACAGCACCCGGAGTCACGCCCTCAAAAAGTGTAACCTCTGCTTTACCACCTGCTTCGATCATTCCTTTGGCAATTGTGGCAAGGCCTTTTCCGTAATCACCCTTATCATGAATAACAGCAATTTTCTTGGCTCCGATTTTTCCAATGGCGAAATTGACCATGGCTTCTGCCTGAGCATCATCCGGAGCAATAGTTCTAAAGAAATTGGAGTAATCCCCGGATTTGGTCAGATCAACCGCTGTTGCAGAAGGAGACATCACAACAACACCCGCCTCTTTATAAATGGGAAGAGCAGCCTTGGTAGCACCAGAACAAATATGCCCAAGAACAACATGAACTCCGTCCGTTACAAGCTTTGTAGCGGTATTGGTGGCAACTTCAGGCTTACACACATCATCTTCAATAAGAAGTTCTACCTTCTTGCCATTAATGCCGCCTTTTGCATTGTACTGAGCAACAACAAGCTCAGCAGCCTTTACAGTGGGAAGGCCATAAGAAGCAAGATCGCCACTCTGGGCACCTGCAACACCAAGTTTAATGGTGTCACCAGCCATTCCGGCAACGGGAATCGCCATGGCAAAGCTCAATGAAACAGCGGCAACGAGTAATTTTTTAGTTAATCCTGACTGCATTTTCATCTCCATAGATGTTTATTTATCTTACCCCGTTTCATGAACAAAAAATCGATTCTATTCAGAATAGGGCTGAAACTCTCAGTAAATCTTAGTATCATTATCGTATCAAATAGTCAAAAGGAAGTAATGAATAATCGAAAACAGTCAATTATTATATTTTTTATTCTTCCGTTAATAACTACAATTCACGCATAATAATCATTCCCCAACATATGTCACAACAATTTTCACTACTTAATTTCTTTGGTCGTCCTTTCAGTCCACTCTACAGTGCAGTCATGAAGATTAGAGAAAAACTGTACCATAACGGTGTAAAAAAAAGACATCGATTGGCGGTTCCCGTTATCTCAGTTGGCAACCTGACCATGGGTGGAACGGGCAAAACTCCGGTGGTAAGCCTCCTCGCATCAACGCTTTTAGAAGCAGGTTTTAAACCGGCTATTATTTCAAGAGGATATGGAGGAGCAGCTGGGAACAAGGTCAATATCGTTTCTGATGGAACAGAGGTTCTTCTCGAGGCTGAGGCTGCTGGTGATGAACCCTGTTTTCTTGGACACAGCCTTCCCGGAATCAATGTACTCACAGGAATTGTCCGCATCCTCCCCTGCCGGTATGCCATAGAGCAAATGGACTCTGATGTTTTAATCCTTGATGACGGCTTCCAGCACCTCTCAGTACAACGTGACCTGGACCTGGTTCTCTTCAGCGCTGCCACACTTGCCGGAAACAGCAGAGTGTTTCCGGGGGGCGATCTCAGAGAACCCATATCAGCATTGGAACGATGCAGTGCTTTTCTTATCACTGGGGTAACAGAAGAACTGCTAGCCCGCGCAACGCAATTTAAAGAACTCCTGCAAAAACGTTTCCCTCACAAAGAAGTATTTTTTGCATCGTATCAGCCCGTTGCAGTACAATCACTGGATAACGGAACAACCCACTCCATTGACTCACTGCCCTCGCCTCTTTTTGCTTTCTGCGGAATTGGCCAGCCACAACTTTTTCAGAAAACCCTCACTGACCAGGGAATTGACTTGTCCGGTTTTCTCCCCTTACGAGACCATCAAGCATTTACCCCGTCTCTTCTTAAAAAAATCACAAACCAGGCTGAAAGCAGTGGAGCACTGGGAATCATTACCACAGAAAAAGATCTTGTCAAAATCAAGAAAGGTAATTTTAATCTTCCCTGTTTTTCTCTGCAGATGGAAGTTGTCCCCGACGCTGAATTCACCGTTTTTATCAACGCACGGATCAAAGAGTTCAACGCCTGAAATCATGTCACTTTTCACCCACTTGTGTCATTCTTCCCACAAAATGCCACGAATAGCCAAAAACAACACACCCCAGGTAACACACTGTTTCCACGCTATTTAAGCAAACACTATCACCCCTCGGACAGCCTGACAACCCTATGGCATACAAATTGCATCAAACAGTACAGGAAATTACTGAGCACCCTTGTTTGACAACTATATAAGGATTTAAAATGGCATCTCTTTCACTTGACCCACACCAGCACACATTGAAGAAATCAGTCAGTTGTAACGGCGTTGGACTACACTCTGGTAATGAGATCAATCTTACCATAAAGCCTGCTCCTGAGAATTCAGGGATTCATTTTTTCCGTACAGACCTCAACGACACAGTCGGTATTCCCGCCCATATGGACAAAGTTGTCGACACGCGGCTTGCCACAACTATCGCCGACGCCAAAGTCATGGTTTCCACCACAGAACATCTGATGGCAGCACTGCAGGGTTTTGGTGTGGATAATGCTGATATTGAACTGGATGGTGCCGAGGTTCCCATAATGGATGGGAGCGCAGGACCTTTTATGCTTCTCTTAAAACTTGCTGGCCTGAAAAAGCAAAAAGCCATGCGTAACGTCCTTCGCATTACCAAAGAAATTGTTTTTACCGCCGGCGACACTGAAATAAGAATCCTCCCCTACGATGGCTTCAAGGTCAGTGGTGAAATTCATTTTGAAGACTCTATTATTAACAATCAAAGCTACTCCATAGAACTTAGTCCCGAGAAATTTGCCAAAGAAATCTCCCAGGCAAGAACCTTTGGCTACGTGGAGCAGGTTGAAGAACTCTGGGCACACGGACTGGCACAGGGCAGCAGCCTTGACAACGTTATTGCCATCCACTGGGACAGGACAACAATTTTAAATGATGGCGGACTTCGATTCAGTGACGAATTTATTCGCCATAAAGTTTTAGACCTTATTGGCGACCTTGCGCTGCTTGGTTGTCCTATTCTTGGCCATATCACCGCCAAACGAGCTGGCCACACCCAACACCTCGCCTTTATGCAGGTCCTTATCGAAGCCAGTGACTGCTGGGAAATCGTCAAGATGGAAGTAAAAGGAAATCAATCAGTATTTCAACAGATCAGCTCCACCACAAAGGCCATGGGCCAGCAGTTTGTTCCTTTCTTTGTTCCACAGCCCATAAGGCCACACCACGTGGGTGCCCGCGCCTCCTGTTGACCTAAGGGGAGGCCGGCAGTTTTTACTCCCCGATGATCTTCACCAGCACTCTTTTCTTTCTGCCACCGTCAAACTCGCCGTAGAATATTTGCTCCCAGGTACCAAAATCCAGTTGACCTGCAGTAACGGCAACCACCACCTCTCTTCCCATTATCTGCCGCTTCATATGAGCATCAGCATTATCTTCGTAACCATTATGTCTGTATTGCTCCACAGGCGCATGAGGGGCAAGCTTTTCCAGCCACACTTCATAGTCATGATGTAAGCCACTTTCATCGTCATTAATAAATACAGAGGCTGTTATATGCATGGCATTACACAAAACAAATCCTTCTGTTATATTAGATTCTTGTAAACACTGCTCAACCTGAGGCGTAATATTAATAAATGCCCTGCGTCCTGATACTTCGAACCATAATTCTTTTCTGTAACTCTTCATTTCTTGCTCCTTGTTGAATATGTTTGCTTAAAAGCATATTTGTTTATCCTGTTACGGCCAGCACCTCACGATATCTCGTATTTAAGCGTTGGGATCGACTTGAAGAACAGGATAATCCACAGGTTGTTATTTTCTTTGCCACTGCAGACACCATCGCCGGTCTGCACGGACTGGCAAATTTTGATACTATGACGCCATACAGCGTCATTGCACCTTTTGGCACTGCTTGTGATGCGATTGTCGGGTTTCCGCTATCCGAACTCAAGGCCGATGACCCAAAAGCGGTAATAAGGTCGATGGATCCCTCGGCAAGGATCTACTTTAAACCCAATATCTCCACTTTTGCTGCTCCCTGGCCAAAGTTTTTGAGTATGCTGAAAAATATGGATGAAAGTTTTCTGGATACAGATGGGTGGTCTAA
>JAOZKN010000228.1 GCA_029935315.1 Desulfocapsa sp. | reverse complement strand
ACTGAGTTTCCCAGAAGATAATGCCCTTCGGGCAGAAAAACAGAAACATCCTAGTGCTCATATTTCAACTCGAAATTGTCTGCAATAAGTCTTTTGTGCTCCCATCAATTGCCAATATAAATCGTTAAGATAAAGTTTTCCTGTAACATTGATGGATTCGTGAAAAATCCCAAACTGGCAATTTCGCATAGCATAAAATACTGAAATTACTGTGTGCGATTTTGCTGATTTTACCTTTTTACGAGTCCATCAACATTAGTATTTTTACAATACACAAAGTCTTCTTCATGTCAATACATATTTGAATTGTCAGGTCAAATATAAGCAGCTACACTCAAAAGCGCCATCAGGAAGAAAAAACTTTCTGCCGGTAAAGACTCCGCTATGAAATAACCGGCCCATCTTCCCGGGCTCGCTAGCTCGAAAGGCTTCTGGTCACCATCTCAGCCACATCCCCGGAAAGACCTTCCTTTGCAGCCATGTGCTGCAGCTGCCCTTTCATCAATTTCTGTCTTCCTTTATCGTAGCGCTTCCACGCAGCAAAGGGTGTCACCAGGCGTGAGGCAATCTGAGGATTTTGAGAATCCGGGAGGAGGATCTGGTCGGCCAGGAACCGATACCCTTCACTGCTCTGCTCGTGGAAACGGACATGATTGGCGCCAAAGGCGCCGATGAGAGAGCGGACCTTGTTGGGATTGCCCAGGGAAAAGGCCGGATGATCCAGGAGCTCACGCTCCGTGTGCAGGGTACCGACCAGACTTGAGCCGGCTTGCAGGACAAGATCAAGTTCGGACGGCTTCTGCTTTTCCGCTGCCAGCAGATAGGAGAGGCACACATTCTTCAAACGTCTGCGTCCCATGGATCCGGGTGTTAATGTGTACTCCCCCTCCCCTCGGTTCTCGGCCCAGACCCTCCTGAAGTCAGCCTGGTTCGGTGCAGATTATCCAGATCAATCACCTCCATCTGCTGGGCGAGATAGTTCTCTTCCGGCAGGCTCAGAGCCATGGCCAGCAGGGATTTATCACTTTCACCGTTAGCCAGTATCCGTTCCACCCCTTCAAGCAGAAGCGGATCGAAAACAGCCTCTCTCACGCTCTGCAGGCTGTCCGCACATTCGAGGATGACGGATCCGGCGAGACGAAAGGCCGCATCCCAGCGGTTGAAGGGCTCCGTATCATTGGCCATGAGGAAGGTGAGCTGACTGCGCTCCTACCAGGCCTCCACCACCACCGGAGCGGAAAAACCCCGCAACAGAGAAAGGACGGGACGCACGGCCAGACCCGAAAATGAAAAACTCTCTTTCTCCTCCAGCAGCTGCAGCATATTTGAATCCAGGGCCAACTCTCTCCTCTCCCCGTCAAGAAGGCAGAAGGCGACTGGAATATGAAAATTTTCTTTTTTCTCCTGCCCCGGAGTTGGCAGGCAGCTCTGGGAAATGGCTAATTCGTACTCTTTGCTGCTCTCATTCCAGTGTTCACTCACCTGCAATCGCGGCGTCCACGACTGGCTGCACCAGAGCTTGAAACGGCTAAGATCAATGCCGAAGGCATCGGTCATGGCACAGGCGAAGTCATGACAGGTGACGGCCTGTCCATCATGGCGGGTAAAGTAGAGGTCCATGCCTTTGCGGAAGTTGTCAGCCCCCAGCAGGGTGTGCATCATCCGGATCACTTCGGCACCCTTGTTGTAGATCGTTGACGTATAAAAAATAT
>JAOZKN010000227.1 GCA_029935315.1 Desulfocapsa sp. | reverse complement strand
GCAGAGGGTTGGGTTCCACCGGCTTTTGATCTGGATGAATACTACCGAATTCTGCCAGACATCGAGTCATCGGTTCATCAAATGACCGATGATCTTGAGGCCTGCAGACAAAAAGCGGACCAGTGTAGACTGAAGTTCGAAGAAGCCATACGCTCTGGTGGTCGTGCTGCGCAGAAAAATTGCCGCAGGCAGATGAAGGAGGCATTTAAAACGGCCGATCTTTCAAAGAAAAAGCGGAGAACATATTCCCAATCCATGCTGTTTGTCGTTCAGGACCTGTATCAACTCCAAAATTTCAAAGGCAATCAGCGTTCCATTCTCGATGTTTTTTATGAAGACCGGGGAATCCCAATCGGATCAGGGGACTGCTGCGCTCCAAAACTCCTTCACGACGCCGCCCAAAAAGGGCTTACGCCTCTAGGACTTACCGAATTCTATTTTGGTAAGGAAAACAAATCTTCCACAAGATTCCACAAAGAATTCTACCCCTGCTGTAAAACCAAGTGCCAGCCAATTCTAGGCTACATGCTCTGTGGCCTTTAAGTGATAAAACTGGTCATTGGAGAGGGACAATGCAGGAGTCATCAACAATATATTGTCTGCATCCTTACATTGTCATTAAGAGTTATTGTCGCCCTTCATATATTGCAGGCATAAACATGGGCCAAGGGAAGTCGGGTTCCATCTTTAGCAGATAACCTAAATCGGAAGTTGTACTATTAGGGGAACTTACGATCGCAGCCATACTTTTCCCTGAATCCATAAAACCGGATTGTATGGTTAAGACTATATTGTTACTGCTCTTCAACGTCCCGGAGAGTTTTCCGTCGGAGGTCAGGGAAAGAGTTCCTCCCGCAAAAGTACCCGTGGTTACGCCGTCAACGGCTTCCCACTCGCCGCCAATACAATTGCCGTCAGTATCAAGGATGATGGTACCGTATACCCAATAAACCAGACCCTCGGCACTAGCGACCTGGAAGGAATAAATTGCCCAGGTTCCCTGCAAATCTCCTGTCTTATAGTCAGTGGCACCAGCCTTCAGGTAAAAACCAAAATCAATGAAACCGCTGGATTTCACATCAACGAGAGCAAAAGCGGATTTTGACCCCGTAAGCTGTCCGGATCGAGTCCATAGGGTATCAGCAACGGGCGAAATCTGCAGTATCCCGGAAATTGCTCCGGTACCGTCCACGTCAAATGGTGTTCCATTCAAACCACCGCTGGCAGCAGCCTGTACCGATTGCCACGTACCTATAATACCTAAATCCGTCATCCGTAAATCCATAAACCAGTTATCCTGGGTCTGCCACCCGTCGGTGGAGTGAAGGAAGCCAAACCAATTCCCGTAAAGGTCACTGGCAGCAAAAGACGTACTGCTCTTGCGCACCAGGGTCACTAAATCCATATACCCGTTATCCTTACGTACAACGCCATGAGCCAGTTCCTTTCCCTTATCCATTTTCGCATGGGTCAGTGTCATCGTACCAATTTCCAGTGAACCATCTGCCTTTGTCCTGATGGTTCCGGTTAACACTCCGCCCTTATCAAGGACTAACGATCCATCAACAAAATCCCCCTCAGCTCCTGACACAGCAGTCCATCTCCCACCGGTTAACTCTCCTGCCTGACCAACAGTAATCTCTCCATAAATCCAGTAACTACTATCTCCAGTGGATTCCAGAAAATAGCCGCTCCATTCACCCGCCATATCAGAGGTGGAAAAACTC
>JAOZKN010000143.1 GCA_029935315.1 Desulfocapsa sp. | reverse complement strand
CATGGCGACCATTGCCGTTGGCAAATGGATGGACGGCAACAAGAAGGTGATGAATGAGCCTGTAAATTATTCTGTGTAACTACCCGCTTCATACATAAGGAGTCAGTTGCTCTTCAAACTCAATCATAAACCGATTCATGGCTGGCTTCCAGTTTCTTATTGGCATAGTCCATTTTTTTGATGCTGATTGGATGGCCAGATAAACAACTTTGATTGCAGAGTTATCATTGGGAGTAACTATTCGACGTAATTATACAGACACTGGATTTTGTGTTTTTTGACTAAACCTTCATGAAATCCATCATCCCCGAGCGTCGTTGTCGTGTGATGCTCACTCCTTTGTATCTTGGGAAAACGCCATACCCAGGTTTAAAAATAGTAATTCGTGATTCATAGTCCCATACATGCCCTGGTCTCAACGGAGTAGACCGAAGTCCGAGAGAAAACTCTCCTTGCTCATCAGTCAAGGTCTCCTTAAAGCCCGCATAATAAGAGCTGAGTCCGGCAAGGTTGGGGACTGTAGTGTAACAAGTCACAAAAACAACAGCCCCCTCTATTGGCGCCTTCGTTTCAGCGTCCACGACCTTCCCGATGTATGGACCGAAATTATTTGTAACTGCACACCCTGAAAGCAATGCGAAAAGGAGCACAGATGCAATACAGCGTATAAGTGGCTAGACTATTATCACAATATCCCCCTTCCTCGGTCAAACTCCTTTCTAATAATTCTTAATTCGCCATATACCATCAGAGTCTTGAACAAAAAAGGCTGGGCCGAGTACTCAACATCATTGTGTGTTTTCCCTTATAACCCAATGCTTAAAAACAGCCACCTGTGCTAATCTCTACTGCCCCACAATCTCAAGTTGCTATAGACGAGTCGCCGCCTGTACCTCCATTAATGCTGCAGGGGGGAGAGCAGGAGACCAGTTGAGAGCACCGGAAAGTAATCCGGGATTTGCAATTTCTTTTATGGAATAAGGATCTCCGTTGCTGTTGACCACATAAATACTGCTGCCATTACTGAATGCAACCTATTGCCCCCGTAAAACTGGCTCTGGTTAACTGAGAATAGTTAAGAGTGGCATTCTTCAGATTGCTATTTTCAAAGTTTACGAATTTCAAGTTTACTCGTTCTAAAGTTGCATTCTCTAAATTTGCCCCTTGCAGATTTACTCCCCTGAGATTTGCCCCCTGGAGATCTGCGTCTTTCAAATTAATATTCTGCAAGTCAGCCCCGACCAGTGATACTTCAGAGAGGTCGCATCCTGGACAATGTTTTTGAACGTATACTTTGTCTATAATTCCAAACAGTTTGTTGGTGTCCGGTTCCTGGGCATGCAGGGGACCGGATAAAATGATACTACAGTAGATGCAAATGACGTATAATATAGAAATAGATGGAAAACATCTGTTTTTCATAACGACACCGTGTGACTGTTTACCTGATATTTCTTTCATTTTCCTGTCATTCTGATGGTACCTGAATTAAAGTTACGATGAGCCCCGGTAACGCAAAGAGGCCCTGATGCCTACTCATAAACATTTTATAGCTCATTCACTCATGGATGCAATATTCTTTATTGAAATTTCACTGGGAAATCAGGTGATGCCAATGGAACTCTCAAGGAGAATGGTATGACAGCAGATACACAGCCCCCCTCCCTTCCTGACAGAGAGATAGGGCGTTTCACCATCATTGCCTTTATCTTCTCGTCTCTTCTGTTTTGTCAGCCGGGACTGGTGTCTGCTGACAAAACACCTCCCCTCTCGATCAAGGTTGTAGATGATTACCGCCACAGGCCCGGATCGTCTTCCAGAAAAAATCCAGATGAAACAGCCCCCCTGGTGTCTGCCATGGAAATGAAACGGAACAAAGAGGCCATTCAGCTTATCGTCAATGGGGCCGATGTTCAGCAAAAAGACGCATACGGTTTAACCTCACTTATGTACGCTGCCAGATACGGCAATGCTCAAATTGTGGATCTGCTCCTTGAAAGAGGGGCCGAAATCAATGTTGCCAACCATCTGGGAAGAACACCTCTAATTGAAGCAATTATCAATAATCACAGGAAGATTACCGATAAGCTTATTGTATCCGGAGCCACTCTGAAACCCTTTCCCTATCAGTCTACAGTGCATACCGATCAACACCAGGCAAGAGTTGAAGTCTACGGCAAAAATACAGAGACACTGCTTCCAGCGGGAGGCAGTGGCATTTATCCAGGATCGGGGTTTGTGCAAAGAAGTAGACCAGAGATCCTGGAAAAGAAACTGATGACCCTTGATCCCTTGAGTGCTTCAATCCGGGGCGGACATGACGAGATGGTGGAGTACCTGCTGGCGACATACTATGATTATGAAACGAATAAGGACCAGATCGATGCCGCGCTGCGAGTTGCGGCAGGGCAAAAAAATGGTACCAAAAAGATCATCAAGCTCCTCCTCAATAATCAGGCCACGGTAAACGGATGGGACAGCAAGCACTTTACCCCGCTTATGCGTGCTGCTTCCCGAGGGAATTCGGATATAATCGATTTGCTGCTTGCCAGGGGCGCAGCTGTCGATGCTGTAAGTGCAAGGGGGGACACTCCCTTACTCCTCGCCATCAGAAAAGGAAAGAAAGATGTAGTTGCCATTCTTCTGGAAAATGGTGCTTCGACTTCCTCCTTGGCCTATACATCGAAACCATCGAAACCTGTTCAGCACACCTCCTATCCCTTTGAATTTGCGGTCAGGAGGAGCTCGCAGGAGATGGCATTGTTCCTTTTGGATCAGGAAACGGAACTGAGTCAGGAACGATTGAAAAAGGCCTTCTCCATTGTCCTGAAAAAGACTTTTTTTCGCCTGGCGGACAAGCTGATTGGACTGGGAGCAGATGTAAACATGCATGTCTCGCGTGGGGAACCGCTTTTAAATGCTATTGTCGGAGCATGGAAGCTGCCGGAAAAGACAGTACGGTATCTCTGTGAAAGGGGGGCACTGGTCAATGCTCGTGACCGGGAAGGACGCGGCTTGACGCCGCTGCACCATGCCGTGAAGAGGAGAGGTAAGGCAATAGCAGTACTCCTCCTTAAACATGGTGCAGATATTAACAGCAGGTCAAAGGCAGTGCAGAGAGGCTACAACAATTATGATGGAACCACGCCACTTATTACAGCCTGCTCTCCCTACAGCAGAGAAATGGTCCATTTTCTACTGGAAAAAGGTGCAGATCCCAATATTAGCAATAAACAAGGTGCCCACCCCCTGAATGTGAGTAAAATCCTGGCCGACCCTGCAACAGTGCAGCTGTTACTCGACCACCATGCCGATCCCAACGGCGCTGACCACTCAAGGAATCCGCCGCTGTTTTTGGCTGTGACACAATCAAAAAATATAGCCTCAGTAAGACTGCTCCTGCAATATGGAGCCGATCCCAACCACCAGGGAACAGACTCAAGGAGTCTTCATCCTGCAAAGACTTCCCCTTTGAAAGTTGCTCTCAGGGCAGAAAATCTCGAGGCGGCAAAGCTTCTTCTTGCCCATGGGGCCGATATCAGGGCTGTCTGGATGCGGGAGGTGGTTGTTGAGGCAATGGTCAAAGAGAATGAGGAGATCGTACGGTTTCTTGCAGAGTCAGGTGCCGAGTTGAACGACGTCAAGGGATCGAGTCGCCAAAAATGGCTTTCTCCCCTTATGTATGCAGCCCAGCTTGATCACCTCGGGTACCTGCAGTTATTCCTGGATAACGGGGCTGAGGTCAACTTGCAAAGTGAGGCTGGGGATACTGCTCTTATACATGCAGCTACGGCAGGCAGCGGGAAAAGCCTTCAATTTCTTCTCTCCAATGGCGCCGGGGTGAATATACAGAATAGCAGTGGTGATACAGCGTTGCTGAAGGCAATTATGACCGGCAACCTGGAGAACGTCAATCTTCTTCTGGCCCATGGTGCCAACCCCTCAGTCAAGAACAGGGAGGGGTTGACCCCATATTGGATTGCCAAACGTAAAGGGAATCAAAACATTACTGATACCTTGATTGCTCATGGAGCCGAGGCCCTCTCCTATATGGCGTTTACTGCAAAGATGACAGTCTTACAGGCAACCGGAATTCTTCCATCGGAGACATCTGCTGCTGATATCTCCCCGCAGCAGCTGGATTTTTACCTGACCCTGATTGGTCGTGAATTCGGGATTAAGAAGCCGGAGTTCTATCACCCAGATCCTCGGCTGTCCAGCCCGGTCAGGACCTGGGAGACCCATAAACAGGCATTGCTGAAGAGTGATTTACCCTTGTTCAAAAAGACCGTCACCCACCCGGATGGTCCTCTAGTCGATGTTTATGAACAGATAACTCCGGAAAAACGGAGGGAAATGGCTGAAGAAATGCGGCCGATTGCCAATATAAGCCAGGATAACAAAAAAGCCAAATTCAGGATTCATCGTTTTATAGACGGTGAGGATATAACGTTTTATATCTACTTTTCCAGGGTGTTTGGCGAATGGAAAATTGATGAGTATTAGTCCGGAAGCGTACAGAAAGAAGCGTAATATCATATCCCTGGTACCCCGAATATTTCCATATTCCACGTACCATTTCCGGTCTATCTTGGGGCGTATTTGTATAGCTTTCTCTGTAACGTCCGTCTATGGATACCAAGTTTTTTAGCGGCATTACTTATGTTATCATCACAGTCAGTAAGAACTCTTTGAATATGCTCCCATTCAACTCTGGCCAATGACGGAGCCAGAATCTCTTCGTCGGGGTCTTCCAGTTCCACACCGTGGTCACTGGAAAAGGCCGTGAGAATTTCGTCGATATCTGCGGGCTTGGCCAGAGAGGAAACAGCCCCCAGACGGATGGCATCCGTGGCTGTAGCAATAGAGCCGTATCCTGTGAGCACAACAATTTTCAGCTCAGGCGCAATAGACAGAGCATCTTTGACCAGAAGCAATCCATTTTGTCCCGGCATTTTCAGATCGACCACAGCCATGCCCGGCTGTTCTTTACGGATGATGACCATGGCCTCTTCATAACAGGAGGCATTACTGGTAGCATACCCCCTGCGTTCAAAGGCGCGACTCAGGCGCTCCCTGAAGAAATCCTCATCATCAACCAGAAGAATATTTTTCATACATTCACCCTTCCCTGTTTCTGTTGTTGCTGCTTTCTTCTGATCATCTGCAAAGCAAGGGTCAGTGTGACCAGTGTCCCCCCCTCTTTTTGCCTTTCTATGGTAATTTGTCTTTCTGGAAGGCGGTATGGTTGGCTGGGGTACAGTCTGTGGTTCACCGGCTGGTGCCAATATCGTCGCCAACCTGATCATAGGCCCACGTACCGCTGGTGCCACGGAAGGACACCATATCGCCAATGACCTCATGCAATGGTATTCTGAGGCAGATATGCCCGTTTTTAAACCTGCCAAACCACGAATTGCCATAGACAAGATTGTCACTACAAGCAGTGACTCCCCACTTTGCCATGTGTCTGTTGGTAAGTGGATGGAGACCTCGGGACACCCACTGAAAAGTGCTGAAAGAAAAGATCGTTGCGCACGAGTTGCAGCAAGCACCGCCTATCGCCTGGTGGAGCTGCTCAATGACTGGAAAAACGGTGACTATGAGACAACTGCAGATTTCTCAGCAGTCAAAGAACATGGCATTACCGGTCAAATGAATTGTGGAGAATGCCACAACGATGTGCCCAGCCCTCCAATGACGACAATAAAATCTTAAGCTGACTCCTCATAATCACAAGCTCTTTCAGGTCCTTTCGTTGCTTTTGTCCCATCGCCCTCCTTCCCGGCAGATGGTGAGAGCACAGGACAGAAAGAGTAACAGTCTCCTCCGAAGGGTTGAGCCTGGATGCGAAAGCATCTTGGATCAACCCTTTTTTTATGGAACAGGGCTCGATGGAAAGTAGTCTCTATCATTTGAACAAGCCTATTAGTGGATAATCTGCTACCCTTAACAGTCTCCGAGCGTTAAAAAAACAACAGACAATCCAGGCAAGAAACAAAAGGTACTGTGCAAAAAAAAGGGAACACTTTCAGGGAAGAAAGATTATGCTTGGAATAGTAGACATTGGCATGTTCGTCACGGCAGGATT
>JAOZKN010000226.1 GCA_029935315.1 Desulfocapsa sp. | reverse complement strand
ACCGTATCAATATGATAGTGAGAATCCGCAGTGATGTTAAAGCTGGTATCGGATCCGCAATTTACGTTTTGAACTGTGGCCGGATCGATGCTGCCGCCTGTTCCGGCAGAGGGTGTCACGGTATAGGTATTGATGACAAAGTTTGCTGTTACTGCGATATCCGCTGTTACGTTAGTATCGGTACGGGCGGCAGGGGGATAGCCATCGCTCCAGCCTGTAAAATAATAGCAGGTATCTGGAGTTGCTGTAACTTCAGTGCCGTTCCAGCCGTAGCCGACAAAGGTCTGTGGATTGGTTCCGCTGATAGAGCCATTTAGCCCGGCGCTATAGGTCAGGGTATGGGAACGCCAAACGTATCTATAGTTTATGGCCAGGGCCAACATGGCAGAGTTATTGTCTGTAACCAGATCAGTATATATTATATTTGGAATATATATGTTCCCGGCAGGGGCTGAGTGCATATACAACTCATAGGGCAAGTGTGGATTAGCCTGTTTTGCTAACTCTTTTATTGAATCAGCAAGGCCTGCGGCGCACCACGTTGCTTGATACTCTTCTTGTGTTAATGTCCAGGAAAACAGGAAATAGTTTGATGGTGAGTCGTTCCAGAGTTTACTTACTTGATCTGACTTCATTGTTGGCCAGTCATTTGAATCTGCATAGTGATTATATATAGCAAAGGATTCATGTGGAAAAAATCCCTGCCCGTAGTAGCCAGAGGTGTTTGGTAAAATTTCGTTTGTAGGCTTACAGTCCTCACCTCCGACCAAAATGATCACTTGAGGTTGAGATGAAATGAGTTCATTTAATGTTAAGTCTTTAAGATGAGCAATCTTATCGGGAACTGTCTCGATATATCTATGGTTAATACCTTTTAATTTTTCAAACAAGGTATCCCATTCGCCTGAGTTAAATTGTCGGAAGGCAGCATTTGTATTACGGGCATGGGTTAAATGAAGGATTACCAGGTCCTTATGGCTAGCGGTGAACATATTTATGTTAGCAACGATATCGTCGATGCTTTGTCCATTAACTCCCTGCCAGCCAACTTCGTCACTGTAACCATAGTGTCCTGTATAGTACTTATTGGCTCCCCCAATAACCGGTCGGATATCAAAATAGCGTGTACCGTAATTTAATTGGTCGTAGATGGACTTATCCTGAGTAAGGGTGTTACATTCGGAAGCCAATAGTGTACCCAGATTTTTTTCAGACATTCCTGAATCATGTGAACCCGTAATAACAAGTTTGCTTAAAGGCAAATCTCCAATCAATGGAAGGGTGTCATACATCCAATCCCTGGCCAAGGCAGCAAGATTCGTTAAATAGTGTTGTTGGCGATCTCCCGAGATAATTAGCTGCACATCGCTGTCCTGTACAAGGTCATCTGTTTGCCACACTCCCATTGTCTGCCAAACTCCTGTAGCTGAATTCGGCGAATCCAGAATAAGCCAGGCACGTACATTTTTATCCCACGTATCTTCATTTACTTCTATGGTAAACCTATCATGATTGTGCCCGGTTGCATCCTCTGTTCCCAGAAACCTATACTTCACCGTAGCCAGGCTATTCCAAATAGCACTAAACTCTATAGTAACCCTTCTGGTTTCACCTGCCGGTATTGTTTCAGGAAAGTTCCACTGAAGCATATCATCCTCTATGTTAACGTATCTATCCCAAGCATACGGAGTTCCATTGACAAGAGTAACATATCTTTTTTTACCGGCTTCGGCTTCCTGGGGGAGCATTATTGAGAAAAGTGC
>JAOZKN010000142.1 GCA_029935315.1 Desulfocapsa sp. | reverse complement strand
GTCGGCTAGTTGAAGTTTCGTGGTTTGGTTTTCGTGTAGGCGGGTTTTGAGTTGGCCGCAGAGGGTCATAAGTTCATCGACTTTGCCGACTGCTTCAATAACACGGTTAATGGCCTCAATCTGATAATAAGTCACAGATATCTATTTCGCTGAGTTCTTTTTTGTTAATTTCGTCCAAAATAAACCTCTACCAACTTTTTAATAAATGATGGTGAGACATTTCATTTTAGTACAATCTCTATTCAACATACCTTCAAATATTTAAAGCTAAATTTCACTCAATCACTCCAATTTTTTTTCAACTGATGTCCAGACAGACTAAACTAGCATAACATACTAAAAAAAACAGACCCTTTACTGATATCTTATTTGGCATGATTGGGCGTAATCTCTAAATAACAATGTTCAGCACCCAAAAGCAGGTTAGCTTTTACGTTAATCTCTCAGTCCGCAAAACGTTTGAAAATCGAAAAAATAATCATCTGGAACGCTAAGAGATGGCATGACAATGGTTTTAAAATTGAGTAACTTCTTGTCCTGTTGCATGTATAGAGAATATTTTCATTGTAAACAATCGACGGGAAGCGTCAATGCCCAACACTCTGGCCCATATCGGACTCCAGGCTCCACTCACAAAAATCGGGTTCAAGACAGCCCCACTGCAGTGGATTGCGCTGGGCTGCATTATCCCGGATATTCCGTGGATTCTGCAACGTATCCTTCTTCTGCTACCGGGAATTATTGATCCTCTCAGCCTGAGACTGTACGCCATTACCCAGGCCAGTCTCTTCTTCTGTTGCGTTCTGTCACTGGCTTTTGCTTTGCTCGCCCGTAAAAGCGGATTTATATTACTGGTCCTGATCACAAACAGTGCGCTCCACCTTTTGCTCGATGCCTGCCAGACCAAATGGGGAAACGGTGTACATTTGCTGGCACCCTTTTCCTGGCACACCACAAATTTTTCACTCTTCTGGCCAGAACACTCCATTAGCTACCTCCTGACCATTCTAGGTGCTGCAGTACTGCTTTTCAGCTGGAAGAGAGCAATACAATGCGATCTGCTCCTGCAAAAACCAACTAAAATAAAGGCAATCGCTATGATCCTTGCCCTCGTTTGCTACACCATAAGTCCTTTTTTATTTACCAAGGCTGCATATAATGCAGATGTACATTACAGTAAAACAATTCACGCCAGCCAGGAACAGGGTGAAAAAGCAATAGAGATCGACAGGGGCAATTACAACAAGGAAACAAAAACCATCACCGTTTACACAAACAACGCCTTCCCATTGAACAATCCACCTGCTGTGCAGACAGGAACACTTTCCATCAGAGGAACATTTGACCGAAAAAGCAACATCACCATCACAGAATATCACGAGCACAAAAGCCACAGGGACTACGCATCCTACGCGGGGTTATTTCTTGTACTGCTCCTCTGGCTGCATTCAATCATACGTAAAGGCAATAACCTCCCCCACAGGACTTCACCATGAATAGTATTCGAACCATCGTTACATCCTTTGTTCTGATTCTGCTGACAGCAACGTGCATATCCGCAGCACAAAACTCTCAGGCCATCACCATTACTGTACCGGAAGCGGTTATACATGAGGCAATCCAGAAAAGTCTGCCCCTGGAATTCCCCATAAAATCGCAGACAATCCTTGGCTCTCTGTCAATAGATGCAATCAAAAATATGCAGCTGCAAAAAGGAAAAATCTCCAGTCACATTACTCTGTCCGGCCACGATATTGACATTGTCACATCCATCGCCGGCCACGATTTGCGCATGAAATTCGGTTCACTGACCATGGGATTCCAATGCGACACCAGCATCCGTTTTGATAAAAAAAACCAGACACTTTTTATCAAACCTGTTGTTTCAGAACTGCAGTCATCGAACAAGGCAAAAACCGAAATGGTTTCCACCATTGCCCAACTCTTCAATAACCATGAGTTCCCGCTGGAACTGGAAAAGCTGGAACCCCTCCTTGCTGATACCGGCAATAAACTACTCAGCATCTCGATGCTTATCGAGGCCATTGATCTGCAAGCGGATAGCGCACATCTGCAGATTATTCCACAAATCACTGCCACAAAAACACAAAAAAACGGGATTCAAAACAAATAGTCTTGAATCCCGCTAATGAGTACAGCAAGAGGAGTTATGGAGTGCTTGTGGGAGCGTCATTCTGGAAATTGCGTAGTATTTTCTCAATATTTTGTCATCCGATTTGGATCAGTCTTTGCGAGGGAACTCGCATGATCCAAATTGGATGACAAGATATTTAAAAATCAAGTCATTTACGGTCAAAGCGGACAGAAGCAGTCCATAACTCCGTTTTCCATAAGTTGCAAATCTCACTGGCCAGCAGTTGAGTTATTATTTTGTATAATAACTCACAATGCTCTGCACCAAATCAGGAATAGTGTAATTCTCCGGCTGAATATCAACCTGCAGCCCATTGTCGGTAACAGTTTTCGCAGTAATCGGCCCAATGGCCGCAATAACAACATCTTTCATCAAAAGTTTCACATCATCACTGCTTTCGGCACCAAGCATGGCCAGGAAATTTCGCACAGTAGAAGAGCTGGTAAAGGTCACCATGTTCACTTTTCCTGACGCCAGGTCATCACGAAGTTCCTGCTGTTTCCCTTGGGGAGCAACATTCTTATACACGGGCGTCACAGTAACCTGCGCACCGGCACCCCGCAGGGTTTCCGGCAGAATTTCCCGGGCCTTTTCAGCACGGGGAATCAAAATATTTCGCCCTTCAACACCCTGATCAAGCAGACTCTCCGCAAGTCCTTCACCGGTAAAAACAGCAGGGAGCAGATCGGCACGAATACCATAGGTCAGCAACAGATCCGCAGTGGCCCTGCCAACGGCGGCAACAGAAGGTCCATTGAGACTTCTGGCATCAAGCCCCTTCTTATGGAGACGATCAAAAAAGTATTTTACACCGTGGAGCGAGGTAAACAGGATCCAGTGATACTCATGCAGGCGCTCAAGTTCTTCATCCAGCTCATCATAGGAATCAACCGGCTCTATTTTTATGGTGGCGTATTCGAGGCAATTGGCACCATTTTCATCAAGCCCTGCCATAAGCTCTGAAGCCTGCTCACGGGTCCTGGTCACCACAATACGTTTTCCGAACAGGGGACGCTTCTCAAACCAGTCGATTTTATCGCGCAGGGTTACCACCTCTCCAACAATGATAAGAGCAGGGGGTTTTATTTCATTTTCACGAACGATGTCCGCAATGGTTTCAAGGGTTCCGACCACTGAACGTTGTTCAGGAGTAGAGGCCCAGCGTACAACAGCCACGGGAGTTTTTGGATCACGCCCGTTGTCGACCAGATTTTTGACAATGATGGGAAGATTCTTAATTCCCATGTACACCACTAACGTTCCGGCACCGGTGGCAAGTTTTGCCCAATCAATATTGGAACCCGGTTTGGTGGGATCTTCATGGCCGGTGAGAAAAGCAACGGATGCTGTGTGCTCCCGGTGAGTAATGGGAATGCCAGCATAGGTGGCTGCAGCAGTTGCAGAGGTAACACCGGGGACCACTTCAAAAGGAACGCCACTCTCAGCAAGGGTTTCCACTTCTTCCCCGCCCCGTCCAAAAATAAATGGGTCACCACCTTTGAGGCGGATAACTGTTTTGCCTGACGCTGCCCAATCCACCAGCATCTGGTTGATCTCTTCCTGGGTATGAGTATGTTTCACTCCTCCCTTCTTTCCTGCATATATCAGTTCAGCTTCTTTTGGGACATGCTTGAGCAACTTGGGACTGGCCAGATAATCGTAAACGACCACCTCGGCTCGTTCCAGAAGAGATTTCCCTCGTACGGTTATAAGACCGGGATCTCCAGGACCTGCACCAACCAAATATACCTTACCGACTTTATTGCTATTTTTCTCACTCATAAACTATTAAACCAAGACGCCTGACGCCACAAAATAAATAATCAACGGGGTTTTCAAACAACACCCCATTCCTTGAAGGAATCTTTATTAGCAACTTTCACTCAATTCATCAAGTAAAGAAGCTGCAAGAAGCGGGATCATGAGTTCATGATGCCCGGTTACGTGATACCCTTTTCCGCCCCCGGCCGTGGGTCTGTTCACCACGTTGGCAAGAGGACGGTATTGTTTCATAAAATCAAAATTTGCGGTGGTAAAATTATCCACCTTATTGCCCAGATTTCGTACCAGGGTCAAGGCCTTCAAAAAAACCTCCGGTAACAAAACTGCGGAGCCGATATTTAAATACGCACCTCCCTGCAAGTCTGCAACCTCAGTACAAAACAGACGAAAATCGTGATGGGATGTCTGGCCGATATCAGCCCCTGAGGCCGAAGGATGAATATGAATAATATCTGTGCCCATGGCAACATGCACTGTAACAGGAATGCCAAGCTTTGCCGCCGTTGCCAGCAAACTCTTGTCATTATATGGAAAATCCATGCGCAGCAGATATTCTCCCACTGCCTGCCCCATTCCTATATTTTCTCTGGCACCTTGGGCAATTGCAGCATTCAAGACCTCTGCCGTCTCTTTAGCAGCGCCAAAAGCGCCATCTCCCAGCACATCACCCACCTCTTCAGAAGTCGATCCGGCCATGGCTATCTCAGCATCATGGATAATGCAGGCACCATTCATGGCCAGCCCCGTGATAATTGAACGCTCCATAAGATCAATAAGAAGAGGATTCAGTCCGACCTTGATAACGTGAGCACCCATACCCACAATAATAGGCCGTCCATCCCGATGTGCTTTCGCAAGACGTCGCACAAGTTCCGGGAAATCGTGGCCCAACAGCTGGTCTGGCAGGGACGCCATAAAACTGCGTAACGTGGAATTTTCCTTAAGGGGGGTGCCAAAATTCTCGACTGTCACCTTGGAATGACGATCATACAGGGAATACGTCTTTAACCCACTGAGGTCCTGAGGTTTAATTGTCACCGAACATCTCCTCTTCCACAAGTTCACAAAGCAGGTGTTCGATCCAGAGATGCACTTCCTGAATATGCTGGGTCTTGGCGGAGGGAACATTCAAGGTGAAATCAGCAAGTGTTCCAAGCTCACTGGAACCTCCGGATAAACCACCGGTAAGCACAGCTGTCCGCATGCCTATGTCCTTTGCCACTTCGATGGCTTTAATGACATTCCTGCTTGCACCTGAGGTGGAAATTCCAAGAGCCAGATCTTCAGGCTTGCCAAGTGCCTGTACCTGTTTCGAGAATATTTCATCAAAGGAAAAATCATTGCCAATGGCTGTGATTGTGGAAGTATCAGTGCTCAGGGAAATTGCAGCAAGAGGTCTGCGATTGAGAAGAAAACGATTCACAAACTCGGCGGCCATATGCTGTGCATCAGCGGCGCTGCCACCGTTGCCGAAAATCAGAATTTTCCCCTGTTGCCGCAGGGTAATTACCATTTGACAGGCAAGATCGATCAAGTGCTGACGGCCCTCTTTGACAAAGGCATCCTTGGCCATCACAGAATTAATCAGAGCTTCAGAAATAGTCTGTTCCATACTTTGCTTCTCCGCAAGGATCTACAATTTATTATCCATAAACTCTCCCCTATGAAGAATTCAATAATAACAAAGAATAATCTCTAATTCTAAAATATCCCAAGCCAAAAAGCAAAAAAAATGGGTACACCGAAGAATCCTTCGCCATACCCATCCAAGCTAACACCACACTAAGTAGCTTTTATTCTATACAAAATCAGTCAAGCTGAGCAAGAATTGCGTCAGTAACTTCTTTGATTCCCATAGATCCATCAACAGAAATTACTTTGGTATCCGTGGCTTTAAAGTAATTTACAGCAGCCATGGTTCCGGTAACGGTATCATAATAGATATCATGACGCTTGTTGATTGCATCTTCATCCTGATCATCAGCACGGGCAGAAAGTTCGCCACCACAGACACGACAGACAAGCTTGCCATCTTTTTCAACAGGCTTGATGGCATCAAAAGCAATATGGTTGGGATGGTTGTTATCATTGGCACAGAGACGACGACCCATGATGCGCTCTTTTGCGATCTCACGATCAAGAAGAATTTCCATAATATAATCAATCTTCATACCGGCTTCTTTCAAAGCGCTGTCCAGAGCCTCTGCCTG
>JAOZKN010000050.1 GCA_029935315.1 Desulfocapsa sp. | reverse complement strand
CTTTCCTTTAATGGAGCGATCCCCCCCCCTTCTGCACGATAACCACGCATATGCAGGCTTTCGCCGGAAAGATCCAGGGACAGGGTTGCCTGATTTTTATAGATATAGAGACGAATACGGATACCTGGTCTTGTAATATCCACGTTGGGACGATCATCGTACTTATCACGAAACTGATCCACCAGTGCATCCTTTACCCGCAAGGCAGCAAAACGACTGTGGGTAATATTGGAACGATTCAGGCTGCAATCCACCGCAAAAGTATCCTCTAAGCCCATATGTGCTTCCCAGTCCACAGCCAGTGCCCCTTCATAGAGGGCATCTTCATCGTTCGCGGGGAACTCGGCAATTGTCAGGAAAATGCGGGAGGCAAAGCGGGACCAGAGACAGGTACGATAGGCAGCTTCAAGGTCTCCACTCCAGGTGACAAGCCCCCTGGCGCTTTCTATATCCCGACCACCGAAGTTTTCGATTTCCTCAGCGACCAGTACTTCAAGCCCTGCTGCGCAACTGGCAGTAAGTTTGTATGTGGTAGAAATTATATCACCTTTTCCAGTTTCTTCTGCTCATGTGTTTTCAGCATAAAATATAATACAGGCACCGCCATGCGACTTACCAGCAGTGAAGCTATCTCGCCAAACATAAGGGATATGGCAAGACCCTGAAAGATTGGATCTGCAAGAATAACCGAGGCACCAACCATAACTGCAAGAGCCGTTAACAACATGGGACGAAAGCGCACTGCTCCCGCCTCAACCACTGCTTCAGCCAGGGGTAAACCATGGCTGAGACGAAGTTCGATAAAATCAACGAGAATAATAGAATTTCGTACCACAATACCGGCTCCTGCCATAAACCCGATCATGGAGGTAGCGGTAAAAAATGCACCAAATCCCCAGTGAGCGGGCAGGACGCCAATAAGTGAAAAAGGAATGGCCGCCATTACCACGAACGGTGTGTAATAACTCTTGAACCAGCCCACCATCAACATATAAATAAGGATCATCACCACACAGAAGGCAATGCCCAGATCCCTGAACACCTCAAGGGTGATATGCCATTCGCCATCCCACTTCATGGAGGGTTCATCATTGGTAAAAGGCTGATTCAGGTTATATACCGTTATGGACTCTCCTGACCCGCCAAAATCGGCGGGATTGAGCGCTGCCAGCCGTTCATTCATATCAAAAACAGCGTAAGCAGGGCTTGCCACAGCCCCTGCCACATCAGCAGTAACATAAATGACGGGCTTCAGGTTTTTTCGATAAATAGGTTGTTCCACCGGAATATGTTCAACCCGCACCAGCTCCCGCAAGGGGACAAGGGGAGCTGTGGGATTCATGGCGGAACGCATACCGATATTCAAAATACCCTCAATGGATGCCCGCATGGAAGCAGGCAGTTCGAGAACGATATTAATCTCTTCTTTATCACGCGGCTGGTGGAAGAGATCGATGGAAAGGCCGCGCATACCCGTTGCCACTGTCCGGCTGATCTCTCCTTCTGAAATATGATTCAAAGCTGCTTTTTCTTTATCAATGGTGAGCAACAAGCGTTTGCGATCAGCTTCACGGTACCAGTCCACATCCACCACCCCTTCGGTGGTATCAAAGATATGTTTGACCTCTTCGGCAAGTTTTACCCGGACTTCATCACTGGGGCCATAAATTTCAGCAACCAGGGTCTGCAGCACGGGAGGTCCCGGCGGTACTTCTGCAACGGCCACTGCGGCACCGTACTTTTTAGCAATTTCAGCAATGGCAGGCCGTACCCGCACGGCAATATCGTGGCTCTGCAGGCTGCGCTCTCCTTTAGGCAGAAGATTCACCTGAATATCAGCAACAGTCGGGCCCTGGCGCATAAAATAATGTCTGACCAGACCATTAAAATTATAAGGTGATGCAGTACCGGCATACACCTGATAATTCACCACCGTCGGATCGGCCTTAATAACTTCTGCCATTTCCAGCGCTACCATACTGGTCTGCTCAAGGGTTGATCCCTCCGGCATATCAAGGATAATCTGAAATTCGCTTTTATTGTCAAAGGGCAGCATCTTCACCTGCACCATGCCGAAGTAGACCATGGAACAGGCCCCCAGAAGCATGGCGATAATGGATATAAAAAAGGTCAGACGTGCAAAACCTGATTTCAGCAGGGGATCCATAAGAATATGGTACAGGCGGGTGAAAAAATCATCAGGAGCATGATCTTCATCAAGCTCCGAAGCTGCTGCAGATTTCGTTTTCTTTTTCAGAATCCTTACCGAAGCCCAGGGGGTAACAGTAAAAGCAATGATTACCGAAAAAAGCATGGCAGCAGATGCCCCAATGGGAATAGGCCGCATATACGGTCCCATAAGACCACCAACAAAGGCCATGGGAAGAATAGCCGCAATCACTGCCCAGGTGGCAAGGATTGTCGGATTTCCCACTTCTATCACCGCCTCGATGGCGATTGTCACCATGGATTTATCCCGGCTGCCGGGAAGACGCATATGACGGACAATATTTTCCACCACTACAATGGCATCATCCACCAGGATGCCGATGGAAAAGATCAGGGCAAAGAGGGTGATGCGATTCAAGGTGTAGCCGTAGAGATAGAACACCATAAGAGTGAGAGCCAGGGTCGATGGAATCGCCAGCATCACCACCATGGATTCACGCCAGCCCAGGAAGAACAGGATCAGGAGAGCAACGCCAAAGATGGCAATTCCCATATGCAGCAGAAGTTCGTTGGATTTTTCCGCCGCCGTCTCCCCGTAATTACGGGTAACGGTTACAGTCACATCTGCTGGAATCAGGGTTCCCTTCAGACCCTCTACTTTTTCGAGGACTTCATCCACTACGCTGACGGCATTGGATCCGGGGCGCTTGGCGATGGAGAGGGTCACTGCGGCTTCTTCACTATGTCCTTCCCGGGTTCCAAAAAGAACGTAATTATCGGCCTCTTCCGGCCCGTCGAGGATGGTGGCGACTTCATCGAGATAGACAGGGCTGCCGCCATAGACCCCCACCACCACACGGCCAATTTCATTTTTATCCTGGAGAAAGGTCCCGCTCTGCAGGAGAATTTCCTCGTTCATCACCTGAACCTTACCGCAGAAACTCTGCTGATTGGCCTGTTGTAAAGCCGGTACAAGTTGAGAAACTGTTAAATTTCGCGATGCCAGGAGCAGGGGATCAAACTGGATTCGAATCTGTCTGCGTGTGCCCCCGATAAGTGTTGTTTCAGCCACATTATGAATGCTTTTGACTGCATCATCCACCTCTGCAGCCAGACGGCGTAAAATAAAATGATCATACTGCTTTGAATGCAGAGTCAGCGCCAGAATAGGAACATCATCAATAATATGTGGTTTTACAACCGGTGTCGAAACACCATGGGGCACCCGTTCAAAATTTGTGGCCAGTTTCTGATTAAGCCTGACGATGGAACTTTCCAGTTTTTCCCCCACATAAAAACGGACAACCAGCAGACTATGCCCGGGCATGGAAGTGGAATAGATATACTCAACACCAGGAAGCTCATAGAGTAGTTTTTCCATGGGAATGGAAACCTGCTGTTCGATCTCCTTTGGAGTTGCTCCAGGCATGGTCACCATAACATCAATCATGGGAACCTTGATCTGCGGCTCTTCCTCACGGGGAAGCATAACGATGGCCATCACTCCAAGCAGCATGGAAGCAATAATCCCAACCGCTGTAAGTTTAGAGTCAACAAAAGCAACGGCCATCCGACCGGCAAAACCGGGATTTTCAAATCTCTGTTTTGAATTTTTCATGATTATCTGAGAGTGATGGGCTGACCATCCTGCAACAGTTCCACGCCTGCCACCACAATCTGTTCCCCGGGTTGAAGACCGGAAAGGACTTCCACCTTCGCATCATATTTCACCCCAGTTTTCACCAGACGCATACGAGCAGTTTTAGTGGATGGCTCAAGTACAAAAACCATATCCATCTGCCCTTTCGCCAGCACTGCTGAACTTGCAATCATCAGGGTCGACTCTTCGCGGCCTCTCAGGCCAATACGGGCAAACTGCCCAACGCGTAGATCCGGACCTGAGGGAATATTAATCTTCACCGGAGCAGTGCGGGACATGGGATCTGCTGCAGGAGCAACTTCCGCCACTTCACCTGTAAGCTCAAGAGACGCCGCTGGAATCTGGACGGAAAGCAGATCACCCTTGTGTACACTGAGCAACAATGATTCCGGGATCTGAGCCAGCACCTGTAAAACCTCACCGTTTTCTATCTGCAGAAGAACCATTCCCGGTGAAGCAAGATCTCCGATATTGGCAATTCTTTTTGTTACAGTGCCGGAAAAAGGAGCAGTAATGCTGGTATAATCCAGCATGGTGCGAGCTTCCTTAAAAGCAGCCTCGGCTATTCTTGCGGTGTCACGCAGGGATTTCACCGTTTCCTGGGTAGATGCTCCCTGCTTCTGCAACTTGCTTTCCCGCTCAAGATTGCGACGTGCCTGAGAAAGTTGCGCTTCCGCCTGTAACACCTTTGCTGAAATCTCACCGGCACTGATTTTAACCAGCAGATCACCCTTATTTACCTGCGAGCCCAGAACCACAGGGAGTTCTATAATCTGTCCGGATATTCTGGCAGAAATGGATGCTCGCTCAATGGCCTCAAGGGTTCCCACAACTTCTATCCGGGAGCGGGCTGTTTCTTTCACGACTTCTTCAATTTGCACACGCACCGTTTCTAAGGGAGGTGCCTGACGACCTTCATGCTTTTTCTGCTCACTGCAGCCTGAAAAAAGAATCAGGCTCACACCCAGCAGACAGGGGGTAAACAATTTATTCCAATGCATCATATCCTCAACGATTCAATCAAACTGCGGAAGTCCCATGGCCCGACGTAAATCCGCCCTGGCCACCCTGATATTTGCCTTCGCCACACTCTGTCTCAACAAAGCATCAGTGAGGCGTGTTTCTACATCAATAAGATCAGATGAGAGGATCACACCTTCCTGAAAACGGGTCCTTGAGAGACGTGCGCTTTCTTTGGCCTGCTCCACCATCTTCTCTGTCACCTGCAGACGCAGCACAGATTGACGGTAGTTAAGGTCCGCCTGCTTCACCTCCAGATCCATACCCAGTTCAGTCTTCTGACGCTGTGCACGAATGTTTGCAAGTACGGCCATGGATTTTGCCACATCAGCGGATGTTTTATATCCCTCGAACAAACGATAATTCACCTTCACTCCTGCCATCCAGGAATCACCACTGCCATCCATTACATAGCCCTCATCGTACTGATACGAGGCAAAACCATCGATGGTTGGTAAATTTCCACCCCGGGCAGCTCTCAACCGTGCCTCTGCGGCCTCCTCTGCATGGAGCAGACTCTGTAATTCGGCACGAGCTGTATATGTTTTTTCGTCAGGTACTGTCTGGTTTTCACCAGTTTCTGGATCAATCTGCACTGCGCCATCTTTCAGTCCCAGTAAATTGAGAAAAATCTTTCTCGAAAGCTCAAGCCCGTGTTCAGCCAGAATCAGATTTTCACTGGCCCTTGACTGTTGTACCTCCAGATTAAGAAGATCAGTCTTTAACAAGTCACCTGCATCATAGCGGGCTTTGGCCACAGCAAGTGATGCGCCAATTGCAGTGAGAGATGTTTTTCTCGCCTCCAGCATCTCCTCCGCCCGGACAATGGACTGGAAACTTCGCAAAACCTCAAAAGCCAGTCTTGAGTGCACAGCCGCAAGATCAGTATGTGATCCTGCCAGCCCTGCCTCTGCAGCCTCTATTGCCGCCTGATCTCTCCCACCATTGTAAAAGCGGTATTCAACACCGGCGCGCAGATTTAAATCATCGCTACGCCCGGGATCGTTGAAATCAATGGCAGGAGAAAATACGCCCTGATTGAGTATATTACCAAAAGAATACATGGGATTATTGGTCTGCCCGTATTGTGCGGAAATATCTACATGCGGGTAGTATCCCACCCTGGCCTGATCCACAGCAGCACGTGCCATTTCCATACGCTGTAGAGCCACACGACTGTCAGGAGAATTGGCCAGTGAAAACTCAACGCTGTTTCTTGCCGTCCACAGCTCCGGAAGATCCGGCAGCTCGCCGGCCTCACAGACAACAAGCGAAAACAAGAGAAGAAAACCCCCGAAAACCATACCTGCAAATTTAATCATAAAAACACTCTTTGCTGAATAACTCGATAAATCTACGAAAATTTCCCAGACGAAACTATTTAAGAAAACCCTTTACCATACAAACTATCAACTTCTGGTACAAGGATAAAAAGAATAATTTCCACCTGGCATATTGTATCATATCATAATGGATGAGCAAAAAACCAACAAACTGTCCGCAACTACTGAAATAAACGAAAATTTCTTGACGTCTCTTGCAATACGACTACAATGTAACTCAATGGAGACACAAACTTTTTTCCCCTATATGATACATATACATTCGAGGTTCCTCTATGAATCCTGTGCGTAAAACAGCTTTTCTCACCGCAACTCTTCTTTCCGCAATACTCCTGCTTGGCTCCGGTTGCAGTAAAAAAACCGTGATGCCTTCTGATGGTTCTCCCGCTGGAGGATCTGAAATGAATGGTGGGACAGATATCAACTACCCTTCTGCAGACGGTTCTTATTCCGAGAGTGGGCTGGCAGCACCTGAGTCCATGGATTCGGGTGGACAGGTTATTGGAAATCTTTCCATTAACAGTGCCAATCAGGACCAGAGTGAAGAATACATGCGCACCCATGGTCGATCTTCCATCGTTTTCAGTCCTGTATATTTTGATTTTGATCAATCTGGAATCAATGCAGAAATGCGCCCCATCGTGACTTCCAATGCAAACTATATGAAAGACAATCCCGGTACTGTCATTGTCATTGAAGGGAATTGCGATGAGCGGGGAACCAACGAATACAATCTTGCCCTTGGAGAACGACGGGCCATTAACGTAAAAGAGTATATGATCAATCTCGGGGTTGATCCGGCACGGATCCGCACCGTCAGCTATGGTGAAGAACGCCAGCTTTTTATGGATCAGACAGAGCTGGACTGGTCACAAAACAGACGTGCTGATTTTATTGTGGAGTAGGTTCGATCCCGGCAAGCATTTTTGCTGCAACTTCATCAATACTTAAGACACTGGTGTCAATTACTGTTGCATCCTCGGCCTTACAGAGTGGTGCAATGGTACGGGCCTGATCATCATGATCACGCTTGATAATCATCTGCAACAACTCTTCTTCATCCACTTCTTTACCCGCCAGACGCATTTGTGCTGCACGTCTGCGCATACGTTCCCCGGGATCGGCATCAAGGTAGAACTTCCAGGCAGCATCCGGAAAAACCACTGTTCCCGTGTCACGCCCTTCGGCCACGATTTGACCCTTTTTGCCAATTTCCTGCTGCATGGCGGTTAATTTTTCACGCACTGCAGGAAGAGCCGATACCTTT
This sequence comes from Desulfocapsa sp., assembly GCA_029935315.1. GTDB lineage: Bacteria > Desulfobacterota > Desulfobulbia > Desulfobulbales > Desulfocapsaceae > Desulfocapsa. The sequence continues at coordinate 11,023 of JAOZKN010000050.1, read as the reverse complement.
GATGCAATCATGGACATTTCCTGACTGCGAATCGCCACACTGACATCCTCACCAGCCAGAAGCACCGTTACTTCATCATCTTCTGTGGTGGCTGGCAGCAACTCCAGGGAGATCTTTTGCAGACACTCCCGAACAGCGGTCTCGTCACCCAGGTCCACCCTGCTGTTGAGCAACTGCAAGCCAACAGCCCTGTACATGGCACCGGTATCAAGATAGGTGAAAGATAGACTTGCGGCCACCCTCCTGCTGATAGTGGATTTTCCCACTCCGGAAGGCCCGTCAATGGTGACAATCTGCTCTTTTCTTTTCACATTATTTGACATAGGTAAGCTCAGACAGACATGCGCTCAAAGCCGAGACCAGGCGTTCGTTTTCTTCCCTTGTACCCACGGTGATACGAATCACATTCTCATAGCCATAAGCCTTCATAGAACGAATAATAACCCCCTTATACAGCATGGCCTCATACAAAGCGGCGGCATCTCCTTTGACATCAACCAGGAAAAAATTGGTTTGAGAGGAATAGCAGCTGCATCCCATCTGCTTTATTTGCTCCTGCAACCATGCCATGCCTTCCTTTGTGCCCCGCAGGGTTTTTTGATAAAACGCTGTATCCCCAAGGGCTGCAATTGCAGCGACCTGGGCAAGTTTATTCACATTGAAAGGACTCCGAACCCGGTGAAGATACCCGGCAATCTCACCACTCATCAATCCAAAGCCAACACGTATACCTGCAAGACCATAGGCCTTGGAAAAAGTACGCAGGGAAACAACTCCACAACGACCTTTAACGTCCCGGATCAGGGATTGCACATCAACCCGTAAGGCATCCTCCACAAAATCCACATAGGCCTCGTCAAGCACTACAATAACCGACTCTGGCACAGCATTTAAAAATGCATACAGATCAACGGGGTTGATAACTGTTGCCGTTGGATTGTTGGGGTTATCAAGAAAAATAAGGCGGGTACGATCGGTGATACTCTCCAGAATGGCTTCAAGGTCATGCCTCATGTCCTTCAGGGGGAGCACTTTGTTCACCCCACCACGTACCTGAACCACCTTTTGGTACATAAGAAACGAGGGGTGACTGGTGATAACCTCATCGCCGCTTTGGACGAAGGCCTTGACCAGAAACTCGATGACTTCGTCAGATCCATTGCCAATAACGATCTCATCCGCTGAAAACCCGAATTTGTCGGCAATTGCCTGCACCAGATAAAAATTAGAACCATCCGGATAGCGATGCAGATCTTTCAGGGTATCAGAAATAGCCTGAATGGCCTTGGGAGATGCCCCCCATGCATTTTCGTTGGAGGCGAGTTTTATGGCATTTGTAACTCCATATTCCCGTTCCAGCTCATCCATGGGTTTCCCGGGCGGATAAGGGACGATGGATTTAACGTTTTCCGGAACCTTAACTTTCACCTTGTTCTCCTTTTGTTCTTCTCACTTTTAGGGCCTACAGCTCTGGGCATTTGTTGGCAAGCCCCGTACCCAGTTCCAGGTTATAAGCTGCCTGTAAAAGGGTATCTTCACGAAAATGAGCGGCCTGGAGCTGAATCCCGACCGGCAGGCCATCCTTGCTGAACCCACCGGGAACTGAGATCCCTGGAATACCAGCAAGGTTTGCTGAAATAGTCAAGATATCAGACAAGTACAAGGATAGTGGATCGCCGGAATGTGCACCTTTCTTCCAGGATGGTGTCGGAGTTACCGGAGAAATAATCACATCGCAGGATTCGTAAGCCTTTTGGAAATCCTGGAGAATAAGGGTTCTGACCTGGGATGCTTTTTTGTAATACGCATCATAGTATCCGGAGGAAAGGGCGTAGGTTCCGATCAGGATACGGCGTTTTACCTCATCCCCAAAACCTGCAGATCTGCTTTCCCGATACATATTTTCAAGGGAGCTGGCATCTTCACTGCGCATACCGTAAGCAACCCCGTCATAACGGGCAAGGTTGGAACTGGCCTCAGCAGGTGCAATCAGATAGTACACCGCTACACAGTATTCCGTATGGGGAAGACGAATATCAACGATTTCCGCTCCGGCATCTTTTAAGATCTGCACACCGTTTTCCACAACTCCGGCCACTTCACTATCCAGGCCTGCGGTAAAATACTCGGCAGGAATTCCAACCCTTATCCCCTCCATCCCCTTCTTCAGAGATGCAGTAAAATCGGGAACACTCTGCTGTACAGATGTGGAGTCGCGCGGATCATAGCCGGAGATAGCATTCATCATTATCGCTGCATCCGTAACATCACGACTCATGGGACCGATCTGATCAAGGGAAGAGGCAAATGCCACCAGTCCATAACGGGACACTCGCCCGTAAGTAGGTTTGATACCAACAATCCCGCACAGAGATGCTGGCTGTCTGATGGAGCCCCCGGTGTCAGAACCCAATGAACCAAGACATTCCATGGCCGCAACAGCAGAAGCTGAGCCCCCCGACGACCCTCCTGCAACATAACCAGCCTTCCAGGGGTTATCAGGAACCGCAAAAGCGCAGTTCTCCGAGGTGGAGCCCATGGCAAATTCATCCATACTTGTTTTACCAAGCAGGACTGCCCCCTGATTTTTTAATTTTTCAATCACCGTGGCATCGTATGGCGGGACAAAATTCTCAAGAATTTTGGATCCGCAGCTTGTGGTGACGCCCTCGGTACAGAGCAGATCTTTCATGGCCAGCGGGATTCCACAGAGAGCTGCAACATTTCCTGCTGCTATCTGCTTATCTGCAGACTCTGCCTGTTGCAGAGCCTCTTCTTCAGTAACAAGCAGAAAGGATTGTATCCTGCCGTCCACAGATTTTATACGATCAAGACAACTGCGTGTCAAATCACGGGATGACAGTGTGCCATTGTCCAGCTCTGTTCGTGCCTGGGCAATGCTTAATTCATAGGGATTCATTATGGTGTAACGCCTCAAATAAAAAAGATGTGCGACGCGAGTCGCTTTTCATATTATTCTATAATTTTAGGAACAACAAACGCTTCACCGTTAACATGCGGTCCATTGGCCAGAGCTTTGTCTCGTGGAAGAGACTCCTGAACCAGGTCCTCACGAAAGGCGTTGTGGATGGAAAAAGCATGGGTGGTGGGAGTAACACCTGTGGTATCAAGGCTGTCCAGCTTTGCCACATAGGAAAGAATTGTGTCAAGTTGTCCTGGAAATCTACTCAACTCCTCTTCGCTTAAATTCAGCTTGGCAAGACTTGCCACGTGCTTTACTTCTTCAACGGTAATATTCATTTCGTTATATCTCTTTCTGTTCCTGTTTAAACGTACTATTGCTCCGACAACGGAATATGTCCTGATAATATACCGCTTTTACACAACTATCTGGCTTTGTATATTTTTGCGATATCATCTTTGTGGACAATATGCATTCCTCTAAATTTTACAATTTCCAGGCCTTTTTTGCAACACTCCTGGCCTGAGCAATTGCCGGATGTTGCGATTTGGCCTGCCTCAACTCTGCAGCCCGTTTATCATCAAGGTTGACCGGGTGACCAGTGTTAAGCTTTTTACCACACAATTCTGACAATACGGCCATGCTTCCATCTCGTTGTGCGGTGAGATCATATCCCCCTTCAAGGGTGACCAGAAGTCTGCCTTCACAAACCTCTCCTGCAAGTTCAACCATACACCTGGTAAGATAGGCAAAACCATCCACGGACACTTCCATCAACCCCAGAGGGTCAGCACTGTAGATATCAAATCCACAGGAGACCAGAATCAGTTCCGGTTTATATTCTCTCCCCAGCGGAACAATAATATCATTAAAGATGGTGGCATAATCCTCATCTCCCTGATATCCGGGAAGGGGGATATTTACAGTATAGCCTTTGCCTTTTCCACTCCCAGTTTCCTGGACATCTCCTGTTCCCGGATAATAAGGAAACTGGTGGGTGGAAACATACAAAACCTTCTCTGATTCATAAAAAGAATTTTGCGTTCCGTTGCCATGGTGCAGATCCCAATCCACAATCATAACCCGCTGTAGACCGCAATTGTCTATGGCATATCTTGCGGCCACGGCAACGTTATTAAAAAGACAAAAACCCATTGACCGCTTTTTTTCAGCGTGATGACCCGGGGGACGCACAAGGGCAAAACCGTTATCTATTTCCCCACTCAGAACGAGATCTACTCCTTTTATCAGCGCCCCCACGGCAAGCACTGCAGCCGCGTAGGAGTCAGGTGATGTCTTGGTGTCGGGATCCAGCGCATCAAAAATCTTCCCTGCAGTTTCAGCTACCCGGTTCACAAGGTCGGTACTGTGATTCATGCCGATTATTTTATGGCTCGCCGCTGTAAATTCCGGGTACACAAAACACTCTTTTACCTGTTCCTGTGCAAGAACTTCATTTATCACCTTCAGACGCTGTGGTGATTCCGGATGGTCAAAACCCGGGTCATGACTTACAAATAAGGGATCGTTAAATATTGCTGTTTTTCGCATTTTTATTTCCAGTAAACTTATCGCACCGTGCTGATAATACGCTTTTCTGTGATTATCATATCCATGCGCTCATCATGATCCTGCAAGGGAGCTTCCTCTACCATCTGCTGCTCATAGGCAAGCCCAATTCGCAAGGCCTGAGGCGCTTTGCCTGAAACAAAACGATCATAAAAACCACCTCCATAGCCCATGCGCCCTCCTCTTTCATCAAAAACGGAGCCCGGAAGAAAGATAATATCAAGACTCTCTGGTGCTACATGCTGGGTTTTACGAATAGCCTCCACCGGTTCCGGAATAGATGCGTAACCTGGAGCAAGATCCGTTTCCATATTGCTGATAGATACAGGTAACAAATCCCTTTCTTGAAGAAGTGTTACCGGCACTACCACCTTTTTTCCCATTGCAAGCATTGTAGATATCAGCTCACGGGTCTGCACTTCAGAACGAAAATCAATATAGATAAAAACAGTTTCTGCTCGTTGAAAACAGTCCAGCTCAAGAATCCGTTCACCTATTTGACGACTGTACAGCCCCCTGTTTTCAGGAGACAGTTGGTCTCGTCCACAAAGTTTTTGTTTTTTTAATGGGTTAGAAATGAGACTACACCTGGCAGAAAGAGCGAATAAAAAAACACCAAGATGAAACATACCAGTTGAACACAGTTTTTCCAAATACCTAATATTTTTTCTTTAGTTCTTTCTTTTTCACAAAAAAAATCGCAGTTTCTAAATTTCAGAAACTGCGATTCACTGCAAAGTATACTAAATGTACTTTTTCTTACATAGGTACAATCAGTTTATTGCTGTCTTCATTCCAGGTTACAACGAGATACCAGACCATCATTATGGCTGCTATCATGGCAAGGGTTCCACCGTATCCCATAACATCCGGAAGATACACATACGAACCAAGAGCACCTGATTTTTCCAGGTTGATTTCATCTGCTCCGAAGTTCTTAAACCAGGTTGTCATAAGGGAGTTAGCAATACCGAAGAAGGGTACAACCATGATCAGTTTGACCTGACCTTCACCCACGCGCCAGAGAGTTCCTGAACCACAACCACCTGCAAGCATGGCACCAAGCCCAAAGATAAAACCACCAACAACGCCACCCCAGCCAAATGTTCCACGAACATAGTTAATAGGGTTCAGAACAGCTTCTCCACCATGAGCTGCAGGCACAGAGTATTTCAAGACTGCACCACCAACGGCAAGAAGTAAGATGGAAAGTGCTACAGATTTAGCGAGGGTACAATCTCCTGTCATGTGGGGTTCACGAAAACCCTGAACCATACACCAGCGACCACGTTGCATAGCATATCCAAGAGCTGCTGCAATCATGATAATTCCGGAGAGTGACGCAATATAATCTTCATCCTTATCACCGGCCCAGGTGAAAGCTCCCTCTTCAAAACCGGCATAAGCATATGCTGTCCAGATAAGAAGCGCAAGACCTGCCAGAGCAAGGATGGATTGGAGAAAGTTTGGTACATTTATAGTACCGGATCCGCCATCACCCCAGGTGATGTATTCCATTTCCATATAGAGAAGTTTCAGACCAAGCACAACACCGGCAACCAGGCCAAACCACATGGTAAAACCGTTAGCTGCAAGGTTTCCAATTGCGTTATACATACCACCTACATTACAACCACCAGCAAGTGCAGCACCTACACCCATCAGGATACCGGCAATAACAGCTTTTACCATTTCACGGTAGGGTGGAATACGAAAGGCAAAATCTTTACCAAGACAGGCTGAAATAAATGCACCGCCGATAAAACCAATACCAATTACAGAACCGGTACTTCCAAGTAATGCTGCTGGTGCTTCGTCGTAATACCCAAGTATTCCTGACTCTGCTCCAATGACAGTATTAAGACCATAAATAATCCAGTCACCCCAGTTTCGAATAGCACCAACCGCACCCCATGGACGCCACCAGGCCATAATCAAAAGAGAAAGTAACGCAACAATAACACCCGTAATTGTTGCATTCCATTCTGATTGACAGCAGGTCTTGTAAAGTGATTTAACCTTACCGACCATCACACTTTCTTCACTCATCCTCACTCCTCCTTGAAATCAAAATATTTCAAAACATGATTTTAACATCTTGTTAAGTTCAAGTTTTCTTTACCCTTGACCGGAACTTTTGTCAAGCTTCTATGGGAAAAAGCACCCTTTAAGCACACACCTTTCAATTCTTTTTTACCAACAATAACAAACCATTACCTACAAAGCAAACACTTGAATAACCATTCATTTTCAACTTGACATAACAGTTTAGCTAAAGTATAGCTTTGACAGTTATTTATGTAGTGTGTTTTCGAACGCACTTATTTATGTATTTTTTTAGACGGAAAACAATCACGTTTATCAGTCTGCCGAAACAATATTTCCAGGAGGAAAATAAAATGAGTGACCTTAAAGTTGCCGAAGACGGAATCGAAGTAGCTTCAACACTTGACGCAAAAGGCCTGAGTTGTCCCATGCCTCTTCTTCGTACCAAAAAAGAAATTGGTAAAATCGCCTCCGGCGAAGTTCTTCAGATTGATGGTACCGATCCAGGTTCCAGAAATGATCTTCCTGGCTGGTGCGCCCGCGCAGGACATGAGTATCTTGGTGAGAAAGAAGGTTCTGGTTTTATCAGCTTTTTTGTTAAAAAAGGTTGATCCATAGTCTTTATTTTTTTTATGAGTTTATAATTTAAAGAAATTTCCCGGAGAATATCATGTCCAAAAGTCTCGGAATATTTGTAACAAACCCTGACCAGTTCAAACACGTCATGGGTATAACCAAGGCTGCTAAAGCCAAAGGTTCCAGTGTAAAAGTATTTTTCAGCTGGGATGCCACTCACAACGCTAAAAAAGAAGCCGGTTTTCCTGAGCTTTGTAAAATAGCTGACGATGTATCCATCTGTGTCGATAGTTATAAAAACATGGGATACGATATCGACGATGTTCCAGAAGGTCTTGAAGCCAACAAAATGGCTACTCAGGCTCAGCACGGAATCATCATCGAAGATTACGATTGTTACTTAAGTTTATAGGAGATTCCCATGGAATATAATAAAGTATGTCTGATGTACCGCAATCAGGATTGTACTGTTGACGGTATTCGTTCAGCCCTTGGGCTGGCTGTAGAGAATATGTACGCTTACGGCTGTGTAATGGATGAGCCTAAAATGGAGAAATTCGACGAGCTCCAGGCCGAGTCTCTTGAAATGCTTCGTGATATGGAAGGTGATGTTTTTGCAACAACAAAAGAGAATTGTGAACTCAATGATCTTGAACCCCTCACCATTGAAGAACTTGGTGAGAAGTTGCGTGATATGACCCATATCATCCCTTATGGCATTATTAAAGCTTAGGAGAGTATAATTATGAAAATTCTTAACGTATATCGTTCAGCACCAGATGATACAACAAAAAAACTGGTTGAAATAGTAGGTAGAGACCGTGACGTGGAAAGTTTCGACTTGGCTGTTGATGCTCCGGATTATGATGCTCTTGTAGACAAAATTTTTACTGCTGACCAAACCATCTGCTGGTGGTAGTCATCAAGTAAGTAAAAATTTTTTGTTAAACAAAAAGGGCTGCAAATCTATTTTGATTTGCAGCCCTTTTTTTATTCTTCTTTCATCAGAATATCATGAAAAACAGGTCTGAACTTTTTAATTTTCCAGTTTTCTTTCCCGAAATGTACCCTGTTTGTTAACAAAACGACGATGCAATCACGCAACGGATCTATCCATAAAGATGTACCTGTAAAACCTAAATGTCCCACACTCTTCTTTGAAAAATAATTTCCACTGCTCGAACCTTTGTCAGACACCTGGTCAAATCCCATGGTCCATCCTGAATTTCCAACAGGCTCTAAAATACGCTGTAACAATGTATCGGGATAAGCGGGGTGTCTACCCCTTCCCTTCCATTGATCAAGAAAACACTCGGCCATTGAGAGAACACCAAACAGTGTTCCAAATAAACCTGCATGCCCTGCAACACCTCCCATTGCCCTGCAATTATCATCATGTACTGCACCTGTAAGCATCTTTCCTGTCCAGGGACATTTTTCAGTACTGGCATACTCCAGGTGTCTGGAATCAGTCCCCGGGAAAAATAAATCCTTTTCAAGACCCACTGGTTTATAAATAACAGTATTTGCGAGCTCACTGAGTTTTTTTCCACTTAATTTTTCTATTATTAATCCTAAAAGCATATATCCTATGTCACTGTAACAGTGAACAGATCCAGGTGGCGTAATAAGATTATCCTTTAGTATTATATTTAAAAGACTTTTTTTTCTCTCAATCTCTGGCAATAGAATTAAGGTGTTGAAAAATTCTCTGTGTGCAACGAACCCTGAACAATGTGACATAAGCTGACTTATGGTTATTTCAGCTTTATCTTCCGGACAATCTACATAGATATCTCCAAGTGATGTTTCAAAACCAATCTTTCCCTTATCAATGAGGCTAAGTAGAAGAGGAACAGTGGCCAATACTTTTGTAAGAGATGCCAGATCAAAAACTGTATCCGTTGTTAACTCCTTTTTTTTTGGTTCCAGCTGGGCATAACCATAATAATTAATCAGCCTTTTATAAGCATTTCCATTCCTTTTTGAAAAGGCAAAAGCAGCTCCAGGAAATACATTATTATTTAAAGCACTTACAAATAAATTATCTATTTGTTTTATTCTTTTCATTTTACTCCCGGAACCCCTTTCTCAAAACAGTTATAATAAACAATTTTAGTACTAAAAATTCTTGTTTTTTTACCCACTTTGCACTACAATCTTTTTCTGTATAAGTTTCGAAAATATCGTATTTTTTTTATACATTTTTTTAGTTTTTCAACACTCTTTTGACAGCCCCTGTTAGTACTTTTTTCATAACCTTGTTAATAAGCTGTTAAAAACAAGAAATAAACAATTTTTCTTATCTTTTAAACAATACGATGTTTGTAAAAAATATGTTTATATTAATATGTTACATATAATATAAACATATTAACACCCTTAATAATAATAATAAAAAGACTATTTAATAAAGAGATACCCCATGACACTTAATTGTAACGTATTACAAACTGATTTTATTGATGGTCTTAACAGACTGCAAAATATCACAAATAAGCGGGTTACTCTGGCAATACTCTCAAATATTCTCATAGAAACCACAAATGATTCCCTTATTCTTACCGGAACAGATCTTGAAGTAGGACTTCGCGTTGAAGTTCCTGCAGAAATACTGGAACAGGGGACCTTAACCCTTCCCAGTAAAAAAATATTTGAAATAGTACGTGAATCAGGATCAGATACCATAACTATACAAGAAACAGAAAACAGCTGGGTAATTATTTCAGCAGGATTGAGCACTTATAATCTTGCTGGAATTGCCAGCGATGAATATCCTGAGTTTCCTGAATATGATAAAGATAATTTTGTTTCTTTTGAAGCGGGTGTTTTTACAGATCTTATCGATAAGGTAATTTTTTCGGTGGCCAATGAAGAAGAAAATGCCTACTCCCTTACCAATGTCCTTTTTGAAACCGAAAAAAGAGATGAGAGATCCTATCTTCGTATGATTTCTTCTGATGGACACCGTTTATCCATCATGGAAAAAGATGTGGCAACAGATATAGATTTATTAAACCTGGATTCTGGTACCCTTATTCCGAAAAAAGGTGTTCAAGAATTGAAAAAATTCTGCGAAAATTGTGATACTGTAAATATATCTTTTGAAGAAAAACAACTGGTTGTAAAAGATCCTGGTGCTATTATGGTTATTCGTTTAAAAACGGGTGAATTTCCACAATACAGTGCCATTGTCAATGCCGTCCAGCTTGAAAATAAGATTGAAATAGAAAGACTTCCTTTTCTGGATTCCCTCAAACGAATAAACCTGTTTACCGAAGATATTTTCCATACAATTCAGCTGGAAATTGAAAATGGGCAGATGATCCTTACTTCACAAAATGTAGATCTGGGCAATGCAAAAGATATACAGAATGTTAAGTATGATGGTGATTCACTTCTTTTAGGATTTAACTGCCGCTATTTTATAGATGCCCTTCAGGTTATGGAATGTGATACGGTTGATGCTTATATCAATTCTAATAATAGCCCATGCTTATTGAAGTCTGATACTGATAAAGGTTTCTTAGGTATAATAATGCCAATGCAATTGTAATATTATAATTAGTTAAGATAGTACCTAATAATAGATATTTATAAGGTATTTTTATTTATTCCTCAAAAGGAAAAACGAGTGACTGAAGAAAATAAAGATTACGGCGCAGACCAGATTAAAGTACTTGATGGTCTTGAAGCTGTTCGTAAACGACCATCAATGTATATCGGTAATACTGCCGAAACAGGCCTTCACCATCTTATCTGGGAAGTTGTAGATAATAGTATTGATGAAGCCCTTGCCGGACATTGTGAGCGTATTCATGTAACTATTCACGAAGATAACTCAGTTGAAGTTCAGGATGATGGTCGTGGTATTCCGGTGGGTCAGCATTCCACTGAAAATATGTCAGC
>JAOZKN010000049.1 GCA_029935315.1 Desulfocapsa sp. | reverse complement strand
AAAACAGAAGAAATCGGAACGGTAGAAGGTGTTCAGAGTGGCATAAAATCTCTGGTGGCAGGAGATATGAGGAGTTTAAGCAATAAGGATGTTTGTAACAGCCTGCCGTCTGCTCTGGTTAAACTTTTGGAAGATGACAAAGAATCTTTGGCTGCCGCCATTATTCAAAATGTGGTCAGTGGCTTTAAAGATAAAAAAAATGGATCTCGTTCGTCTTTTGCCTTGGTCATTGGTGGAGTCGTTGAGAAACTTGTTCTTCTTGAGCGCTGGGAGTGGTTGGAAAAGTTAACGCCTTTCTGCCTTGCCCGGATCCAGGAAGCAGAAACACTGGATTCCACTTTTAAACAGTATGTGCAGGCTATGCAGGCCATGATGAGTCATGCCTGCCATAGGGGGAATAATGATCTGGCCGGACGTATTTTAGACCTGTTTTATAATATCCGTTCCGGGGCAGTTGAAAAACCCCAAGAGCTGCGGATGGTTATCGCTCAAGTTCAGGATGAAAGTGTTGACCTTGAACGGTTGCAGACGTCCCTTGAGCAATGCTTTGTCAGACCTGTGGAAAAGATGCTCTGCAAGAAAATTATCATGCAGGGGCCAGTGGCGGTACGTTTTTTGATCGATACTCTTATCAGTGCTGAGGAACGTTCTGAACGTATTCGATTGTTGAAGTTGCTCTCTGAGGCAGGAGATGACCTGGTTCCTGTCTTGCTGGAAAGGTTACCGGATCCCATGCCCTGGTATGGAAAACGAAATATCATTCGCCTTCTTGCTGAAACGGGGTCAGCAAAAGATGCAGGGGCCGTTCTTGAGTATATGCTCCATGAGGATGATCGTGTGCAAGAGGAGGCTCTGCAGTGTATCATCCGCATTGGCAAGGAGGCAACAAATCAGTATCTTCTGCAGGTGTTGCCTGATGTCAGTTTTGCCAGGCAGGTGCAGCTTGTTAAACGTCTTGGCCGGAAGGCTGATGAATCGGTTGTTGATCCTCTTGCTGAACTGCTTGAGGACTGTAAACTGTATCCTGGAAAAGAGAAGACGATACTGGCAGAGGAAATTTGTCGAACCCTTGGAGAAAGCGGTTCTGAAAAAGCTGTTCCTGTGTTGCAGAAACTCATTGATAGTTCTGATAAGCTCTTTGGCCCGGAAGCCGTTGAGGCCGCAGAAAGTGCTGTAAATTCGATTCGTAAGCGGGGAGTCGTTGTCCTTCCTCCTCATACAGCTCCACCTGAGTCTGGAAAAATGGAGCTGCGTCAGCCGAAAGAAACAGTTCGGGAGGCCGAGAATAAAGGCAAAAGTTCAGGGACAGGGTATGCTTGTGTCACTGCCAGTCCTGACGAGCAGGAAGTGTACGACCTTCTCGCACAGGGCCAGAAGGAACGAGCCAAAAAAGTGCTTCTTAACCTCCTTGAGAAGAGTGCGAAACAAAAGCGGTTTAACGATGCAGAGGCGTTGCGCATGCGTTTGATCGAAATTGATTCCATGGCCCTTACTGAAATTATACAAGCTGCAGAATTTATCGAAGATGCCAAGTCAGAGGGTGTCGATGAGGATCATATTCGTATCTGGTCCGGACTGTATGACCTGCTCACCACCGAGGAGTTTAACGACTTTTACCATAATCTGGAGCATAAGAGTTACTCCGCTGGAGTTGATATTGTTCACCAGGGAGATCCGCAGTCCCGTCTTTTCTTTGTTGAGAACGGGTCGGTGAAACTTTTTTATCATGAAACAGGTCATGAAGTTCTGGTGAAGACCCTCACTGGTGGCCAGGTGTTTGGTGGAGATTCTTTTTTTAACGATTCTGTCTGGACATTGAACGCAACAAGTACTGGAAACACTGATATTTCCACTCTGTCCATGGATACTGTTGAAGGATGGGCAGAGGCATATCCGGCACTTGAGGCGAAAATACGGGATTATTGCCTCAAAGTCAGTACTGAGAATGAGTTTTTTATCTCCTCCGGCGCTGACCGTCGTGAGCAAACTCGTCATACTTACCAGGGTACTGTTTATTTAGATCTTCTGGATAAAGAAGGAAAGGCAACGGACACTACTATTCGTGGGACGGGAAGCGATCTCTCCATGGGTGGAATTTCTTTTCTTGCAAGGATCAGCAGAAGAAAACATGCCAGAATTCTTCTTGGGCGTTCGGTGGATGTCCGTTTCGGAGATGATGCCATAGCCGGGGCAACTGGGGGGATGCGTGGTCGTGTTGTGGCTGTGCGTAACCTTCATTCCGTCGACCTTGGACGTTCGGTTCATGTTTGTTTTGAGAAAGGTCTGGAAAGAAAGGCATTGTCGAAGCTGCTTGGTAAACCGTAATTCTCCAGGAGCGTGTTCACGAATGTTCTACTTACCCAGCGTTTTTTTGTTGAGGAGACAGAACATGTCGGGCACATCAACTGGACGCCAGTGCTGATTTTGTAAAGTTCTTCAAATTGAAAACAATTGTCTGTTCTTATACAAGCGCCTAAGGGGCATAATCCATGGGTAGTGATGAAGCTGTAGCTCAATTCTTCCAGGAGAATCTTCCAGGGAGCCGGTTAGAAAAAAATTTCCTGCGCGCAGATTGTCCCTTTTGTGGAGAAAAAGGATTTGATCCAGCAGGACGTTTACGTGTTTTTCTCAAAAAAGGCAGCTTTTTCCACGGCTATTTCCGGTGTCTGAACCGTTGTGTCCCTGCTGGTTTTCCTCTCTGGTTTGCTAAAATTGCAGGGTTGGACGCCTCCCTTGTCCCCGGTTTTGATCCTGATCGGGAACCATTTCTTGAAAACATTGATTATCCGGCAGCAAACCTGAACCGGGAAGTTGATGCGCATACTGCGAGTATGACTGACAGCCTGCGTGCACGTTTTCAAAAGGCGGGAGTCGGCCAGGATGTTTTGTCAGAGCTCAACATTGGTTTTAACGGACGCTACCTTGTCTATCCCTATTTTCAGAAAGATGGGAATTGTTATGCCGCCCGCTGTGTGTTTCCCGATCGACCGGAAGACTCATTCTGGCATGGGAATGAAGCCTTTTTCTCAGAACGATATCGTATTTTTAATATACAGGATATCGATCGTTGCGAAAATGGCTCTCTTTTTCTCTGTGTGGGGGAGGATTCCCTCCTTGCTTTAAAACAACTGGGATTCCCGGCAGTGGCCGTACCTGATCTTCAGACCCTTGAAGTGTTGGATCCGCTGCAGTTTGCCTTTATTAAAACCCTTTTTCTGGTGACGTCCAACAATCTGGAATCCGATGTCAGTACACGTATTCTTGCTTCCCGCATTGGCTATAAGGTGCGTCCTTTTAAATGGCCTTCCGGTTTGGAAAAAGACTTCAGCCTGTGGCAGCTTGCAATAGAAAAAGGAGATGGGTTTCGGGCAGCAGTTGCAGCGATGATAAAAGGTGCGCAGGCTTTTTCCCCTTTTGCCACGCCTGCCCGTGAGTATGAACATTTTCAGGAACAGCTCTCAATGGAAAGTGGCAGCTCCTACAGTGCCTTGAAATCCGGTTTTCCCCTTCTTGATGATGCCCTGGATGGTGTGCATGGTATTAATATTATCGGGGGGGCACCAAAGACCGGGAAATCTACTTTTTTGATTCAGATAGCAACGGAAATGGCTTTACGTAAGGTACCAGTTCTTTACTACGACTTTGAAAATGGCAGGCAAAAAATATATCAGCGGAGCCTCTGTCGTCTTAGCCGTTTGTCAGCTGAAAAAATTCGGCAGGGAGACCTTACGGATGAAGAAAAGCAACGCTACCAGCAAGCCTCAGCAGATCTTGAAAAGATGTTACAATTTTTCAGGGTGATAAATGACAGGCAGGTAAGTCCTGAAATAATGCGCCGCCATATTGATTTTATCCGTCACGAGACAAACTCTGACTATACCGTGGTTGTGATAGACAGTTTGCATAAACTCCCCTTTAAGGATTTTTCTGAGCGAAGAACTGGAATCGATGCCTGGTTGAGGCAGATGGAATCTATTCGTGATGAATTGCGGGTTTCTTTTCTGGTTGTCTCAGAACTGTCCAGGGGGGATGGGAAGAGCTACAAGGAAACGCCCCATCTCGGAGTGTTCAAGGGCTCTGGTGATATTGAATATAGTGCAGATAACGCCATGGTGCTTTATCCGGACTGGGATCCTCTCAGTTCGACAACCGAGCAGAAACGGAGAAATAAGCTTTGGCTGGTAGCTAGCCGTGAACACAGTCCAGGACTGGTGGCGGAGTATGCAGTAGAATACCCATACTGGGGATTTGCAGAACATCTTCCTTCGTAAAAGAGCTTTTTTGTCCAGGTTAGCTGAAAAGCTATGAATCATTACCGTTTAGGAAAAATTTTAGTTGCTATTTCCCGCATCGTTACGCTATCCTTGACAATATGTTACCTGATAATTTTATCGGGACCTTCTTTTTTTTAAAGCTATGTGTTTTCAAGGAGTAGTCTATGAAACTTTTTTTGTCAGCTATGGTAGCGGGTCTTCTCATGTGCGCTGTCCAGAATGCTCAGGCAGCTTTCAATATTAACGGCGGAAATGCACTCTGGGGTAAGTATGCAATTCAGACCTGTCGATCCTGTCATCAGGAAATGGGACTGACATCTCTTGATCCCAGTGAACGCAGTGCTGAAAAGTGGGAGGAGTTCTTTGTTGATGATTATAAGAAGTTGAGAGGTATGTCGCATGATTTTACTGCTATTGGAATCAACGATCGGCAACTGGAAAACATCCACAGGTATCTTGTAGATACTGCGCCAAGTAAGAATGCAGCTGTAGCAGCAAGCACAAGTGCTGCCATAGGGACGACCAGTGCAAAAATAAAATATCCTTCGACTTCCAGTAATAAAAGTGCAAGAAAGCCGAAGGCCGGCAGTGGTGGCGCAAAATTTGATATGTCTGCAGGAAGTGATAGAAAAGGGCGATATATCTTCAGGAAATGTCTTGCCTGTCACAAGAAAAACAGTGCTCCGGTTATTTCACCGGGTGATCGTACAAGGAAAGCCTGGAGTCGCTTTTTTGAGCAGGATTTCAGAAAGTTTAAGCGATATATGCCAAAATTTGACACGTATAAATATTCTGTCGGGCAGATGGAAGATCTTCATCAATTCTTGTTGAAGTATGCCCTGGATGCGGAGAAACCAAAAACCTGTGAGTAACAGAGTGTTTTCAGTCTCGTCAAGAGAATGAAAAAAATGAATACATTTATGAGGATCAGCCGGCTATACGGTTGATCCTTTTTTTTGTCTAAATTCTACAGGGCTGTCGGTCTGATCCGGCATTACTTTGGTAATGGATTTACGACTGGATTCGGTACTTCTTCAGGGAAGAAAGTCTGATTATTTCCTGATTGCCATCCCAATGCAGCTAATGGGTATATTTTCTGCTTGAGTTGCGAGCAAGGGGTGGACAGCTTAAGGACTAACAGATAAGGGAGACTATTCGACTCAGCAGTGAGGTGCGAACGTGGACGTTTATCAACTCAGCGGTTGTGACACTGTAGTTAGAGGAAACTATCGAGTAGAAAACCTGAGTTTGATTGCTAACCAGGTCATTGGTAAATATTCACCATCCTATCTGGATCATAAGACTTCCTGGCAAAGCCTGGCGCAAATCAAAAGAAATAGCAGGGAGATGATATCAGGCCGTGGTCGTGATGATATTGCTGCAGCCTTTGTAAGCCCAATGCTCTTGTAGAGTGTTGGCTGGACATACTGATCGTCCTTCCTGCCAAGAGCGTTTTATTCGAACTCTGCAGCCCATTCTGCCCATGAACCATCGTGCACTTTTACGTTATCGTATCCAAGATAATCCAATATCATATAAAATTCTGCCGCAATCATGTTTGTGTTGCAGGTGCCGATAATGGTTTTACCCGTTGAGGCACTGATACCGGCATTGGATAGCAGCCAGGAAAGGCGTTTAGTGGAATAGAGCTCTCCGTTACTGCCCATCAGGGTCTGTAAGGAAAAACTGATGGCTTCAGGGATAGATCCACCTGTTTTTGCAATATCGTTTCTTAGCATATGACCATTATAGTGGGCGGCGTTGCGTGTATCGACGACAATAGCTGTTCCTGTACCCATAAGTTCTATGATGTCATGATTGTCTACTATAAAGTCAGCGACGGGTTTGAGCGGATAGGTTCTGACTTTAGCAACCGGGGCCCGACCCTTTTCAAGTTTGTATCCCCTACCGTTCCACGATGTAATATTGCCGTCAAGAAATGAAATCTTTTGGTGCCCAAGCATTCTTAGAGCCATAAAGGTGATTCCACGGCCGCTGTGTCCATCGTCATAAATTACAACTCGTTTCCCTGGAGTAAGCCCGAGGCGAGAGCTGCCAAATATTTTGGCGAGTTTCTGAGCTTTCTGCATCATGTAAGGTGGGGTTGTTTCTGCACTGGTCCGAAGGACGCAAAAGCAGAGGTGGAAAGCGCCGGGGATATGGCCTTTTTCGTAATCAGTTTTGCTTCGTGTATCGAGAAGAATGATGTTTTTATCACCTTGATGTTGTTTCAGCCATTCAGCTGAGACTCGAATGGCAGGATCTGGACGAGTGGGAGAGAGCATAAAAGAGCGTTTTGCCTGGACAGGGGCTGGCACATCAGTGTCTTTTAACAGTACGTGTCTGTTGGCAACAATGGAGCCGAAAGGGATAGAATCCTGGGTGAGAAAGAGTTTTTTGTTTCCATGACAGTGGTTGCAGTCTGCACTTTGCCAGGTTCTTTTTTGAACAGTATGAGGTGATGCTCTTTTGTAGGTAGGAAGAGCAGAAAAGTTTTGCATGTTGCCAATACTCTCTGCAAATGTGTCCCGTTGTACGCCAATCTCTCGCATCAGGACGTACCGGGGACCATCCTTGTCAGGGTTTTTTCCAATTAAGAATTTTTTAAAGGGCGTAGTGGAGGTTGAATAGACAACACCATCCTGGTCGGTACCTACGTGACAGGAATTGCAGTTTTGATAAGGAGCGGCATGACAGACTGCGCAAGCGACATTCTTGTGCAGAACATGCTCTGGTATGGGGCGGTCTGCAATTTCGCTGTGACAGTCGACACACTGGGGCCGTTGTGTTAAATGGTATCTGCCGCCACTGTTTTCGGTGGAGGCATGCATTTCTTCTTTTGTGTGACAGTCTGTGCAGATCATTCCGTGTTTACGGTAGTGAATATCACCTCCCCCCTTTCTTCCTATGAAATCAATACTTGTGGGATGGGTATGGCAAGGAAGGCAGTTGTATATGAAATCCGGTTTTTTGGTGAAGAAATGGCCGTTTTGCAGACCACCGCCTGCGACGTCTGGTCTGCTGACGTGGCAGGAGCCACAACTTCCCTGATGACAGGTGAGACACTGCTGGTCAAGAACATTTTCTTTGAGACTTGTCAGCTGCTCTTTTGAGCAACGTGCAGCAAGGGTCTTGTATAGCGGTTCCGGATTTATGTGCAGGGATGTTGCAGCTTTTGATGTGATTTCATTATGGCACTGGCCACATGTGGCCTCACTGTCCAGGCTTGGATCAGCAAGCATGCCCTTATGTGCAACGGTGGCATCCTTACTGTTGGGGTTTCCCTGATGGCACATATGACAGGGTATTTGTCCATGTGGGGAATTTAAGAATTCCGGGGCAACAAGCATTTTTTCATAGAGATCAAAAGGTGCTTGCTCGACCAGGTATCCCATGCCCTTTTGCCTGGCCGATACAACAGGCTTATCATCGCCATATGTGATTGCATCTTCTGTGAGTTCGTCCATGCGAATGGCGTCAGTATGGCAGCGTGCGCACTGAGTCAGTTCTTCTGAAAAGCTCACCCTGGAAATATTTATTGCTGAGAAAATGAGTAGAGAAATAAAAAACAGTATAGCGGGTTTGGCAGAAAGCATGAATATCTCCTACTGAGAGTCTGGATTCAGATAAACGTGGCGGTCATACTTGTCTTTTGCATAACGTCTGTATTTCAGTGGCCATTGTAGCAAGCAGGAATGCTATTGTTTTTCACTCCAAGAATGGTGAATAATCACGTGCAACACAATAAATATATTTCATCATAAGTTTACTGCATTTAAAAGTAAAAACTGGAAAAGCGAAAAAAAACGGCGGGTCGAAAATGATCGCCCGCCGTTTTTGCCAGAGAATTGAGTAAACTGGTTTTACCAGCGATAGACAAGATTCATGTAGTAGTTCCACATGGAGTCAGTAACAGGCAGGAAGGCATCGAGTGCACTCATGTCACTGATTTTAACAGGAGCTCCCATGGGATTGCCACTTCCAGTGTAATCGTAATCGTAATACTGTGCGCCAATGGAGAGGGTGAGTTTGTTGCCAACCATTGGATGATTGTAGAAGAGTTCATAAACAGAACCACGAGTAGCAAGTTTTGAACCAGCAGGGTTGTCCTCACCGCCAGTGAATGCTATCCAGTATTTTGAGCCATAATTGTACTCAAAGCCAACGGTTGCCTGCCAGGGAAGTTCTGTTTTAACACCAGCCCAGAAGGAGTAACCAGTACGGTTGTTTTGTTCTCCATTGGAGTTGAGCAGGCCATCCGTTCCCATAAACTGCATCATTGGATTCGCGGATATTCCTGAAGGTTTGGCATAGCTCACGGCCATATCACCAAAGAACGCCACCTGGTCCAGTTGCGTCTGGCCAAGGAGGGTGACAATATCAATAGAACCTATATTGGACGTGGGTTCCGTTCGGCTGATGTAGGCACCAGTATTGGCGTTCATCTGGTATTGGTCGTATCTGCCATCGTTGTTAAAGTCGAAACCATTGAGGGTAAATGGTTGAACGACCAGTCCCGTGAAGCCATCAGTTACGTCAAATGCATGGGCATACATGTTAACGATTTTTGTGTTTTCGTCTTCGTAGAGGTTGGCGATCCATCCTGCAAACTGCATATCGTCAACATCAGAGTTGTAGGACATGGAGTAAGAGTTACCCGAGCCGACTCCGGATTCAAAGCCTACGCCCCAGCACATTTTGAAGTTTGCACCATTGATCCCTGTCATGTCAGACAGGTCAAAACCAAGAGATGCCCCGTCAAATTGCCAGTTGATACCATGGGCCATGGGAGATCCACCAACCATACTTGAAGTGCTGAATTCATCGGGCGCGCCACCAAGTGCCGGACGACGTCCCAGGGAAAAATGGTAACCCGTATCCCCTATATCACCAAAATAGGTGACGAAGGCGCGTTCAACACGAAGGGCAGAATCACTGCCATTGGAGTGTACATTGCCATCCATGGTTACAGCATTGGGGCCACCATTATACCATTTCACTCCGGTTGAATCGCCAAAAACTTTGGCCGCAGAAAGACGACCCACAAAAGAAAGAGAGCGAGTTGGTCTGGATTTGATGTCAAGCCGCAGACGGCTGGTGAAGAGAGAATTGTTTGTTACAGATTCATTCTTCACGCCCTGCTGTCGCAGCATCGATTTGAATTGTTCCATCTCCGCAGCAGAAAACTGTGAGCCCGCAATGGCCATCTGTCCGATCTGAATCTGACTGGCTCTGGGCATAACTTTTACATCCATGTCAATGGCGTTAAACTGGGTCTCCAGTTCAACTCCCATGGTTACCCGATCAAGAGCTGTGTGTTTTTCGGTGTCACCAACACGTTCGTCAAGTTCATAAACCATGTCAACGGTATCTTTGGACTGGGCGTCCTGCTGTTCCTTCATTTCAAGACTCATGTTCAGCATTTCTTCCGCAGAAACAAGACGATTGTTGAGATCCATAACGATGTTTTTTAACATCTCGATCTCATTGATAAGGTCTTGCTGTGAAGGCGTGGCCTGTCCGCTGAAGGCTGTTCCTGCCAATAACTGTGTTGAAAACAGTGCGGCAGTAAGCCCGATTACAGTATAACGTTTTATCATGTTTTTCCCCTGTCAAACCATGGAAACTTATGGTAACTATTCCTAATTTTGAGATAAATATACTCCCTTCCTTATTTTTAGTAGAGCAGAGGTCTATTTGTCAAGAAGAAAGGCTTAGCAGTGCCTTTCACCACCGAAGTTAAGTATTTTGCTAAAGACTTTAATGGCTTGGGCGGGAAGAAAAGTGGCTTTCTTCATTTCATTTAAAGCTGGGAGCTGTTATAATCCTGGTTCCAGGAGGAAGTACACAAGCAGGTCAGGTTATCAATGAGAAAAAATCAGGAGGAAAAATGGGGATTCGATCAAAATTTATAGTAATTATAACGGTGTTGAGTTTACTTGCGACCATCGCTATTGGGTATACCAGTTATATGTTGAGTCAACAAAATGCTATTGCAGAAGCCAAAAGTAAGGGCGAAATTATCTATAATTATATTCAGGCAAGTGGTAAATTCTTTGGCAAGTATCAGTATCCATTGATTATGGAAGAGAATACAGACAAAGATTTATTTGTACCTGAGCTTATGTCTAAATTTGTAGTTAACCGTATGGAGTTTGAAATTTTTCAGGAGACTCTTGAAGGGTACCTTTTCAAACAAGCGACCCTTGATCCCCTCTGGCCAGACAATAAAGCCGACGACGAAGAAGAAAAAGTAATCGCCTACTTTGAGAAAAATCAGAAGTCCATGATGAAGCAGGGTGTTATGGAGAAAAATGGTGAAAAATATTTTTACACAGCACGTCCCATTCGCATTGAAAAGGCCTTTTGTCTGACTTGTCATGGTGATCCGGCAGATGCCCCTGGAGATCAGCGTGATATTTATGGAATCGAGAACGGATATAACTGGACCATGGGTTCCACCGTTGGTACTTCCATTGTCTATATTTCCATTGCCAAGGCAATGGAAGATGCCAAACAATCTGCAATAAAGATTTTCAGCGTGGGTATTGCCTGTCTGCTGATCACCATTATTTGTATATGGATATTCCTTGATCGATCTGTTGTTTCTCCGATTATACGTCTTTCCGGCGCTGCAAAAGATATCAGTATCGGAAAAAATCTCTGTGATTCAATCCATACAGATTCCAAGGATGAAATTGGTGGTCTTGCGAATTCCATTGATCGTATGCGAATCAGTGTGAATAAGTTGCTGAAACGTACCTGCCCTGAGACAAAGAGCAGGAAAAATAAGTAAATAGTCCTTTCTTTACTTCTTCAGATTAGATCCGGGCCGTTGCAACTTCTGTTGCAACGGCCTTTTTTTTGTGCAGACTATTTATGCCAGCAGGTTGAGCCATTCGGTCATTGCTGCCGCAGAGAGTTCTCTTCGTTTCTCTCCTCGCAATTTTTTAGGGACTTTCTTTTCCCAGGCAGGAAAGAGTCCAAAGTTCACATTGGAAGGCTGAAAACAGTCGGGGTCAGTTTCGGTGAGATGTTTGATCAGTGCACCCAGTGAGGTGGTTGGCGGTGGAGGGATAATGTTTTTACCCAGAAGGCTGCGGGCTGCGTTCACTCCGGCCAGGAGGCCCATGGCAGTGGACTCCACGTAGCCTTCGACCCCGGAAAGCTGTCCTGCGAGATAAATGTCCGGGTTGCTTTTTAACTGCAGGCTGGGTTCTAGGAGTAATGGCGCGCAGACAAAGGTATTGCGATGGATGGAACCAAGACGCTCAAATTCTACATTTTCCATGCCCGGAATCATCCTGAATATGCGTTTTTGTTCAGGGTAGGTGAGTTTTGTTTGAAATCCCACCAGGTTCAAAAGAGTCCCCTCCTTGTTTTCCATGCGTAGCTGTACAGCGGCGTATGGATCTTTTCCGGTACGTGGGTTTCGTAAACCCACAGGTTTCATCGGTCCATAGCGCAGGGTGTCTTCCCCCCTTGCCTGCATAACTTCGATGGGCAGGCAGCCCTCAAAGTATTTTGCCTCTTCAAATTCTTTTAAAGGGACAGTATCTGCTTCTCCCAGGGCCTTGATAAATGCCAGATATTGTTCCTTATCAAAGGGACAGTTCAGGTAGTCGCCCGGGCCGTCCTGCCAGCGTGATTTAGAATAGATAATGTCCATATTCAGGCTTTCGGCAGAGACGATGGGCGCGATGGCATCATAAAATGCCAGCCGGTCACGTCCTGTGAATGCTGCCAGGGAGTCTGCCATCTTTTCAGAGGTCAGCGGGCCGGTGGCAAGAATGGTCGGGATTTCTTCGTCGGCTGTAAGGGCAGTCTGTTCCTTATGGATGACCTCAATGCGTGGATGTGCTGCAATCTGCTGGGTCACTCTGGCTGCAAATTCATCCCGATTCACTGCCAGGGCCTGACCGGCAGGGACGGCTGTTTCATCTGCAATTTTTATAAGCAGGGAATTCATTTGCCGCATCTCGACCTTGAGAAGTCCCACTGCAGATGTGGGGGCGTTGGAGCGCAGAGAGTTGCTGCAGACCAGTTCAGCCAGATTTGTTGAGCTGTGGGCCGGGCTGAATTTACGAGGTTTCATCTCATAGAGTTTGACATTGCATCCCATTTCTGCAGCCTGCCAGGCTGCTTCACATCCTGCAAGACCGCCGCCGATTACTTTTATTGTTCTTTTTTCTGTGTCCATTGGTTTCAGTGTTTGTTGAGTTTTTGATTCAGATACATTTGTTGTGTTGGGGCCGGCAAAGAATGCTTACCAGGAAAAGGCTACTCTTTTCAGTTTTCCTCTGAGATGGTTATATACGACGCCATTGCTGCCTATGGTTTCTCTATGATTACATAGAGTTTCCGTCGTCCCCATTCAAGGGCAGCGGAGTGAGAATTGAAATAGAGGTCAATGCGAGTGGGGCCTTTGATGGCGCCTCCGCGATCTTCAACCACTCCCCAGCCATAGCCAGGAATGAACATCCGTGTACCGAAGGGATAGTATTTCGTGTCTGCAGCAATGGTCCCGTCTTCCGGGAGAAAATACCAGGGAAAGAGGATAATGCGTTGAGGAATCATCCATGGACGTTGTATGGAATCCATGGAGAAAAAGCCTTCATCCGGTTCTTCTGGATATTCCCCACTTGCTGTTTGTCCGGTATAGTCTCTGCCTTTTCCTTTGCCGGCATTTACATAACGGTTCCAGAAGTCAAGCTTCAGGTATGCCCAGTTTCCACGTTCCCAGGAGCAACACTTGGAACATCCGCAATAGGCCGTGGTCTCCATCAGACGTTTTACCGGTGGTTTAGTGCATCCCGAGAAAAGCAGAAGGCAGCACAAAAATAAAAACAGGGTATAAGGTATTCGATTTCGGCTTATTCTCATTTTGTGCGTACTCAGGTGCGATGAAACCATTTTTTGATCTCGGCATCGGAAAACTGTTTTAACACCGGGCGGCCATGGGGACAGTGGGAGAAGAGATCAGCTTTTGCCATATTGCTTAATAATGCCTCAATCTCTTGAGAAGACAGGGCATCACCGGCTTTTACTGCTGCCTTGCAGGCCATGGAGGCCAGAATGTCATCCAGGAGAGAACCGTGCCCTTTGCTACCCTGTGGACTACCAAACTGTTCAAGTATATCCAGAAAAAGATCGGATGGTGAGATATGGCTGCCAAGGGCAGGGACGGCAGAAATAACGTAGGAATTATCGCCAAAATCACGAACGGAAAATCCCATTTTATTTATTTCCTCCCAGTGTTGTTCAACTTTGCGACTGTCAGCCAGAGAGAGTTCCACTGTCTCAGGGAAAAGGAGGTTCTGACGGGTGACCGTTCCCTGGAGAAACTGTTTTTTTAACTTTTCAAAAAGCAAACGTTCGTGGGCAGCATGCTGATCAATAACGATTAGTCCATCTCCTGACTGGCAGAAAATATAAAGCTTATCATATTGGCCCACAACTCTTAGGCCGTGTCCTTTTGGGGCAGGCTTAGCAAAAACTGCTTCCGGGCTGACGATTTCTTTTTTCTTTGTCACCGGTGCAGCAGGCGGGACTAGTGTGGCTGGTGACATGGCAGGCACAGGTTCTGCCGTTGTGGGTTGTGATAGTGCTGCTACACTTTTTGAGGGTGTTGCAATGGGGGCCTTAATAATCTTTGGCTCCGTGACGGGCTGTTGAAAGACACTGTTCTGCAAGTTCTGCTGGTATCCCCGCATACCTTTCTGGATACCCTGTACGATGAGCTGATGGATATCCCGGCTGCGTCTGAACCGGACTTCCTGTTTTGTCGGGTGCACATTCACATCTACTTCTGCCGGATCGATGCGTAGATGGAGAAGTCCTGCCGGATTTCTTCCCTTCATCAGAAAACCACGCAGGCCTTCCGATACGCCGTGGCTGAGCATTCGATCTTTGACTGATCTGCCATTCACCAGAAGTTTAATACGGGCGGATCCTTTTACCGGCGCGTCAGGTGGGATAAGCAGCCCTGAAATCAGAGGGAGTTTATGGCCCGGCTCGGAAAAGTCGATTTCTATAAAGTCTCCTGCATAGTGCAGTACTCCGGCCAGACGTTCTTCCAGGTTCTGGTCGGAATCCAGGAGCAAGGTCTGACGCGCATCGATTCGGAGCAAAAAGCTGACAGCAGGGGCAGCCAAAGCATAGTTTTTTACAATTTCATCAATATGACCGATTTCGGTACGGCTGGTGCGCAGGAATTTTTTTCTGGCCGGTGTATTGCCGAACAGGTTACGAATTTCAATAATTGTTCCACGTGCACATCCTGTCTCGTGGACTTTATAGAGCTTGCCGTAATTAAGGATGGCACTTGTGCCAAGGTCTTCTGCCTGATGCCTGGAGGTAATAGTCATCCGGGAAACGGAGGATATGGAAGGGATGGCCTCTCCGCGAAAGCCCAGCGAACTGATGGCTTCAAGATCGTGATCTTCTTTTATTTTGGATGTACCATGGCGTTCAAGGCAGAGGAGCACATCATCTTCAACCATGCCCTCGCCATTGTCGATGACCCGAATCAGTCTGGTGCCACTGCCCTCTATTTCAATTTCAATGCGCGTGGCTCCGGCATCAAGGCTGTTTTCGATCAGTTCTTTGACAACCGAAGCCGGGCGTTCGACGACTTCACCGGCAGCAATACGGTTGGCAAGTTGTTCTGGGAGGACTCTTATTTTAGACATATGGATAGAGTATTTGTTTTTTCAGAAAAATCAAGTTACCCTGAGTGGCATATATGTGCCCGGAAGCGTTTCTCTGGATATTTCAGGAGTATAACAGAATAGACGAAAAGCATGAGGATTTTCCTTACACGTTATGATAGATCCCCTTAAAAAAAAGCTCCTTCCCATAGAAGATTTACAGGAAATTCGAGGTGTACAGCTTCCAGCCCGTCTGAATTTTGTGCAACTGGTGGTTACAGGGCCTCCCGGAGCTGGCAAGACATATTATGTCAATAAGGTGCACGGATGGCCCAATGAAGGCTATGTTGACCTTACCCGCAAGGGCTGGTGGAAAGACCAGACACTCACCTATCGTCCCCGTGAAGTTCATCTCGGTTTTCCTTTTAAAGGTTTTGATGAAGCCCTGACTGTTTTTGATAAGGAATGGCTGGAGTCGGAGAAACCGCTTTTCCTGGAACTGGACAGAATTCAGATTCCTCCTGCCAGCACAAGCCTTTTCCAGGTGAACTGGCGTACCCGCTATATCTTTGAATTTTTATTGCCTGACCCGAAAACAATCTACGAACGGCGAATGGCCAGGCACACGGAAGGATATTTTCCCGTGGATAAAAACCTGAGTCTGGAGATGGTTACCAGGCAGTCGGAGATTTATCGTGAAGTAGCCCTCTATCTGGATCAGGCAGGCATGCAGATTTATGTGCGTGAAAGAATCAGCAAGCCACCCATGCGCATTGCAGAAAAAGATGATGTGAATGTTCCTGAGTGGGCGGAGGCCAGCTCTGACTTCAGACCGGATCTTACAACCATTGCGGGGTGGAAGTGGCTTGTTTTCCGGGAGGAGCCCGTTAACTGGTTTACGGTAACGGATACTTTGCAGGAAATTACCAGCGAATGCCGCATCCCCCATGATGGTAAAACCTTTGATATGATCATTGGTGACCAGCAGTTTGTGTTCAGGCCGGAAATCCCCATGGGGGTAAAGAAAAAAAATATTCAGAAAAACTGGCTGATTGCCCGTTCAAAAGACTGCTCCAGAGATACCATTCACGGTTTTGCCCGGATTCAGGTAGGGGAAACGGTTCTTATTGGGCACGATAATCATCAGTATGACGAAATATTTCATTTCGCAGACTGTGTGAGTAAGCGACATCTGACAGTCACCAACCTTAAAGGTGACCTTGTCATCAAGCCGCAAGATCCGAAAACAGCTATTCAGATTGTGCGAAGCGGTGATCAGGATATCCGGGAGCGTCTGGGAACAAATCGCTATAATGCCATTACCGCTATTCGTGATATGTATGGTGGAGAGCTTGTCCCACTTTCTGCTGATGAGGCCCTTGTCACCATAAAGGACGTGAATAGGATTCTGGAGCATGAGTCTTACCGTAAGGTACTTAAGTCCGGGATGCCTGCTGCTCTTCTGGAAATTCCGGAGGATCAGACCTTGTTGATTGCAGGTGATCTGCATGCAAATATTGACAACTTTCTGAAAATACTCAGCGAAAACTGTTTGCTTGCTCATCTTGCGGTGAGTCGTGCCAGTTTGCTCCTCTTAGGAGATGCTGTGCACTCCGAGATTCCTGAAGAAATGGAGAATATGGATAGTTCGATCCTGATGATGGACCTGATTTTTAAGATGAAATGCCAGTTTCCCGAGAACTTTTTCTATCTTCTGGGGAATCATGACAGCTTTGATGTGGATATCAGCAAGAATGGTGTGTCACAAGGCGTGTTGATGCGCAAACGCCTGCTGGAGTTACGGGGCGAGGAGTATGTGCGGGAGATGCAGCGATTTTATGATCTGCTGCCCCTTGTTATGAAGACAAAGAGCTGTGCTGCCTGCCATGCCGGACCGCCCAGGAAGGAGGTAACGCTTAGAGAAATCAGGCATCTTCGTCAATATCCTAAAATTTGTAAAGAAATTCTCACAAACAGGTTGAAACGCTCCCACTATCTGGCAGGCTATGACAAGAGTGATGTGAAACGATTCAGAAAAAGTCTTGGTTTGCCTAAAAAGGCACCTTTTGTTGTGGGACACACTCCCCTTGATCCTTTTAATAGTTTCTGGAAAAATGCTGGCAATATTAAGGGGCATCATATTATATATAGCGGACATCTGGCCGGGCCGAGTCTGTATATGCAGATCAGAAAAAAAATGATTCCTCTCAGTTATCCGGCTGAACCACTTTTAAAGATAATTAATGAAATGTCGTAGCCAGGGTAAGAGCAAAGGAAATATTGTTACTTGTTTCACCGGTGCCTGGCAGAAAGAAAATAAATTTTTGAAGGATTCACCCAACCTGTTGGAGAAAATATGGTCATGAAAACTACCAGCCCCCTGGCTGGACTTTTACGAAAGTCTCCTTTTAAACCAATTCAGGAACATATGAAGGTTGTCGTTTCATGTGTCGTTCTGCTGCCTGAACTCTTTGACGCGGTGTATGACAAAAAACCAGATGTTGTGCAGGATGTAGCCAAAAGGATCAATAAACGGGAGACTGAGGCGGATAAAATTAAGTCCAGGTATCGTTGTAATATGCCCAATACATTGCTGTTACCTGTTGATCGCAAAGATTTGCTTAGTCTGATCAATGAACAGGATTCCATTGCAGACGGGTCTGAAAAGATCGGTCAGATTCTGGAAAGTCGCGATATGTGCATTCCTGCAGCCATTAAAGAGGGCTTTGATGTGCTCTTGCAAAACACTGTGGAGATCTGTCTGCAGGCACAAATCATGATAGAAGAGCTTGATGAGCTTGTGCACGTTGGATTTTCCGGTAGAGAGCATGCAAGGGTAACGGAAATGATCAAAGGAGTACGGAAGGAAGAACATAATATCGATAATATACTGAGAAAAGTGAAGCGTACCTTGTTTCTGGCTGAAAAGGAACTTGATCCCGTTTCTGTTATGTTCTGGTATAAAATAATAGAAGAAGTTGGTGATATTTCGAATAACGCAGAAAATATGGCAGATCGTCTGTTACTGTTTTTATCTAAATAAGATATTGTTTTTGCGGAATTGTCAGATACTACGAGTAGTTGTAGTGTAGGTTTTTACTAAGGAAAGAGAGAGAAAAATGGAAATTATTGCTGCATACGGAACCATATTTATGATTCTGGCCATAATTTTTGGTTTATATATGACCTGGGGAGTTGGTGCAAATGATCTTGCCAATGCCATGGGGACCTCTGTGGGTGCAGGGGCTGTTAGTGTAAAGCAGGCCATTGGTATTGCAATTGTTTTTGAGTTTGCAGGTGCTGTTCTTGCCGGAGGGAATGTAACGTCCACCATTCGTAAAGGAATTATTGACCCCACTTCCATTACGGCAACCCCCGAAATCCTGGTCTACGGTATGCTGGCATCACTTCTCGCTGCGGCTGTATGGCTTATGATTGCTTCAAGCCGCGGCTGGCCAGTGTCAACGACCCACTCGATTGTTGGTGCATTGATTGGCTTTGCCCTGGTTGGTATTGGACCTGACGCGGTTAACTGGGGAAAGGTTGGAAAAATTGTTGCCAGTTGGGTTATTTCTCCGGCCATTGGTGGAACCATTGCCTTTCTTCTGGTGATGTCCACCAGAAAGTT
>JAOZKN010000048.1 GCA_029935315.1 Desulfocapsa sp. | reverse complement strand
GCCAGGAATGCATCCCCGCGAAGCTGCATCGCCCCGCGCACGTCTGTTGCCAGAGAATCGTAATATTGTTTTAAACGATCCATACTGACAACAAAGGCGTCCTGATTCACTCCCGGATCGGCCAGCAGACTCTGCAACACCTGAAAAGCGAGTTCAATATCTTTATTCAGACTTTTGGCCTGCCACTGAAAAGCATTCTTGCCAACACGAAAGCTAAGATCAAGGCTTGATCCTGACAATACTTTGCCAAGTTCGTCCTTGCTTAAGCGTCCTGTGCCGGATTGTGCAATAACAGCATCAGCCAGTAAGGGAAGTCCTGGTATGGGGGATCCACTCTCACCCTGGCCAAAATTCGCCAACAGCTGAATTTCATTCTCCTGAAAACGGGTCTGTTTTATATTGAGTATCACGCCATTGGCAAAAGCAATGCGCTTCCCGTCTATGTCCGGTAGCAGATCCTGGCTGACAGGGGATTGTTCAGAGGAAGCTGAAAGCTGTAAATAGGGGAATTTGATGGCACCGGCGCTGCTGTACGCTGTCACCTCTTTTTTCCCGGCATCCTTATATGTTGATTTTACTGCCAGCAAGGGATCCTTTTCTGAAACAACACTGTTTCCATTCACCTTGACCAGTCGACTGGCCCTGGCCCATATCTCCTGAAATGCTTTTTCAAGATGGGCTACTGTCATATCCTGCACGGCCGAACCTACCCAGTCCTGTTCCTGCTCAGGCGACTGGAACACTCTGTTCCTGTTCAGGCTACGAATAATTTCAAAGCTAAGGGCCTTTGAATTTCTGCTGTTCTGGGTAAGAACTGCAGATTCCAGATCAGAAAGTATTTCTTTCTGCACTCGCTGAAACTCATCCTCGCTAAAACCATACTCCAGGGCCTGTCGTAGTGTGTTCTCTAAAAGGGTCAAACTCTGCTGCCATTTTTCAGGATCACACTTTGCATTTATTTCGCCATAGGCAAAACGTTCAAGAAAAATACCAGTATAAATACGAGCAGTTGTGAAGGGAGTATCGCTTTGCTGTGCCAGTTCATCCAGTCTGTGCTGAACAATTGTACTTGCCATATACTTCCTCAATTCATCGATTTCCAGGGCAGCAGAGTCCTTCCGGGGGACGACGTTCCAGTGCGTCTCTATGGCAGTTTCGGCCGTGCCCATTTCTGCTTCATGGTGATAGAAGAACTGAGCTTTGTCATGTTGCGGCAGTACTCCAAAATCCGGGCAGGTGGGAACGGGACCAGTTCCCTGCAGCGGGGCAAACTGTTTTTCAAGCAGTGGCTGAATCACGGCAGGATCAAAATCACCAACCATTACCAGCACCATGTTTTCCGGCCGATACCAGGCATCGTAAAAGCGTTTCATAATTGCATGATCCGCTTTATTTAAGGTATCAGGAATTCCGATAACTACCCTTTCCGGGATTCTGGTTCCTTCCATGGAAAAGGCAAGCTCTTTCATATGGGCTCTGTATCCTGCAGAATCCCGGCTCCGTTTTTCAGATAAAATAACGCCACGTTCACGATCTATTTCTTCCTGAAGCAGTAAAGCACCTCTGGCATAGTCTGAAAATACCAGTAATCCGTCCTTGATCTGCTCTGTGGAGCCAAGGGGCAGAACAATATCGTATACAGTCTCGTCGTAACTGGTATGCGCATTGGTATCCCCGCCAAAACTCATACCAATTGACTGAAAATATTCAATTAACTTACCGGGGGGGAAATGTGTGGAACCATTAAAAAGCATATGTTCTAGAAAATGTGCAATGCCACGCTGGTCATCGTCCTCATGTAATGAACCCGCCTGAATATTCAGGGACATGGCCACACGATGCTCCGGCTCCTGATTCTTTTTCAGGATATAGCGAAACCCGTTGGCAAGACGCCCGTAAACAATTGAAGGATCAGGTGACAGATCACTTTTTTCGTGGGGCCAGCTGGTTGAGAGGCAGTCAGCGGAGGATGACAGCGGCAGAAAAAAACTGAGCGAAACAAGGACAACCAGCACATTACATATTTTTTTTGCTACAAGCATCACACCCTCTATATCAAATACTTCCAAATAATACCCAACAGACTATGCTGTGGATGAAAAAACACTAATATGCTACATTTGATGGGGTCATAAAAACCTGATTAGGTCGATGGCTCGTAAAAAACTTCATATTCGAGGCGCGTAAGTTTTCTATCATTTCGGCGTACTAGAGTACGTCGTAATGATAGAAAATTTGCAGCAACGAAGAAGATGAAGAGTTTTTACGAGTTCATCACATTTACATGTCTCTTACTTCTGAACCCAGACTACTTTACTTTGACACAGAACTAAATGCAAAATCACGACGAATATCAAAACACTGCACGCATATATGACTTCCTCTTTTCTCGTCCACTCAAGCGCATCCATGAAACTATCCGTACCTGTCTGAACCATAACAAAGCAAAAAACGTAATAGATCTCTGCTGCGGAACCGGGAAACAGCTCCGTGTACTGGCAGATCAGGATATGATGCTCACAGGTGTTGACATGTCCCAGGCCATGCTCAATGAGGCAAGAAAAAAAAGCCCCTCATTAATACACTACCTTGAAACTGATGCCAGGAATACCAAACTTCCTGCCGCTCAATATGATGGAGTCATTATCAGCTTTGCCCTCCACGAGAAGAATGCAGCGCAGCATGAGTCCATCTTCAAGGAAGCCTGTCGACTGGTGCATCCGCAAGGGCATATTCTTATTGCCGATTACTGTATCCCCCCTGAGGAGATGCCCTCTCAATTGTTAAGCACAGTTGGATTTCAGTCCATAGAAAGACTTGCGGGAATTAACCACTATCATTGCTACAAAGACTGGATGGGAAGTGACGCCGTTGAGGGCTTTCTGGCCAGAAACAATCCCGGCAAACTCAGCCTTGTCTCTGAGTACTACATGGGCTGTATCAAGCTGCTCTCTGTTTCAGGGATTCCACAACAGCCAATTCCAGAAGAGGTTCTATGAAACTTGCAGGACTCACAGCCATTGTCCCCGGAGCATCACGTGCCATTGGTCGTGCCATTGCCAATAGCCTTGGCCAGGAGAAAGTAAACCTGGTGCTGCCCACTTTTGACTGGCCCGAGTCCATCAGTGAAATGGAAGCGGAATTCACCGACAAAGGCTACTCGTTCTTCTCTCTGCCGGTGGATCTGCGATCAGACGATGGGGTAAAAGCGCTTATCAGCAAAGCTGATGAGCATTTTGGCGGTTTACAAATCCTGATCAACAATATCGAGCGTGGTGGAATGCCTGTTGTCCATGGCAGTTACGATCACCCCCACAACCATGAACAGTGGGATTTAGAAATGGCGACCACCTTAAAAGCCAAATGGCTCCTCTTTCATCACGCTCTGCCACTTATGCAAAAATCAACAGCAGGTACTGTTATCAACATTTCTTCTATTGCCGGAATTGAAGGAAGAAGTGGTGCCGGGGCAGCTTTTTTCAATGATGCTTACAGTGCTGCCAATCGCGCTGTTTCATCCTTTACGGAGACATGGGCAAGGGAGGCGGCGCCTGCCATACGGGTTAACGAATTGATGCTTGGCCTTATTCGCCACAGACATGGAGAGGAAACACGCGGTTGGGAAGAGTTAAGCGCGGAGGAAAAACAGAATGTTCAAGGTCAGTGTTTACTGGAGAGAACGGGAAGCCCGGAAGAAGTGGCGAAAACGGTACTCTTCCTGATAAGAGATGCCGACTATATGACAGGAAGCGTACTGAAAATTGACGGTGGATTCACCCTTGGCAGTAAGAAAGTACCAACAATACCGGATGGAATTCTGGAATAAACCCTGCCAATCCGGGCAAACTGAAAAACTCTTTGTTACGCCGGGTGAGCACCTGAGAAGAATATTTCCTTTTTAAAAGAACAAGAAAATATTCATCATACCCTAGATATCAAGTGCCCATTCCGGGATATGCTTTAACACATAATCCTGGTAAGCGTCTTTCTGCTGGTCTTTGGGAACTTCCCCCACAGCCTTTTCAAGATCTTCAAAGTCAAACCAGCACAGTTCATGATTGTCATGATTATAAACGGTGAGGATTCGCCTGTCGTTATTATGGATATTCTCTTCTTCCTGGATGGCCGCTACCAGTGCACGTGCCTCCTGAAATGGGAGAAATTTTACTTCTTCACTCATAACTCTTACTCCTGTAAAACAAGAAAAGGGTGAATGGATTGACTATCCATCACCCTCAAACAATCTTTTAATACCTCAAAAAAGATCAGGCAGGTTTAACAACCGCGCCGGAACGAATACAGCGGGTGCAAACACGAGCACGGACAGCACTACCATTTTCGGTAAGCATGCGAACACGCTTCAGGTTTGGTAACCAGCGACGCCGGGTCTTGTTATGGGCATGAGAAACATTATTTCCGGTGGCAGGCCCTTTGCCACAAATTTGACATACTTTAGCCATGACGATCTCCTTATATGGTTTGATTCCAGACGGTTAAACGTGTGGATATCATAAAATAATTCTACGCATTCAATTCATAATTGAGAAACCCGTTTTTATAACTGTTTCCCACAGAAATGGCAAGGATTATTCTGCCAGAAGTAATGCGACACACCAACAGATCGGCCCAACAATCTGGAAAAACACAAAAATTGTAGTCGAGATACAATTACAACAGTATGAGCATGAAAGAATTGACAGCTATTCACATAAGTACTACTCTGTCGCCTCTTTAATTGACCTTTTTGACTTGAATCAATGTCATAACAATGAACCAGTCTATTATGGCATGGCTCACACAATCTTATTTTCCTTAGATAACGGACAATAGAAACCTCACATCATATACCCCCTCACCCTATGAAGAAAAAAAATCCGGTATTTAGTTTTTTTGCCTCTGTTAAACTCGCACTTTTCACCCTCTTTATGCTCGCAGTGACCTCCATTATAGGAACGGTCATTCCACAGAAGGAAAGTTTTGACTGGTATGTGCAGCGCTACAGCGAGAGTACAGCCAAGCTTTTCGAAGTCCTTTCCATCCCTGACATGTACAACTCATGGTGGTTCCTCGGCTTGCTGGGGCTTCTTTCCCTGAACCTGATTGTCTGTTCTATTGATCGCTTTCCGGGTGTCTGGAAACAGATCAAAGCTGACAATCTCGCAAACGACCTGAGCCGTTTGGCCAAAATGCGTCTGTCTGAAAAATGGGATCTTGACAAAACAGAGGCGGAATGTGCATCAGAACTCACAAATAAACTAGCCAGCAACGGCTGGAATTCTGCTCAACGTAAACGCGACGACTCCCTGCTGATCTTTGCACAGAAAGGGGCCATGACCCGAACCGGCGTCTATATCGTACACGCCTCTATTCTGGTCATATTTATTGGAGCCATTGTCGGTGAGTTGTATGGCTTCAAAGGTTCCATCATGCTTCCTGAGACCAAGTCCACAACCTCCATCTTCCAGTTTGGTTCCGGTTCCCCCATTGACCTTGGCTTTGAAGTACGGTGTGACCGCTTCGACATTGAGTTTTATGATACTGGAATGCCTAAGGCATACCGCTCCCACCTCACAGTACTTGAAGACAGCAAGGTTATTCTGGAAAAAAATATCGTGGTTAACGACCCCTTAACATATAAGGGAATCACCTTCTACCAGTCAAGTTACCAGGGCTATCAGGATTTTATCCTTAGCGTTGCTGAAAAAAATACTGACACATCAGAATCAGTTACCCTTTCCTTTCAGCAACGTGCTAACCTCAGTAATCATAACAATACAGCCATTGGAATTATCAATGCTGAGATGAGGGGGCAATCTGTCAGCCGTATTAAAATCTGGTTTAAAGACGAGCAGGGCCCTGCATCTGTTTTCTGGATACGGGCAGGAGACGAAGTAACCGTACAGCGTGCTGATACGGAGTATATCATAGGTGGCAAGCAGATGTATGCCACTGGCCTGCAAGTCGCGAAAGACCCCGGAGTATGGATAGTGTATATAGGATGTGGTATGATGATCCTGGGACTTTTTGTAGCCTTCTTCATGTCACACAGGCGCATCTGGTTGCTCCTGAAAGAGGAGCACGGAAGTACCAGCATCCTGCTGGCTGGAAGTACCAATAAAAACAAGATGGGTTTTGAGAAGACATTTTCAAGCCTTGCAGATGTACTGAAAAGCAATTAGAAACATAACGATATTCATTACTGTTGACAAAATCGTAAAAACACACAATTTGAATGGCTCAGTAAATAAAGAATATTTACAAGCCATCGCAGTTAAAGAGCACAGGTATTTACTATGGATAGTTCGCAACTTTTAGGCATTACGACCTTTACATATCTTTTTTCGACCATTCTCTACGCCGTGATCTTTATTTTCAAGGCAAAAAAACTAGGGACTCCAGCAACAGTTTTCACCGTACTTGCCTTTCTGGTACAAACAGCAGGGCTTCTGCTACGCTGGCAGGAATCGTACAAAATCGGCTATGGTCATGCGCCTCTGACCAATATGTACGAATCTGTTGTCTTCTTTGCCTGGACTATCATTTTGATGTACCTGCTCATCGAGTGGAAATTCAAAACCAAGGTAATCGGCGCCTTTGCCGTGCCTTTTGCCTTTCTTGCCATGGCTTACGCCTCTTTTTCAACCGGCATTAACAAAGAAATCAGCCCTTTGATTCCGGCACTCCAGTCCAACTGGCTGCTGGCACATGTTGTAACCTGCTTTATCGGCTACGCTGCCTTTGCTGTGGCTGCTGGTTTAGGCATTATGTATCTTGTGAAGAACACGAGTGAATCACGTAAAACAACCAATAATGAAAGTCTACTGGGAACGCTTCCGCCACTGAAGGTTATTGATGATATTACCCACAAAACCATGGTCTTTGGGTTTCTCTGGCTTTCCGTTGGTATTATCACCGGCGCCATCTGGGCAAACTCTGCCTGGGGTACATACTGGAGCTGGGATCCCAAGGAAACATGGTCACTGATTACCTGGTTTATTTACGCCATCACCCTGCATGCCCGCTATACCCGAGGTTGGGGTGGAACACGCATTGCCTGGCTTGCACTGTTTGGTTTTGTTTCAGTGATCTTCACCTATTACGGTGTAAACTTTCTTCTCTCCGGCTTACACAGCTACGGTTCAAATTAACGCTACTTTCTTGACAAGGATATTTAAAGAGGGTATAGCTAAACGTTAACTGAATGAATGGGTATTCAGTTTACCCATTATATAATATTTCCACAGGAGAGGAAAATGAAAAAGATCGCACTGTACGCTGTAGCAACTGCACTGGTTATGGGACTCTGCTTCACCGCTACATCCTTTGCCAACGACAAAGGACCTGCTGAGATCACACTGGTCTCAACCATCGACGCTGCTAAAAAAGCAAAACCATCAGTTTTCCCACATGCCAAGCATCAGGAAACAATTGCTTGTGCTGATTGTCACCATAGCAAAGATGACGCCGGTAAGCAGGTTGCTTATGTTGAAGGTCAGAAAGTCGAGAAATGCGAATCCTGCCATAACAAAGGTGCAGGTATGACCAACAAAAAACTCACCACCTTCAAAGGCGCTGCTCACGAAAACTGCAAGGGTTGTCATAAGAAAACCGACAAGGCACTTGCAAAATGCGCTGTTTGTCATCCTAAGAAGTAATTCTTTTGCAGATGGCTAGTTGCTTATCTTAGCAGCTTGGAATACGAAAGCCCGTTTCGACTTAATTGTCGAAACGGGCTTTTTTTTGTTTCTTTTAAGAATGCAATATGAATATAGCTGCTATCAGCCCTGTTGCATTTTGGAAATATCACCGACAGTTAAGAAGAGAACTGCGATAGCAGTCAGTAAATTCAGTCGATTATTCCTGACAGCCTCATCCTCATCCATCACCATTACAGTATCAAAAAAATCATCAACGGGTGTTTTGAGAACCAGCATTGCTGAGAGCCCTTTTTCATAATCATGCTTTTCAAGCAGCGGCTCTACTACTGCTGCTACATCAGCATAAACAGCGGCAAGTTTTTTCTCTGCATCTTCTTTAAACAGAGAACTCTCTATCTCAGTTGAGCTGTTTTTCTTGATGATATTACGAATCCGTTTAAAGGATGCGGCCAGTACTGAAAATGCATCTTCGCTGCGGATTGCGGTGAGTGCCTTAATTTTTGCTTTACAGTCGTTAATATCATCAAAAACGACAGAGGTAACAGCTTCAACCGCCTCGGCATCCGCGCCCGATGCCAGTTGATCATTAATAAAGCGATCCCTGATGTAGGCAACCACCAGCTCCACTGTCTCCCGACTTCCATCAACCTTATCACCATAGAGGGAAAGTGTCTTGGCAACAGTCTCCGTGAGTGAAACATTCCAGTCAAAGTCTTCTATGATATGCAAAATGGCCAGGGCAATACGGCGGAGTCCAAAAGGATCTTTTGTTCCCGTTGGCAGCTGACCAATACCAAAACAGCCACATAAGGTATCGAACCTGTCGGCCAGGCCCAGCAGAGCACCGACTTTGCTTTCGGGTAAAGTTGAACCGGAGCGTTTAGGAAGATAATGCTCCTGAATTGCCAGGGAAACAACAGCTGATTCACCATCATTTAAGGCATAAGATGCACCCATATTTCCCTGCAGGGATGGAAACTCACCCACCATCTCCGTGAGAAGGTCAATTTTACAGAGGCTTGCAGCTCGCATGCATTCTGTAACACCTTCCGGAGCAAACTGTTCGGCCAGCAGTGAAACAAGTTTCTCCACACGTTTTGTTTTATCGAGCATGGTACCAAGCTGTGCCTGAAAAATAATCCCCTTAAGATCATCCTCCCGGGCATCGAGTCTCTTCTCCTTATCTTTGGCAAAAAAGAAAAAAGCATCCTCAAGGCGAGCACGTAAAACACGCTCATGGCCAGTACGGGTAAGCCCAACATCTTTAACCCGGGTGTTATTGACAGCCACAAAATTGGGCAGCAATGCACCGTCATTATCAATAACCGGGAAATATTTCTGGTGCTCACGCATTGAAGTTATCAGTGCTTCAGCGGGCAGCTGAAGGAATTTTTCATCAAAGCTTCCGCAAACACCATAGGGTTTTTCAACAAGATTACAAACGGTATCCAGTAGTGCCTCATCAACGGCTACTCGCGCCCTGGCAGGATCAAGACTATCGGTCACAGCCTGCTCAATCTCAGTCTGCACAGCCTGACGTCTCTCTTTTGGGTCAACCTGCACAAAAGCCTCGGTCAGGATTTTTTGATAATCTGCAATACCGCTGATCTTGAATTCTTTATTGGCCATAAAACGATGGCCGCGAGTCGTATCAACGGCAAGAACACCCTCGTGGGTAAATGGGATCAATGCACCATCATGAAGGGCAAGAAGCCATTGAATGGGTCTCGCAAACGCAAAAGCACCTGCACCCCAGCGCATGGATTTGGCAAAGGAAAATTTCTCCATCAAATTGTGCAGCAATGGTGGCAGGAGTTCTGCTGTGGGAGCACCTGTTGTCTCCTGAACCAGCATCAGATATTCACCTTTTTCTGTTGCAACGACTTGTAAATCGGCTACATCGGCACCCTTGGAACGGGCAAAGCCCATGGCCGCTTTACTGGGTTTTCCCTCATCATCAAAACCTGCCTGTTTGGATGGGCCCATAAGCTCTTCACGAGAATCCGGTTGTCTGTCAGCCAGGCCCTCAACGAGCAAAGTAAGGCGACGAGGAGTGCCAAGGGTTCTCACTGAACTGTATTCCAGTTTCAGTTCCTTCGCTTCACGAATAAAATTCTCTTCCAACTGCTGCATGGCGGGCTGTTGAAAGCCAGCTGGCAGTTCTTCTGTTCCAATCTCAAACAATAATTCAGACATGGTATATTCTTATGTTCCAGTTATTTTTTTGGTTCTACTCAAGGGATTCAATGGCAGCAAAGGTAGAATAACCTTCTGCCAGATTTTCAACTTTCAGGGAAAAGGACTGTATGGCCTCTTCCTCTTCCAGACTTTCGGCAACATACTGGCTGAGCGATTCAACGGACATGCTGTTTTCCCCTGGTAACGAGGCCATAGCCTGCGCATGCTCAATGGCCTTTTCAACAAGAGTGATCAGGTCTTCAATCCATATAAAATTTCTAAATCTGACCACAGTAACCACTCGTCCCCAGTGCCCGAAAGAGCGGGGTAAGCCCTCGCTGAGTTGTTCTGCAACGGGCAGGGACACGGGAACGTCCACCCTGAATTCAAGATCATCCATCTCCCGGAGGGATCCATGCATACAACACTCATAGCGCCTTGACTTCAACCCGCCAGCTCCTTTGCTGTCGGAAAGAAAATAGGCAAAAGACATCTCGATATGAGCGGCTTCAGCTTCAAGTTTCCCTTTCATTTCCTCGAGAATATTATGAAACTTCCCAATATCAATGGCACAGTGGTAACGATTTAAGATTTCGACAAATCGACTCATATGTGTCCCCTTAAAATGATGGGGCAGGTTCACATACATGTTCACAGAGGCAATGGTATCCTGCCTGGAATGCGCTTTATCAAGAACGGTGATGGGATAGGAAATGGTCTTCACTCCCACCTTCTTGATATTGATCCGGCGATGATCCTCCTGATTCTGAATATCTTTCATGGGAATAACACTGCGTCTGTTCTAAGACAAATGCTTGCGAACAGCTTCTTTTAATTCATTGATATTAGAGGATTTGACAACATAGGCATCAGAAGCCCAGGCCCCCAGATCTTGCTTATACTCATTGTAGGCAGAACTTAAGATCACGGGCAATTCAGGATTATCCATTTTCATCTGCCGTAAAGTCTCAATACCATTCATACCAGGCATTTGAATATCGAGGATAACCAGGTCCGGAGCCTCACTCCTGAATTTCTCCAGCCCTTCCTCACCTGTATAGGCTGAAATGACCTTATAGCCGGAATCTTCTAATTCTTCCCGATAGAGCATCTGAATGCCTTCTTCATCATCAACAAGTAATATTTTTTTCATGGGATCCTCCATTATGCAATACGTTCAAGGGATTCGCGCAGAAATTTGCAAGCTTCTTCAGGAGGCATGGGATTAATGTAAAAACCGGACCCCCACTCAAAACCCGCAATAGATGAAAGCGTTGGTACAATCTCAAAATGCCAGTGGTAGTGAGGAAGCTTTTCACTCCGCAAGGGCTGAGTATGCAAAACAAAATTATAGGGAACATTGGGAATGCACGCATCCAGCCGACACAGACTTTCAGAAAATATCTCTGACAATGCCAGAAGTTCATCATAACTCTGATCGTGATAGGCTGAAGAATGTTTTATGGGTAATATCCACATTTCAAAAGGCGTACGCGGAGCAAAAGGAGTGATGGTAATAAAATATTTGTTTTTACACACCACCCGTACATCCTGCTTCAATTCCTGGTTAATAATATCACAGAAAATACAACGCTCTTTATACTTATAATAGGTCAGCGCCCCGACAAGCTCAGATTCAATTTTCCGAGGCAATACGGGGAGGGCAACCAGTTGTGAATGCGAATGTTCAAGGGATGCACCCGCCGCCTTTCCGTAATTCTTAAAGATGAGTACATACCGAAATCGCTGATCATGCTCCAGATCCTGGATACGATGCTGGAACGCCTGGAAAACCATGGCCATATGTTCTGTGGGCAGCTCAGCAAAGGCATCGTCGTGGTGAGGACTTTCTATAATGACCTCATGGGCACCAATGCCGTTCATCTTGTCATAGAGCCCCTCCCCTTCACGGTTGAGATCTCCTTCAATGACCAGGGCAGGATATTTATTAGGAACAACACGAACTTTCCAACCGGGTGAATCAGGAAGACCACCTGATCGCCCGTAAACGAGTACCTCATGGGGGGTTGTATTTTCATTGCCGGGACAAAGAGGACAAAAACCGCCGGTACTCTCTGCTTTGCTGATAACAAAATCAGTTGGACGCTTGCCTCTCTCCTTGGCGATGATAATCCATCGACCCAGAACAGGATCTTTTCTAAGTTCTGGCATCTACGCTATTTCCCCTGGGATTTTTCCTTGCTTTCCTGAGCAGTCTTGCACTCAATACAGAGACTGGTCACAGGTCTGGCCTCAAGACGTTTGAGACCAATGGTATCGCCACAACTTTCACATTCACCAAACTCGTCATCGCTAATTCTCTGCAGAGCATCATCGATTTTAGAAAGGAGCTTTTGCTCACGCTGTCTGATACGAAGTTCAAAATTACGGCCAGATTCAGCGCTGGCACGATCATTGGCGTCAGGGATATTGCCCCCCTGCTCTTCAAGTTCTGTCAGTGTTCTCTCTACACCTTTTAATATATCAGCCCGCTTTTCTTCAAGCAGAGCATGAAATTTATCAAGTACTTTTTGTTCCATTTAAAAGCCTCTTCTGTATAACGACAACGATGCCGGAAAAATAAAGCAAGACATACATACTCGACTATTCCGGTCGAATATAGGTGCCACTTTTCCCGCCCGTTTTCTTTTTCAAACAAATATCGCCGATAAGCATGGACTTATCAACGGCCTTACACATATCATAAATGGTCAATGCAGTAATGGACACAGCTGTTAATGCCTCCATTTCCACACCGGTTTTACCACACATACCCACGACTGCTTCAATTTCTATCTGTCTTGTCTCGTCAAGATACTCAAAATCAATGGTAATTTTTGTAATCGCCAGGGGATGACAGAGAGGGATAAGGGTGTCTACTTTTTTAGCAGCCATAATGCCAGCGACCCGGGCAACACCCAGGACATCCCCTTTGGACATGGAACCACTTTTCACGAGCGTATAGGCCTTCTCAGAAAGGCTTATCTTCGCGCTGGCGGTGGCCACACGTTCGGTCTCATTCTTTTTGCTGACATCAACCATCACGGCATTGCCATCAGCATCAAAATGAGTGAAATTGTCCCCGCTGTCTCTATTCTTTTCTGCCATAATCGTGGTAAACTATCGGTAAAATACTGGCCCCATGCGACCTATTCTTTCTTGCCCATAACTTCATGGAACAACTTTGTGAAAAAACCTTCACGCTCTTCATTCTGACCATGTTTCTGGCATAATTCATCAAAATTTTCCAACACTTTTTTCTGCTCGGCGCACAGATTGGTTGGTGTTTTCACCTGCAACTGAACGACCATATCGCCCCGTGCCCCGCCACGAAGGCTGGGAATGCCCTCTTTTTTCAGGGTGAACCGTGCACCAGACTGACTTCCTGCCGGAATGCTTAATTTCTTTTTACCATGAATAGTGGGTACATCAGTTTTACAACCAAGGGCAGCCTGAACCATGGAGAGAGGGAATTCGCAATAGATGGTCTGCCCCTCCCGTTTAAAAAATTCATGTTCCTGTACGTGAATGACAACGTACAGATCACCAGATTGTCCACCCCTGCGACCACCTTCGCCCTCACCGCGCAAACGCATCTGTGCACCGGTATCTACACCAGCCGGAATTTTCAGAGACACTTTTTTCTTCTTCTCAACAAGCCCTGCGCCATTGCAGTCATTACAAGGATCTGTGACGATTTCGCCTTCCCCGTGACACTGAGGACAGGTGGAAGAAACCTGAAAAAAGCCCTGAGAACGAATAACCTGGCCACGCCCATGACAACTGGGGCAGGTTTCACGCTTATGTCCGGGACGGCAACCACTGCCTTCACAGGTCCAGCACGTATCACGACGACTGATTTCAACTTCCTTGGAGACACCGTGAACAGCCTCCATAAAATCTATCTCGATATCATAGCGCAGATCGTTTCCAGGCTGCGGCCCGCCCCGACGCTGTCGGCTACGGCCACCACCGAAGAGATCACCAAAAAGATCGCCGAGGCCGGAGAACATATCTTCAAAATTTCCAGGCCCCTGGTATCCGCTGTTTTTCAGCCCCTCATGCCCGTAGGTATCATAAATTTGTCGCTTCTGCTCGTCGCTTAAGACCTCGTAGGCCTCGGCACATTCCTTGAACATGCTCTCCGCTTCTTTATCATCAGGATTACGATCCGGATGATACTTCATGGCGAGCTTGCGATACGCTTTCTTTATGGTAGCGCCGTCTGCAGATTTACTGACAGAGAGGACTTCGTAATAACATGTTGGCATTTTTCTTTATTACAACCTATGCTGCAGCTTTTTCTTCTTCATCAGAATGTTCTTCTTCCTGTTCCTTGGCTGCTTCTTCTTCAGCATTCGGCAACTTATAGATATTCTCAAACGTCACCTTATTCGCCGCAACCTCACGAAGCGTCATCACGACTTCCTGATTCTTCCCTTCTACGAGAAAGGGCTCACCATGTCTGTGTTGCTTAATGCGCTCAATGGCGAGATGTACAAGATCAAAACGTTTATTTTCACCAATGGTATCCAGACAATCTTCAACAGTTATTCTTGCCATTGTAACCTCAATTATTTTTTAGACGTCTCTATTTATAGTTATAACAAGTTTGTAAAAACCTAAAACCTGGATGGCTAAGTAAAAAACTTCATATGCAAGGAACATGAATTTAATGGAACGAGGCGTACCTTAGTACGTCGCAGTAACAATAAATTCACACCCCAAGGACACTTCCTACAGGGCGTATTAACGAAGCAGATAAAGATTTTTCACCCTAAAAAAGGGCATAAATACAATGCCATCATTTGTCGAAGGGGTTTTTGAGAAGCATAGTCTCATCCCGATCCGGCCCGACAGAAACAATCACCGGTTCAATTCCAGTGAAATCTTCTATTCGTTTTATATAATCACGAGCTGCCACCGGCAGA
Source organism: Desulfocapsa sp. (assembly GCA_029935315.1). Classification (GTDB taxonomy): domain Bacteria; phylum Desulfobacterota; class Desulfobulbia; order Desulfobulbales; family Desulfocapsaceae; genus Desulfocapsa. The sequence goes on along the minus strand of JAOZKN010000048.1, from coordinate 3,815 downwards.
TCGTCATAATCACGCACTCCGGTAATATCCTCATCCCAGCCCTTCATTTCCTCATACACAGGAGTCACTTTCGCGGCCTGATTAATGTTGGCTGGCATGGCGGTCACTTTCTGTCCCTCAAGATCATAGCTGTTTGCCATCTTGATCACCGGCTGGCCACTTAACACATCAAGCTTAGTGATAGCAAGCCCTGTGAGGCCATTTAAACGAGCAGCATCCGCTGCAACCACGCCATCAAGCCAACCGCATCTGCGGGTTCTGCCTGTGGTTGCGCCGATTTCACCACCTTTCTGTTGCAACTCTTCACCCGTTGCATCAAAAAGTTCAGTAGGGAAAGGACCTTCACCCACACGAGTGGTGTAGGCTTTTAAGATTCCAATCACTGAATCAATGTGGGCCGGACCAAATCCGGATCCGTTACAGGCATTGCCTGCAATGGTATTTGACGAGGTAACAAATGGATAGGTGCCGTGATCGATATCAAGCTGAGTACCCTGGGCGCCTTCAAACAAAATATGTTTTCCAGCCTTCCTGGCCACATCAAGTTCCACGGACACATTTCCAATAAATGGAATAAGCTTTTCTGCAAACTTCTGAAATTCAGCATAAACCGTATCGAAGGAGACAGGCGCACTGTCATACTTCGTAGTAAGCATGAAGTTTTTCTCTTCAATATTGGCTTGCAGCTTTTCACGAAAGAGTGTGTCATCAAGCAGATCACCGGCTTTAATTCCTACGCGACCAACCTTGTCCATATAGCAGGGGCCGATTCCACGACCGGTGGTACCAATTTTCTTACCAACCGCGAGAGATTCCTCTTTGGCATGATCCATGCTCTGATGATATGGCATAATAAGATGCGCGTTCTCACTGATCAACAAACGTTCTGGAGTAACGGGAAGCCCCTTCTCCTTTAACTCATTGATTTCGCCAAGCAAGACACCGGGATCAATAATAACACCATTGCCTATCATACATCTTTTCTCTTCATACAGGATACCGGAAGGGATGATATGAAAAACAAATTTTTTGCCGTCCACAACAAGAGTATGTCCTGCATTATTGCCACCCTGAAAACGAACAACACAGTCTGCATAGCGGGTAAGAAGGTCTACAATTTTCCCCTTTCCTTCGTCTCCCCACTGAGTTCCAACTACCACCACACTGGACATTTACTATCTCCTGTTCCACTCCACATTATGAACACATCCCGCCTGCACAGGCAGAGTCGGGGCGCACCTCTCTCTTTGACAACAAGAACCGCAGCAATATAGTCATATCAGACACGAAAGTCAATCACAAGCATCCTTATATTGTGGAAGCCGCACTGAACGGTAAACAGGATGAAAAAACTTTACACTCACCAACAAATACCTTACATTTGCCAGTCTCAGGTCTGAACACCCAATAGGTGTGTGTTCTGCCCGTAAAAACTGAGGTTACTAGCATGTTTGGTATTGGCTTACCTGAATTTATTCTTATACTGGCCCTTGCTCTAATCGTTGTGGGCCCTGACAAATTACCAGACCTTGCACGCTCTGTTGCCAAGGGTGTTATGGATTTGAAAAAAACCGCCAACCAGTTAAAAGAAAGCCTGAACGAACATGGCAACCCACTGGATGATATCAAGCCGGAACTCGAAGAAGCTGCCAAAGCCCTTAAAGATGATGTGATGATGGAGGTGGGAACCGAATGGAAAGACACCACACCAAAAGATGAAAAATCCAATGACGTTATCGATATAAAGCCGGGGCTTACCGACACTGAGACTGTGGAAGCAACAGAAGAAACGAAAGAAGCTGACATGAATGAACAGGCGGAGCAAAAAAACTAGTGTCCGCAATTACCAGAAGTTTTGAGCAATTCAGACCCCACCACCAGGAGTTGCGCCAGCGCCTTATCCGGGTTTTTCTTGCCATCGCCATATGCTCGGGCATAGCTTACGGTTTCTCCGAAACCATCGCCCAGTTATTTATGGTTCCACTTTTCAAGGCCAGTCCCTATCTTGACCACCTTGTCTACACCAACCTGCCCGAGGCATTTCTCTCCTACCTGAAGCTTTCATTACTCGTGGGAGTTATCGCCAGTTTCCCTTACATCCTCTATCAGATATGGATGTTTATTGCCCCGGGACTCAAAAAGGAAGAAAAGAGATTTGCGGTAACTGTGGTATTCTGGGCAAGCCTTCTCTTTGGCACTGGAGCAATATTCGCCCTCTTTGGCGTACTGCCGCGAATGCTTCTCTACTTTATGAGTTATGCCGGCGACCACCTGGAGCCTCTGCCAAAATTTGGAAAATATCTCACCTTTGTAGCGCGTACGGTTCTCGCCTTTGGTCTCTCTTTTGAAATTCCCTTCCTTATGGTAATGGCCGGCAAGGCCGGTTTCGTCCAGGCACAATATTTCCGCAGCAAACGAATGTATTTTTATGGCGCAATCGTGCTTATGGCCTTTCTGCTCACTGCAGGAGATTTTATGGCAACGGGCCTGCTGGCAGTTCCTCTCTTTTTGCTCTACGAAGCGGGTATATTTCTCACCGCCCTCTTTGGCAAAAAAAGCAAGGCCGCCAAAGAGTAAGCATTCCTCACCTCACGTTCTATCATAAAGACGATCCAACGGATTTTGGATCATGTCAATATCCTTGCGCATTACATGGGTATAAATCTCGGTCGTTTTCACATCTGCATGCCCCAGAAGTTCCTGCAATACTCGGATATTGACCCCATCTTCCAGCATATGGGTTGCAAAAGAATGTCGAAGAGTGTGCACAGTTGCATGCTTATCAATCTTCGCCTTTCGTACAGCTGTTTTGACTGCCTTTTGTAAGCCGGAAGCCAATACGTGATGACGCCCCTCCCTACCGCTGCGAGGATCAATGGAGCGATTCTTTCCCGGAAACACATATTGCCACGGCGCTTCCCAGGCAGCTTTACTATATTTTCTGCCGAGGGCACCAGGCATATACACCTCACCAAAACCAGCATGCAGATCCCTGCGATGTAAAGCTTTTACTCTCTCGATATGGTGATGAAGATCATTTTGTATCAATCGGGGCAGATAGGTTGTGCGGTCCTTGCCGCCTTTTCCACCTCTGACAAATATTTTTCCTTGTCCAAAATCAACATCTTTGATGCGAAGGCGGATACATTCCATTAGACGCATTCCTGAACCATAAATAGCCTGAGCCATCAGCAGATGAGTAGCCTTCATTTGGGAAAACATATGTTCAACTTCATCAGCGGTCAAGACTGTGGGTGGGTGCACCTTTCGCTTTGCGCGGATAGGAGCAAGAGAGTTTTTGCCCAAAGGAGTACGCAAGACATCACGATAGAGAAACACCAGGGCATTCAGGGCCTGTTTTTGGGTGGAAACAGCCACACGTTTATTGGTCGCCAAGTGTGACAGAAAGCGTTCAACTTCTCGCGCTCCCATCTCTTTAGGGTGCTGTTTTTTATCGTAAAAAACAATAAACCGTAAAATCCACTGACAGTAGGTCTTTTCGGTGGAGCGGGCGTAATGATAGTATCGAAGTGTTTCCCGAACCTGGTCGAGTAACTTAAGATCCTGATTTGGTACGAATTTGTTATTGCTTTCCATTATACATATGATAATATCACATTATATGGAAAACGCGAAGCGAATTGCAATAAGTGGAAACAGGCTCCTTGTTTTTTCCATTTTCCATTACATGATACGGGATTGCGTGGAATACTCCCTCAGATATTAGGGGATATTGTGGACACTTTCCACTTATTAAAACTGTTGAACTAAACCGCTTCGCGGACAAAACCACAGCAAAATCCACTACATAAGGA
>JAOZKN010000141.1 GCA_029935315.1 Desulfocapsa sp. | reverse complement strand
GGATCCATGCGTGATTCTGATGTTATCACTGCCTGTAATGAGGCTGACCCAAAAGTTGCCATGATGTTCACCGGACAACGGTCCTTCAAGCACTGATAAGCCCCACAAGTTGTACTGCAGTTCTCCACGCACTCGCTCAAAACCACTTTGAGCAAGTGCGTGGATGTCTTTTCCTTCCTTTCCCCTTCTATACCGGACCTTCACTGAGATAAAAGAACTGTCCAGAGAAGATATTAAAACGTAACGCAGCTACCAGAAATAACAAATCAAAGTTGTCAGTCACGAGACAACTTCATAAGCAATTCCTGAGCACTCACCAGTCGTACCTGTTTCAACAGGCTCTCACCACAGTTGGTAAGAGCTGCAAGTGTTGCATCATTGGGATGTCCAATCCCTATGGCAAAACCCTTCTTTTCGGCCCGCTCGACCAGCTTCTTTAACTGTGCACAAACTTTATCCTGGGAATGCACATTATCGAGGAATATATCACGTCTGGCCGTGGGAATCCCAGCATCCCGGGCAGCAAGCACCGCCGTGCTAGCTGAGGTGGTAAAACTGTCCACAAAAAAGAGTTCCTGTTCAGCAAGCAACACCATCAAGCTATCCATGGCCTCCCGGTTTTCTGTGTAGAGCGAACCCATATGATTATTCACCCCAACGGCATGGGGGACTGCCTTGAAATTTTTTTGAAACAGGGCTGCCTGTTCTGCTTTGCTCTGCCCGGCAAGAAGCGCTCCGGGCCCAGCATCCCATTCCTTGCTTTTAGGCTCCATGGGCAAATGTAAAAAGACAACTCTTCCGGTTTGGAATGCCTTTTCTTCAAGCTCTTGGGTATAGGGAGCTGCTGCCAGGAAGGAAAACGTCAGGTTTAAGGGCAGAGCCAGTAATTCATTCCCCAATCTTTTATGGTAACCCATATCATCAATAATGATTGCCACCATGGGCAGACTGGAATCGGGTACAGCTAAGATGTCCTCGGGGAGTTCCGGGGTGGCAGAATAGGGTTCTTCAAAAATAATATCCTGTTCCTCTTCCGCCAGTACTGCCCCATGAGCAATGGTGGTTTTGAAAAAAATCACATAGCCCGCAGCACCCATGGAAAAAAGGAGGAGTCCAAAAAGAAGCACGTAAGAAAACAGTCGTACGCCAAAGCCTGATTTCTTTTTCGCTTTCTTCCGACGACGGACGGGAGTTTTTCTTTTTTTTGTTATTTTTTTGCTCATAGTTTTAAATTTCAACAAACCCGTCAAATTTTATTTGTTACGTAGCAATACATACTCTGCCAAGACCCGCAGGACAGAGACTGTTTGCACAGCTTTTTCACCTGCAAATATTTTCAGCCCCGAGACCGCTTCGGCGACAATGGACTCAGCCATTTTCCTGCTAGCCGCAAAACCATCATATTTTTCAATTAAGGCAGAGGCTTCAGCAAATCCAGTTTTGCGCAAGTCCTCATCTTTCAGCAAAAAAAGCAACCGTTCCCTGTCAACAGACCCTGCCTTATTCAAGGCAAGAATGACAGGAAGTGTCATCTTCCCTTCCTGAAAATCATTTCCCACTGCCTTTCCAGTACTCGCTTCATCTCCCTGGTAATCCAGTAAATCATCAACAATCTGAAAGGCAGTACCAAGTCCAAGGCCATACCCGGCAAGGCATTTTTGCTCAGCTGCCGTAGCACCTCCAACCAGAGCGCCAATTTCACAGGTGGCCGCAATAAGCAGTGCCGTCTTCCCCTGCACTGCAGAAAAATAATCCGCTTCGTTCAAATTGTAATTTCTTGCATTCCGAAGCTGTAAAAATTCACCATCAACCATGGCATTGGTGGCATGACAAAAAATTTCAAGGGCCATGCTGCCACCAATAGAGCCTATAAGAAACATGGAACGTGAATGGAGGAAATCACCACCAAGGATAGCTGCAATCTCACCAAATTCCTGCACAACGGATGCCTTTCCCCTGCGTGTTGCAGCCTGGTCTATCACGTCATCGTGATAGAGGGTGGCTCCATGGAGGTACTCAAAAGCGATGGCCAGTAACAGCAGCTCCCTTTGACTCTTTTCATCAGCAGTATCAGATGTAGCAGCAAGTCTTGCAGCCAGTAAAACAAGGAGTGGACGTAATCGCTTGCCGCCATTAAATATCCCATAATTCAAGACTTCGGCAAGAAGTGGATCGCAATCACTACTGGCCGCTGCTAGATCACTACGCATGGCCAGTTCGATCTTTTCCACTTCAGGGGCAATGGCTGTCATTAATTGTTCTTTAGTACTGTTCATACCTATACCTTATTTATGAGACAGCTGATCTATTTATCACTAAAAAAAAGCTCAACATCCTCTAAACTGCGTACCACTGGAGAAGGCGGCAGACTCCCGCGAAAAATGCGGCCATAACCTTTAGAATATAATCGGATATCGAGGATAGCGATCACCCCCCGATCATTGCTTGAACGCATAAGACGTCCAACCCCCTGCCTGAGACTCAATATTGCTCGTGGTACCTGAAACTGAAAGAAAGGTTTTCCACCATCTGCTTCTATGGCCTTCATTCGTGCCTGGATCACCGGATCGCTTGGAACCTCAAAGGGCAGTTTGTCTATCACCACACAACTCAAGGACTCACCGGAAATATCAACTCCTTCCCAGAAACTTGCAACTGCAAGGAGTACAGAATCAGTCTTATCCCGAAATTCATCAAGCAGAGCGGCCCTTGACGCTGTCCCCTGTACCAGGACCGGATAATCCAGTTTATTTTCCAGGTATTCGGCCACAATATCCATGGCTCTGAAACTGGTAAAAAGCACCAGCGCCCTGCCCCTGCTTATTTGCAAAAGCTGATAAATGCGATCACACAAAATATCCGCATAATCTTTTGCATTCGCCTCTGGAAATCCCTGTTCCGGTACATATAACAGAGTTCTCCCCTGATAGTCAAAGGGGGAATGCAGGCAAAGGGTTTTGGCAGTCTCATCAAGGCCCAGTCGTTCACGTACATATTTAAAATCACCACCTGTGGTAAGTGTGGCAGATGTCAATACAATAGAATCAACGGAAGAATAGAGACAACTTTCAAGTTCATCTGCTATTTTTACCGGAGTTGCTGACAAGCTGACCGTACGCTCACGCCTTTCATACCAGCGTATGAAGTAGTCCGCACCTTTCTGCTCCACTCCTGCAATGTGCTGCAGGTTCTCCTGTAGAGAGCCTGCACGTTCAGCAAACATATTCCAGATTTCTCCATGAACGGAGAGATCGGCACAACGCTTTGCCAGCTGTGCAAACCCTTCTGTAATATTTTCAATGTTCTCTCGCCAGGTGTCTGTTTTTTCCAGTAATGGAAGTAACGGAAAACGACCTTTTTTAGCTGGAAAAATTGCAGAAAAGTTTTCAAGCCTCTGTTTAAGACCTCGCCCGTAGGAAGTGATACGATCACACGCCGTCGGTGACAGGTCGATTGCCCCCTGTCTTTCAAGATCTGCCAACAGATCAAGGAACTGAAAATGACTGAAATGTTTGCCAAAAAAATTGGTAGCCACATTTTCAAGATGATGTGCTTCATCAAAGATAACAGATTGATAACGAGGAAGAATCTCGCCAAAACCTGCCTGTCGCAGCGCAAGATCAGAAAAGAAGAGGTGATGATTTACAATAAGCAGGCGGGCTGATCCTGCGCGTTTCCTCAGGCGATTGACAAAGCAGAGTGAGAATTCAGGACAATCTCCTCCCAGACACTGGTTGGATTGGGCAGAAATTTTTGGCCAGAGTGGTGTTCTATCGGGCAACCAGGAAAGCTCTGCCCTATCCCCAGTTTCAGTCCTTGCCAGCCAGCTTTCAATTTTTTCTTCGTCATGATGAGAAGTAAAAGAAGTCTGGGGGCTGGAACGATGTTGGAACCAGCGATAATGACAGAGGTAATTTTGCCTGCCCTTCATGCACAATGCAGGAATCTCCATATCCAGTATTTTACTGAGCAGAGGGATTTCTTTTTTCAAAATCTGATCCTGCAGGGTTATGGTGGCAGTTGAGATCACCACCCGCTGCCCCGAGAGAAGTGCCGGAACCAGATAGGCAAGGGTTTTCCCGATTCCGGTCTCTGCTTCAACAAGAAGCACAGCAGCCCGACCGTCCTCTGAGTCAGCAGCAGAAGCAAGTGTCTCCATCACGGCCTCGGCCATTTGCTGCTGTCCTTCCCGTGGTTCAAACCCCTTTAAGCCCGCAGAGAGTTTTCCATTTTTTCCAAAAATTTTTTCCACTTTTTTCCTTTTCTTTTTCGATCAGCCTTGTACAATCTATTTAGTACGTTAGCGAATATTTATCTGTACTTTTCAAAGAGAATATTCGCAGAAGATACTTATGCTGACTTAGCGGTTACCAGCGATGGCGGAATGTTATTCTCTTGATTTGCCAACACCTGCCCGGAGCCGCAGCAACAGGAACCCATATGATTGACCTTCCATCATCACCTGAACGCAGCATTACCCGGCCCTCCAGCGACTACCTTGACCCCGGCGAATCCATTGTAATAGTTGATGACTCCAGGGAAATCACCCTTATCTTTGAAAGCCTCTTGCTGAATGAAGGATTTACCGTTTTTACTGCCAGCAATGGTGCTGAATTCTATCAAATTCTAGAACGGGAAAACATCGCCCTTGCTCTGCTTGATATCGGCCTCCCAGACAAAGATGGTGTCGAAATCCTTTCAGATATCGTTGTCAGTCACCCTGACCTTGGAGTGATCATGCTCACGGGTACAATTGACCTTAAAGTAGCCATGAGCTGCCTGCGAGAGGGAGCAGACGACTATCTTGCAAAACCTGTGGGCCTCCACGAATTCAGCCTTGCAGTACGAAAGACACTGCAAAAACGTCGCCTCATCCTCGATAACCGCAACTACCAGAAACAATTGGAACTCACCAACTACCGTACCCGTTTCCTCCACCAGCTCAATCTGAAAATGAACAATGCTTACCTCAATTCCATTGAGCTAAACAGTGTTCTCAGATCAATCCTGGCCGGTATCACCGCAGAAGAGGGCCTGCAATTCAACCGGGCCTTCCTCCTGCTTTTCAACGATACACATACAACCCTTCAGGGGAAAATGGCAGTGGGCCCTCCCTGCAGAGCTGATGCAGAACGAGTCTGGAGTGAGATCGAAGAAAAAGAAATACATCTTACTGATATTTTACAGAATGTCAAAACTTCAGGCAAGGAAGTAGACTCTGAACTGGACAAGATTGTACAAAATCTCAATGTTTCGGCAGATAATCGTGAACATATCCTTGTCCAGGCGTGTAATAGCCGAAAATCCATCAATGTGATAGATGGAAGATCACTGGAACAAAGTGTCAGCCATGAACTTCTGGAGTCACTTCAGGAGAAAAATTTCATCATAACGCCCCTTTTCTCACCAAAAAAATCCCTTGGCGTTATCATCGCAGACAATTTTATCACTTCCAGACCTATTACTACTGATGACATCAATTCCCTTGAAATTTTTGCAAACCAGGCAAGTCTGGCCATAGAGCATAGTCACCTGTACCAGGGAATGCTCAACAAAATTACTGAGCTCGAAGCAGTGAGTAGTGAACTTGAAAAAAACAAAGATCTCCTTGTTGACGCCGAACGCTATTCCACCATTGGCCATATGTCTGCCCAGCTCGTCCATTCCATCCGCAACCCCATCACATCCATTGGTGGTATTGCCCGCCTGCTGGCAAAAAAAACCACAGACGAAAAAAGGTCAAAATTACTTGAGATGATGATCATGGAATCGGCTCGTATAGAATCAACCCTTGACGATTTATTTAACTTTGCGGGAGAGGAAACTCCCGAGAAAGCCCGCCATCCCCTCTATCCACTTCTCCGCAAGTCCATCATGCTGTTTTATGGTACCATGAAAAAGCAGTCTATTAGCTATCAACTCAATCTGCAAGCCACTGATCCCGAACTTTTAATTGACACCAGGCATATCCAGCAAATGCTTGTCCACCTTCTGAGAAATAGCGTGGAAGCTATGATTTCCGGAGGAACATTAACGGTAACCTGTGTTGAACGGGAAAATAAGATCATTATCAGTATCGAGGATTCGGGTGCTGGAATATCACCCGGCAATATTGAACGCGCTGCCGACCCATTTTACACGACAAAAACCTATGGCAGCGGAATGGGACTGACCATGGTTGAAAAAATTGTCGCTGAACATGATGGTAATTTTTCACTCAAACAGAGGCAGGAAGGGGGAATGCTTGCCACAATCAGTCTGCCGATACT
>JAOZKN010000225.1 GCA_029935315.1 Desulfocapsa sp. | reverse complement strand
CCTCACTGATTTTTTCCAGCAATACTCCGAGATCAACAGGCTTTTCCAGAAAGTCGTCAGCGCCAAGCTTCATTGCCTCTATGCCATTATGTACAGTGGCATGCCCGGTCAGCATAATGATTTCTAAGTTAGGGTCTTTTTCTTTGAGCTGTTTGAGGGTTTCAATACCATCAATGCCAGGCATGGCTAAATCCAGGACAATAACATCGAAATTCTGTCCTTCAACCCGGGCGAGAGCTTCTTGACCACTTGTAACATAAGTTACTTTCAGCCCACGAACTTCAAGACGTTTGGAAAAGCAGTTTTAGAAACTGTTCTTCATCATCAACCAATAATATTCTGCCGTCCAATTTCTCCACAATACTCTCCTCCCCTGATCCTCTCTAAATTTTCAACTATTACAACTATGATTAAACTATATACACGTCACAATCACCTCTGATCTTAATGTTTAAATATTAGGAAGTAGCAGCAATAAAGATCTTCGGGTGTCTTGATCTTCAACATGGTAACGCTAAACAGAAAATATTAAAATGATTTCTCTTTTCCTTCGTTCTGGAACTTCTCACGAGCACCTACCTATTTATGGAGTAAAACAAGGTGATGGGGAGGAATGGAAAAAATGGAACCACACCTCAGATACTCAATACGCCATTCTGTAATCGGTAATGGCTGCAGTACAAAAGCCACATTGCATTTAAGCATATGCAAAAAATTGACTTTGTAATTTACTGTTCCTATAATATATTTAAGATAGTTTAAAAAGGCTTGGGCCTTCGGATCCATGCCAACAGAAATGAATTTAGTTGAAGTTCAGGAGGATGGCCATGAAACTATGTGTGAGTGCAACCGGAAAGGATATGACAGCAAAGGTCGATGCCATATTCGGTAGAGCCCGTTATCTTCTTCTTATTGATACGGATACGCTGGAGATGGAAGTTTTGGATAACAGTGCTGCAGCTGTTACTCCAGGCGCTGGTATTGTAGCTGCTCAACTCATTGTCAATAAAGGGGTCGAGGCACTTTTGACCGGACAGGTTGGCGCTAATGCCTATGCAGCCTTAGAGAATGCCGGTATTACAGTTTATGAAGGCGCTTCAATGGACGACACGGTACAGGAAGCCGTGAATAAATTCAAGCGGGGCCAAGTCAAGAAAAGTACGGATGCCGGAGGTGAACCAATATGCCGTCCGGGAATGGGGATGGGCAGAGGCGGTGGCATGGGACCTGGGCAAGGAAGAGGGGGAAGGAATTGATTGCCATGTTATAACTGAAAGGTACTGGTAGGTTTATATGTACTTGTGCCTTGTTGCATGATGTTTCCAAGAGATGAACGAGTGACCGATTAAATAAATACTCTGGTGTTGCTGCCATGGGGAGTTTTGTCCAACATTCCATAACACACGCCATCATGATTACCGGCTTCGTCTTCATGATGATGGTGTTGATTGAATACCTCAATGTCCTTTCCGGAGGAATCTGGCAAAAGGGGCTGCGAGGTAGCCCTTGGAAACAGTATCTTCTTGCTTCTTTTTTGGGGGCTATGCCTTGGTGTCTGATACCCACCTGGAAATCACCCTGGGGCCCCGGTAGCAGCCATGATTGCGACCAGTGGTGACGAAACATTTCTCATGCTCTCTATGATTCCGGAAAAGGCACCGCTGATTTTTGTCCTTCTTCTCTGTATTGGCCTTGCCGCTGGTTACCTTACGGATGCGTTATACAAAAAAAAAGCAGCAAATGAAAAGGGCTGTAGTCATGAATTTGATTTTCTTCGCTCATGACAGCCTTTTTCTGCGATGCCCTTAAACAA
>JAOZKN010000140.1 GCA_029935315.1 Desulfocapsa sp. | reverse complement strand
CCCTGAGTACGGATATCCATATAGTAGATGGTGATATCCACTTCAGGATCATGCTCTTTCGTTACCAAAGCTTCTTTGATCGCATACATGCAGCAGACAGAAGAGCAGTATCCGTTGTCACAACCTAGATCACGGGAACCAACACACTGGATAAATGCCATGGACTTTGGATGACGACCATCGGAGAAACATTTGATCTCACCCATAAAAGGCCCTGATGCGGTGGTCATTCGCTCATATTCATAAGCAGTGACTACATCGGGATGTTGTCCGTAGCTAAATTTCTCCAGGGTTTCTGTGGCAATCTTGCCAAAACCGGGAGAAAGAATTACAGCGCCGACCTTCAGATCGCGAGCTTCAGGTTTCTGGCTAAAATTAATAGCATGACTCTGGCAGACAGGAACACAAATCTGACAGGTATCGTGCTGAAGATACATACAGGACGAAGGATCGATATAGTATGTAGCAGGAACCGCCTGAGCATAGTCGATATGGATTGGTCTGGTTATGGCCAGACCCTCATTGTACGGATCAGAATGGTGCTTGGGACAGTACTGGGTACAGAGACCACAGGCTGTACAGGCATCAGCATCAATATAGCGTGGCCGAATATTCAGCTTTGCTGTGAAATTACCAGGTTTTCCTTCCAGTGCGAGAAAATCCGCATTGGTAACCATCTCAATATTTGGAGACCGACCGGCCTCTACCAGCTTTGGCGCCAGGATTCAGAGAGAACAATCATTGGTTGGAAAGGTCTTGTCAAGCTGGGCCATAACGCCGCCAACAGCTGGTGATTTTTCAACCAGATAGACATAATACCCTAGATCGGTCATATCCAGGGCGGCCTGAATACCGGCAATACCGCCACCAAGTATCATCACAGCGCCTTCCCTGTGCATATTTGCTTTTCCCATTACTTAACTCTCCGGGCTAATTTGAAATTTAAATAAAAATTGATACATTATTCTATACAGCTAATGCTACTTCCAGCTTCTCAACCTTAATGGCACAAACCTTGGCTTCCGGAATTTTACATTGCGGATCAAGGGCATCATTCGTTAACAGATTGACTGAAGCTTCTTTATAGTGGAAGGGTATAAACACCAGTCCTTTCTTAACTCTATCGGTAATCCGTACAGCAAGTTTAATCCTGCCTCTGCGAGAACTTGCACGAACCATCTCTTTATCGCTGACATTCAAGTCGGCTGCGTCCTCGGGATTCATTTCCACATAAGCGGATGGTGCCGATCCTTCAAGTACTTCAGAACGACGAGTCATGGTACCGGTATGATACTGATACAGCACCCTGCCTGTGGTTAATACCAATGGATATTCAGCATCAGGAAGTTCTGCAGGACCTGACCAGGTAATAGCAGACAAGTATCCTTTCCCCCTGGGAAATCCACCAATATGAAGAACAGGAGTTCCCGGATGATCTTTATCGGGACATGGCCAGACAAGCCCGCCATCTTCAAGACGTTCATAGCTCATTCCAGCCATGGCAATCCAGCACGTACACATTTCATCAAAGACTTCGGAGGCAAGGGGTGCAACGGTATGATACACAGGATCAGAATAATTTGAATAGCCATGATTGCCATTTCCGAGAATACGATTACTCACCATATTAATGATGGATAGATCGTCTCTGGCGTCTCCTGGAGGGATCAGAGCACAACGAACACGCTGAACTTTACGTTCTGTGTTCGCGAATGTTCCGTTCTTTTCGGCAAAGACAGCGGCAGGCAAAACTACATCAGCAATCTCTGCTGTTTCGGTAAGGAAAATATCCTGTACCACTAAGCATTCGAGTTGCTCAAAGGCATGTTTTGCATGGTCACTGTTAGGATCACTGATAACAGGATTCTCACCCATGATCCACAATCCGGCAAGTTTACCTTCGGTGATAGCATTGGGCATTTCAGTAGCCATAAGACCAGGTTTGTCAGAAACGGGTGTTCCCCATATCTCAGCAAACTTATCACAAGCAGCTTTATCTGCTGTTTTCTGATATCCAGGGAAGAAACTTGGATTACATCCCATATCACTTGCGCCCTGCACGTTATTCTGACCACGTAATGGATTGAGACCTGCACCTTCTTTACCAAGATTACCGGTAATCATGGCAAGATTGGCAAGGGCACAGACATTATCCGTCCCGGATGTGTGCTGGGTAATACCCATGGTATAGTAAATACCTGCACGTTCACCGGCAGCAAATGTTCTGGCAACATCTTTAATGGTATCTGCAGAAACACCAGTGATTTCGGCAGCCCACTCTGGAGTACAATCTTTAATTGCCTCTTTGAATGCGTCCAGATTTTCTGTGCGTTCAGCGATATAATCTTTATCTTCAAGATCTTCGGCAATAATAACATTGCAAAGGGCATTAATCAGTGCACCATCAGTCCCTGGACGTTGCTGCATCCATTGAGAGGCCGAATCGCAGAGTTTAATCTTACGAGGATCTGCAACTATCAGCTTAGATCCCTTTTTAACAGCTTCAAGCATCCTAAGACCAATTATAGGATGGGTCTCGGTGGTGTTTGAACCAATCACCAGCATAACGTCACTCTTGAGAATGCCATTAATGGTGTTAGTCATTGCGCCTGAACCAAGTACTGTGACCAGACCGGTCACCGTTGGGCTGTGTCAGTATCTGGCACAGTGGTCAATGTTATTGGTTCCTATCCCTGCCCGAAAAAACTTCTGGAAAGCATAATTTTCTTCAGTAGTACATCTTGCCGATGAGAGTCCTGCCAATGCATCGGGACCTTTTTCACCAAGAATTTTTGAGAAGGCCTGCCCCATAAAATCCAGAGCTTCGTCCCATTTAACTGGCTCCAGAGGCATACCCTTCTGACGCCTGATAAGAGGAGTTGTCAAACGATCAGGATGTTGAATAAAGTTGTGTCCAAAACGTCCCTTAACGCAGAGATCACCATAGTTAGGTGCAACCGAGGGATCTGCGGTAACTTCCATTAAGGTCTGTCCTTTGATTTTCAAAATCATCTGGCAACCGGTTCCACAATAGGGACAAGTGGTTTTTACCTCACGAATTTCTTCAGATTGAATAGGAACAATACGACTCTTTTTATTCAGCGCTCCGGTGGAGCAGTTATCAACGCATTTACCACAGGAAACACAATTTTCTTTAAAATCTATGACCAGTCCAACGGGTCTGCCTTTATCATCTAAAGATTCTGCTCGTACCTCTAACGCGTCATACTCACAGGAGCGCTCACAACGTCCACAAAAAATACACTTATTGGGGTCAACTGTAATGGCACGATGGTTTTCATCTACAGGATAAACAGGCTCTTTGCCCATGCCTGTTTTATTGAGATTAATTTTATGATCAATATCAAGTCGTTTCAGATCACAACGTTCAAAAGCAGTACATCCGCATTTAAGGCAGCGGTCTGCTTCACGTTTTGCCATTTTCTCAGTAAAACCAAGTTTGACCTCATCGTAATCCTGAGTTGATACCTCAGGTGGTCTGGCAGGCATTTTTTCACGTAGATTGATGCCAATACCATCAAAGTTGGCAAGAGAAACATCATCAAAGCCTTTGCCTCTGGAAAAGTTAAAACGGTCATCTGCCGGGTCTTTTTCACAACCCATCACATAGGCATTGATGTTATTTGCGGCACGTCTTGCTGAAACTACAGCCTGAATGACCGATTTTGATCCGGCAGAGGCATCACCTCCGGCAAAAACTCCGTCTATATTGGTTGATGAGTTTCTAACGTTTGCCTCAATCATACCATTGGCTTTGATCTTCAATTCAGCTTCTAGTTCGCCACCGCCCATTATGCCAGCAACAGCCTTTTGGCCAAGGGATGAAATAACCGTATCAACTCCAAGACTATTGGTAGAATCAGGGATTGGTAGAATATCACGCTTACCTTTCTTATCAGGCTCGCCGAGTTTCATTCGAATGAGATCAAGCTTTAAACGATTATTGGTATCAGGTACTGCACAAAGTCCACTGGGAGAGGCCATAAGCAGAAATTGTACGCCTTCGTTTTCGGCTTCTTTTACATTTCGCTGGTTAGCAGGCATTTCAAGGCGGGCGCGAGGGTAAACAACAGTTACCTGTTCAACACCTTGTCGCAAGAGCGAACGAGCCACTTCCATGGCTACGTTGTTTCCGCCAATGACTGCAGCTCTTTTGCCAAGATCGAGTTTTCGTCCTTCATTAATCTGGCGTAAGAAATCTACAGCTGTAAATACATTATCTTTATCAGTACAAGGCACATCAAAAGGAACATCCACCGTTGCGCCAATGGCAATAAAGGTGGCATCAAAACCTGAATCTTTGAGGTCCTGCAGGGTAAAATCAGTGCCCCATTTTTGCGACTGCTGAACGTTAATGCCCATACGGAGAACGGCATTAACCTCATAATCAACTATATCTTTAGGAATTTTATAATCTGGAAACCCATAACGAAGTGCTCCACCAAGTTTAGGCGCAGCTTCAAAAATGGTAACACTATGACCTTTTTTGGTTAAAAACCAGGCAGCAGTGAGCCCTGCAGGGCCACCACCAATAACAGCGATACGTTTACCTGTGGGTCTGTCTTTTGGAATCTTAAGATCTATCTCATGTTCCATACACCAATCGGCAACAAATCGTTTCAAATGGTTTATGGAAACAGGTTCATCTATGAGAATTCGTCTACATCTGGTTTCACAGAAACGAGGACAGACACGGCCAACGGAGAATGGTATGGGATTACGATCCATTACAACCCGTAAAGCTTCTTCATATTCACCTTTAGCTACGTGGGCAATGTATCCCTGAACGTTTATCTGACCAGGACAGGTAAGATTACAAGGCGCCTTACAATCTCCGAAATGGGTCTCGGAAATGATTGCGAGGCGTTCCTTTCTGCGTTCAAGAACTGCGTCAGATTCTGTGTGAATCACCATGCCATCTTTTGCAAGTGACACACAGGCACGCATTAACTCATCCTGCCCCTCCACCTCAACTACACATAATCCACATGGATTCTCAGAGGGTTTATCTGCGATATAGCAGAGGGTCGGGATGGTTATATCAGATCGTTTCGCAACGTCAAGGATGCTAAGACCCTTTTCCGCAACAATCTCATTGCCATTTATATTCAGTGTAACTGTAGTCATACTAAAGGCTTAGTTAGAGGGTTTCCATTCTTTAAGAAATGCTGGTAAGTGACCGGCCTCTCGAGGTCCAATGATAATATTCCAATCTGGAAGTTCTTCTTCAAGCTCGCCTTTCATGGAGGCAAGGTAACCAGGAATAATCAGGTCACGATGTTTAACCTTCTCAAGAATTCCGTTTTTATTGATAAACTGGGCAATAAGGTCAGCACCAAATTTACCTGCAGCCCATGCAGTAAGAACAGAAAGTCCCTCTGTATCTTTAATCATTAACCATGTAGGAACCTTCGAACCTTCAATTTCCCCGGAAACAATAAAATAGGTGAGGGAGAAGTTACAGGTAATTACCACAGGTGAATTTTCATCTGGTCCGGTGAGTGGATAAATATCTTCAGTAACCACCATTGGACGCTGTGGATCTGTGAAGATGTTCATTCTCTCGAGGAAGAGCGGGAAGATCAAATCGCCCTGGAGATCTGAAAGAACGATGATTCCAGCGTATTTAGCGATCAGCACTGAAGCAACCATTGCTTCCATCATGGGATCATCAGAGATCTCGCAGGGGAAGGTGATGGTTGGAAAACCAAGTGGTTTGAATTTAGCTGTAACAGCAGATCGGCGAGCAACAACGTTATCTTCAAATGCGGCACGAAGGGTTCTGGCACCCGTATCGATGACCAACTCCTTGAGCCCTGCAGCAAGAAGCTTTTCAGCGACTTCTACACAGTTATCAAGGTTGCTTCCGGCAACACCAATGGCTGTTTTACACTCTTCGCCAAGTTTTGCCATCTCATCTGCGTTATCAAGTGTTGCGCCATAAAGAATTGGATTACGAGCTCCACATACTTTGGCAGCAGCAGCAAGATTTGCAGCCGATTCACTCATAAGGATGATTGCGGCACGCGCGGAACCGTCAAGTACCTTCTGGGTAAGTGCTGTAAAAGAAGCCTCGTCATTCTTGGCATCTTTAATAGCGATAAGGTCCGCCTTCATGATTACCCCAACACGCTCATACTCGAGTTTGTTAAAACGTTCAATACGGCCCTCCACGTCAGCATCACTCTGCTCAGTGGTCACAAGAACTGCGATACCGGTCTGATTTTCAAAGCGCTTATCATGACGATACATGCAGGTTTCGCCACCTGCTGTAAAGGTATCATCACCAGTACCCACTTTAATGGTACGAATTGGCGGAGCAG
>JAOZKN010000139.1 GCA_029935315.1 Desulfocapsa sp. | reverse complement strand
CAGTGGCATCTACTGTTGTTACTGGTTTTATTTCTATCATACTTCTAATTACCTTATATTATTTAGTGGCTTCGCAAAAACTTACAACTTGAACGACAATACTTAATTGTTTGGATTGATAGCATTTAAAAGAGCAGTACGCATAACATCCACAGGGGCACTCTTTCCTGTCCACATTTCAAACTGGGCAACTCCTTGATACAGAAGCATATCCAGTCCGTTTATTATCTCGCATCCTGCATCTTCGGCTTCCTGCAGCAAACGTGTTTTTAAAGGAGCATACACGATATCCATCACCACTTTGAATCGAGACAGTATGGCTGCTGGGACAGGGCTGTTTTCTACATCAGGCTGCATACCGACAGATGTGGCATTGATAAGGATATCACCACTCAGGGATTCAGTTTCAGTTAATGAAAGCCACGGACAGGACAGGACATCCGCCAGTGCTCTGCCACGTGATTCCGTACGGCTTACCAAGACAAAATCAGCGCCTCGCTCCTGCATGCCAAAGCCTATCGCCCGGGCAGATCCTCCAGCACCCAGAATCACGACTTCTCGCCCCCTGAGGCTTATTTTTTCTTCCAGTGCTCTGGTTGCCCCCTGCCAGTCAGTGTTAAAACCGGACAGCGTCTCTCCTGTACGAACTACCGTATTCACTGCCCCTATTTTCCGGGCCACAGGATCAATTGCATCAAGCAATAGCATTACCTTTTCTTTGTGAGGAATGGTAACACTGGCACCTTGTACACCAAGGGCACGAAGCCCTGTGACAGCTGTTTCAATATCAGGTGAGGGAAATGGCAAATAGGCGGCGTTAACCTCCGTTGCGGTAAAGGCAGCATTATGCATAAGAGGGCTGAGAGAATGACACACAGGATTGCCAAGAATTCCGTATAATTTTGTTTTGCCATTAATTGTCATATCCACCTCCCATAAGGGAATATATTTCACGTAATGCTTTTATGGAGAGCTGGCCGGGCGCAGTGGCTTCTGTTTCACTCACTGCGCAATAGGTCATATAGCCGCCAAGCCCACAGGTTGCAACCCGACTGATCACGCCAGGTTTTCCCATGCAAAAGGCGATAAGGGGAAACTCAAGTCTGGCTGCGACCTCCTGTAACTCTAATACCCGCAAGACATCGGCATGGCTGTGAGCGGTGGTGATAATCTTCCCAATATCAGCGCCATTATCCTGCATAAGTGCCATACGCCCCACAAGTTCTTCACGGCTGGGGGTATTTTTAAAATTATGCCAGGAAAGAATGAGTTGGGTACTGGAGTGTTGCAGGGCGCTGCGCATTTCCTGCTGAGAAACGGGAGGAGCAAGTAACTCAAGATCAACGTATGCACAGTTTCTGGAAACAGCCTCAAGAAGAATAGACAGACGCTGCTCTTCTTCTCCTGTAAACTGCCCTCCTTCCCACTGCGGACGATTGGTAAAGAGAAGGGGTGTAGCTGTTGCATCAATAAAGGGAGAAAGAGCAGGTGCAGACAAAGAATCGAGACGAATTTCCAGCACGTCAGCCTGTGACGCCACAGACTCGGCAACGGCCACAGCATCAGTGATGCTTTCACGGCCAATGGAGACACAAATACGGGGAGAAGGATTCATATTCTTTCAGGTTTTATTATGTTTTTCAGCAATCCTGATTGCCCATGCAACAAGAATTGAAACAAGGGTGAGATCGTCCAGCAATCCGAAACCCATAATCCAGTCGGGAATAAGATCAAAGGGTGAGATGAGATAAAGAATGGCAAAGGCAATGATAGCCTTTGCTCTCCAGGGAGTTTCTTTTTTACACAGGAGTCTGGCCCAGGCCTGTACCCGTTGCCACAATTGCATCTGCGAAGGACTGTTTTCAGGTTTCATGGAACATTCACGGTAGAATCAAAGCACCGATAACATCTCTTATCGATCGTAGCTTCTGTTCTTTCACGTAACAGGCCAGACCTTCAACTGCCTCTTCACTGGCACGGGGGTTTACAAAGTTAGCGGTTCCGATCTGTACTGCAGTGGCGCCTGCCAGCATAAATTCCAGCACATCTTCGTAGGTTTCAATACCACCAATACCGATCACCGGAATGGAAACAACCTGTGACACCTGATAGACCATACGCAAGGCCACAGGTTTAATGGCAGGGCCTGAGAGGCCGCCTATGACGTTCGCGATTTTCGGCCGTCTGCTTTTGTGATCAATTGCCATGCCAATAAGGGTATTGATAAGTGATACAGCATCAGCCCCTGCCTCCTCAACCGCCTTTGCAATAACCGTAATATCGCTGACATTGGGAGAGAGTTTGACAATAACCGGTACAGTGCTTTCTTCTCTTACAGCCCTGGTCACGGCAGAGGCCATTTCCGGGACTGTACCAAAGGCAACGCCGCCTTTTTTTACGTTAGGACAGGAGATGTTTACCTCAATTCCGGCGATGCCGGCAACTCCAGCCAGTCGTTTAGTGATTTCCCGGTATTCATCAATACTGTCACCGAGAATGTTCACCAGTACCGGAACCTTTACGTCCTGCAGGGAGACCATCTTTTCAGTAATAAAACGGTCTACACCGACATTTTCAAGGCCAATGGCATTAAGCATCCCGCAGGATGTCTCAACGATCCGTGGCGGTGGATTGCCAGCACGGGGTTCAAGGGAGATACCCTTCACAACGACAGCGCCCAGACGATGGAGATTTACATAAGGTTCAAACTCCCTGGCATACCCAAATGTCCCGGAGGCAGTCATCACAGGGTTTTTCAACTTTAGGGAGCCTATGGAAACACTCAAATCGGCCTTTATTGTATCGGCCATAGCAACTCCTTTGCATTAAAGACAGGTCCATCAGAACAGGCATGTGCATAGCCACCTTTTTCAACCGGAACAATACAACCAAGACATGCACCCATCCCGCATGCCATCGCCGTTTCCATGGAAACCTGACAGGCATATTCACCCTCTTTACAGAAAAAATGTACAGCGCGCATCATGGGAGTTGGACCACAGACCGAAAACTGACACTCTGTTCCAAAGGAAATATTTTTTAACACGTCTGTAACCAGCCCATGCCGCCCCAAGGAGCCATCATCGGTGGCAGCATGAACCAAGAGACCAAGTTCTTTAAAATCAGCCACCAGAGGCGAGAGTTCATCTTTGTTTCTGGCGCCAAGAACAACTATTGGCTGTTGTTCTTTACATTTACGCAACATGGTTTTTCCCAGGAACAATAAAGGAGCAATACCCATCCCGCCGCCAACCAGACAGTTAGCAGAGTTGTAATCCACTTGAAAGCCATTGCCCAGAGGGCCAAGAACCGAAAGGAACTCACCCTCTCGACAATGGGCAAGCAGGGATGTTCCACGTCCGACAACCTTAAACAGAATCTGAAAATATTTGCCACTACTGGTTTGGCAGATGGAAAATGGCCTCCTTAACAGGGGATCTTTTGAATTGGTGGTACGTACCATGACAAATTGCCCAGGCTGGGCAGCTGAGGCGATTTCCGGAGACAAAAGAGTGAGACGATAAATGTCAACGGCGAGCCGCTCAATACGGGTAATCTCTGTTTTTTCCTGGAATTGGGACATAGTTAAGGCTAGTATCTAATAGATTGATAGTGTAGTAAAAAAGCTCTAGTCAACTTTAACAAGTACATGCTGGGGAATAAATCTCTTTAAATAGTATAGTACTCCTCTTTCTACCTACAAACAAAAAATGGATATTAATACACTCAGCCTTATTCCTGCCCTCTTGTTCGGTGGCATCATCGGAAGTTTTCTCAATGTGGTCATCCTTCGCCTGCCGCAAGAAGATGCATCCATTGTCTTTCCAGCATCCCACTGCCCTGAATGCAAAACCGACCTGCAATGGTATGAAAACATACCTGTGCTCAGTTATCTCGTTTTGCGTGGTAAATGCCATCACTGTAAGACGAGTATTTCACTCCAGTATCCTGTGGTAGAATTGAGTATGGCCCTTCTTTCTGCAGCCCTGGTACATAAATTCGGCTTAAGCATTAGCTGTGCTGGCTATTTCATCTTTACTGCCGCTCTTCTTGTTATAATCTGGATAGATCTTTAT
Source organism: Desulfocapsa sp. (assembly GCA_029935315.1). Lineage (GTDB taxonomy): Bacteria > Desulfobacterota > Desulfobulbia > Desulfobulbales > Desulfocapsaceae > Desulfocapsa. The sequence goes on along the minus strand of JAOZKN010000139.1, from coordinate 2,356 downwards.
CACCAGATTATCCCCGATGTCATTTCACTACCGGGTATCATACTTGGCTTTTTATTTTCCCTGGTGTCCCCGGCTCTTCACTGGCAGTCTTCTCTCCTTGGGATTCTGGCTGGAGGTGGAGCCCTCTACGCTGTTGCCCAGCTCTATTATCTCTGGCGCAAAGTTGATGGTATGGGCGGCGGCGATATTAAATTACTGGCAATGATTGGAGCCTTCCTGGGCTGGCAGGCTCTTCCTTTTGTAATCTTAGCAAGTTCTCTCAGTGGTACATTTATTGGACTACTGGCAATGCTTAAACAAAAGAAGGGGGGTCAAACACGCATTCCTTTTGGTCCTTTTTTGTCCCTTGCAGCACTAAGCTATCTCTTTTTTCAGGAGCAGATCTGGGAACTGTACCAACTTTATCTTCACTACAGTTTTCCTTCCTGAGCTGGTATTCCAGTCACTGATTTTTATGCTATATCTGTACTTATCGGTGTTTCAAATGTAAGTCCGGTAAGTTCTATTCCCGACTGAATATCATGACCAAGTTGTTTCCCCAGGGTACCTGCCTTCTCCACCTGCTTACGACTGTGTCCATATTTGGGATAGACCCGGCGAAACCAGCTGCTCCCCTTCTCGGGCGTTCTCCCCGCTAGTTTTAAAAAGACACCTATGGTTCTCCATGGTTCGGGTGTGGGGTGAGAAAAGACGATTGGTGCAAGAACATCCTTGATTCCACATTTCTTCAGCAGTGCTTTCAGCCCCCAGAAATGTACCCGCCAGTAGCCCCGGCAGGAGATCATGGGTAACACGGTCTGCCCATTAAAAAGTTTTGATCCATCCCTGTCCAGTAATGATAAAACAGGCCCCGATGGATTGTATGACCATGTAGGCCCTGCCAGAATAATTAAGTCCCAGTCCTGAAAAACAACATCATTCAATGGCTTTATCGGATAACGTTTACGAAAGAAAGTCAGCAACATCATGATAAAGGTTGAAGGAATAGTACCAATGGGAAAACGAAGATTTTCCACAGGCTCCAGACGCTCCCTGACTATCTCTACATTTTCCTCTTCCATCCCTGCAACCAATGTTTTAAGGAGGTTGCGGGTCTGATGACTGTAAGAATAGGAAAGAATGAGTACTCGTTTATTCGTCACGACACTTCACTTATCATAATTTAAAAAACTGTTATTGGGTGCTGTTACAAGAAACCCAGGCTAGCGACTCTCCGGTTCACTCCTGATGAAGAGTATCTATGCACTATAGCATGAAAAAGGCAAAAAAAAAGCCCCCGATTACTCGGGGGCTCGAAAAACACTAAATAGACAGATCCCTGTTGCTATCCCTCTACTTCATGCTCAACACCAATTGCTATTTTATAGAGCAGGGTAACAACCATAAAACCGGTTGCCCAGACACCAATGGTGATTCCAAGCTCATTAACAGTTGGAATGTATTCTGTAATTTCATGCAGAGGAGTTGGAACAAAACCAGCAAGAACAAAGCCGATTCCCTTATCCAACCAGAATGCAAGAAACAACATGGCACAACCAAGTCCCAGATAGAAATCATTACCCTTCCTGACAAGAGGACTGGCAAGAAGTCCAATGGCACCAAAGGCAAGTATTACAAAAGCCCACATAAATGGAACCAGGTTATTGTATACATGACCGTGATGCTCAAGACCAAAGAACAAGTACTCCAGCGCATGCTTATGTCCTGGAATATTGGAATAATAGCCAACAAAAAATTCAAGGCCTACAAAAAACATATTCAGCAGGGCAGCATAAATAATGATGGTCACAAGCTTATTCATTGCTTTTTTACCTGCATCAAATCCGGCAACATACTTAAGCACCAGACATGCAATGATGATAAGAGATGGACCTGCTGCAAAAGCAGACGCCAGGAAACGCGGTGCAATAATAGCGGAGAGCCAGAAATGACGACCAGGCAGACCACAGTAGAGCATAGCAGTTACAGTATGAATAGAAACAGCAAAGGGGATAGAAAGATAGACAAAGAAGTATATCCACTTTGGTGGTTTAACCTGTTTTTTCTCAGCAGTGAGGATAACCCAGCCACAAAGAACATTAAGAAAAAGATATCCATTCAAAACAATTGCGTCGTAAAACAACATGGAACGTGGAGAAGGATGAAGAACAACATTCAAGGCACGCATTGGCTGGCCAAGATCCGCCATAATAAACATCAGGCACATGACGATGGCTGCAATGGCAAGAAACTCACCAAGAATTGTAATTCGTCCGAACTCTTTAAAATCATGGATATAATAGGGAAGTACCAGCATAACACCTCCAGCCGCAACTCCGACCAGAAAAGTAAACTGAGAAATATACAATCCCCATGA
>JAOZKN010000224.1 GCA_029935315.1 Desulfocapsa sp. | reverse complement strand
AAATATCTCTGAAAGTATTTCTTGAAATGTGCCATGAAGAAGGAATAAATCCACACAAGCAGTATTCAGGTAAATTCAACTTACGTGTCACTCCTGAACTTCATGCCGAAGTGGCTGCTAAAGCTGCAGCAGAAGGAAAAAGTCTCAATCAATGTGTTGCTGACATTTTAGGAGAAATCGTACATATTTATTAATATATCGATACTTAGGGGTAAGCAGGTTTGATTGCATTCGCAAGGGGGGAGAATGGGCGGGTCGGAGTAAGGAACTCAGTCCCTAAAGCGTTAATCGTAAATTATTCTCTATCGATTTGAGTAATGCACTCGGCACACTGTGTTCAGTGGCCAGGGTTTTCCATTTTGAAACATGTTCTGTCGTTTCCTCAATTACTCGCTTAATTTTGCGCCTGGTAAATAGAGGGCTTACTTTCTCAAAGCTATAAAAATCTTCTCTTGTGAAGTTGTCTCGCTTGCCATTAAGCTTCATCCAGTGGCTGTTTACCCACGGGCTTCCCGGCTTGTAGCTGTAGGCTAAGTCGTAGGCAGGGGCTAATTGCCACTGGTTTTGCTCGTTGAGCATAAATCCAAAGTTCTTGGAATGATCGTCATGATTACGTGCAACGACATTAAAAACCATGCGTTTAAATATCTGCATTGCATCGTCAGAACCTAATGTAAGCTCTCTTGCTATTGAGAATAATTCGGCATATGAGTACGATCCTACTCGTTTGTAACTGATATGTGCCAGACCGCTTAATGTCTGCACATGTCTCTTTTTATTGCCAATACGATCAAAACGCTGCGTAATAAAGTGGCGTCGATTGCCTTCTTCCAGCAAGCGACATGGCATCATGGTTATCCCACACGCTTTTGCCATGAGGTGATAAACATATTCCATTGTTCCGTAGCCCATGGGATCGCCAAAGGTTTCCCTGTTTGTATTGTGTTCGCTGACACCATCAAACTTCATTAAGAAATGGGTAAACCCTTGCGGCGCGTCTGTTTGCCCGGATCGTACCTGCGTGAAATCGTCATTAAATGCGAGTACCGCTTTTGCCCTCGCACCACCGGCACTCATACCAACAGAGAGTAAGGCCATCATTGCTTCTTTGTCTTTCAGGCCACGCGCATTAAGACTTACACCGAATTGTTCTCTTTTATCTAAAATTTCCTGGGCCATGGAAACAAGGGAGGCAATTTCAATGTTTTGTGAAGAATTCAGGCTTTTTCTCTGCGTTGCCGGAGAATATGTTAGCGCTCCCATACCACGCTTTCCTGTATATTGAAGACGTTGCAAAGGGCTGATGTCAGACGGTGATTTGCCAAGGCTTGCTATCCAGGCATTTATTACAGCGTTGCCAAAATCATCGGGCAAAGAGTCTGCTATCATTCCCGGCAGTCCTCTGAAAGTCTCAAAATCCGCTTCTGGAAATGAAAAGACCTTTCTCGATAAGGGCATTTTTACAGGGGACAATTCAATACCCGTTCTAATAAAAGAAGGCTCAAATTCAAATGATCCAAGGCCTGTTTCCGTATTGAAACTTGCCGCACCAACATCATATTCCCTATATTTTACCTTGACGACTTCCATTACCATGATGGCTTGTCCTCTTTAATTTTGGGATTTTTGTTTTTGGCTTTTGAAGCTCGTTGCCGTTCCCGGCCTTTGAGTTTAGCCAGTTGCAATGGCGATATCTCCTGTATGGGAAGAAACAAGTTGAGTTGTTCAGCTATTCCCAGGGCGGCCATTATGGCAACAAAGTTCTCAAGCTGAGCTTTTCCTTTTTCGGCATTGAGGATGGTTCTCCTGTGTAAGCCAGTACGTGACGCTAACTCGGCCTGACTTAAGTCCGCATTGAGTCTCGCTCGTTT
>JAOZKN010000223.1 GCA_029935315.1 Desulfocapsa sp. | reverse complement strand
TCATCATACTGCACCAGGCGCTGGCCTGTTTTTCGAGAAAGCCTTCTATGACAGTGAGGGACTGGCTGAATTTTTGAAGGAGTAATGTTTTTAATCCAGAGAGTTTCAAGAAAATCGTCGTAAGTGTGATTGGCTTGAGATCTGACGTAACTGCTTAGGTCGGGTAATTGCGGTCCATAGGATAAGGTGAGTAGATGAATGATCTGTCAGGGGCCATCACACTTCCCCTTCAAGGTCTCAAGATCCTTATACACCTGCGTTGCGCAGTCGGGGCATATTCCATGGGTAAATTCAGCTTCAGAGTTCTCTCTGATATAGTCTTCGACTTGAGTCCAAAAACCCTTGTCGTCCCGAATATTTTTGCAGTGAGCACATATCGGTATAAAACCACTCAAGACTTTAACCTTCTCAAGTGTATCCTGAAGCTCTGCAATGAGTTCTTCCTTTTCCTTTTCCAATTGTTTCCGAGCGGTTATGTTTCGAGTAATTTCAACTGTAGCGATGATTTTCCCATCTTTATTCTTGATCGGAGATGACATGACTTCAATGTACAGACTCCCCTCAGGCACTGGAATTTTTTTCTCAGCTCTATGTGGCAGACCATCCTTCAGTGATAATGCCGCCGGACAGATTTCACATGGTTTGTCGTTTTTTTGATAAGCCTGATAACATTTCTTCCCCAGATTATCTCCTACACATTCCTTAGTTGCATTGTTTTCAAATAATATCTCAAAGTTACGGTCTACAATAATAATTCCGTCACCTGTGCCATTAAAGACGGCATCTGCAAGTGAGATTTCAGCTCCCTGCTTGCTGAGCATTGCGCTGATTGAATTTTCTAATATCATATCTACCTGCCTTGATACAAATTTTTACGTGGAGTTTGATTTGTTTATTGAGGCCCGGAATCAAGCAGAGACGCGATCCATAAATATAGCATCTCCCTGAATATATGTGACAGAATCTCGCGAGCCAGAATCAATATATCTCTATTCAATCGGTACCGGGACATACAAGATACATTGACTTCGTCTATACGATAAACAGGCAAGAGATGGGTCTTATCTCATCCTACGAGATAGGAAGGAAGCGGTCAAATGAAATTGAGCAGCTCATAAAGTGTGCATGCACTACCAGAACAGTTCCAATAAAGGGAAATAAGGTTGTAGGGCAAGATGTGGTACATTATTTGCCTTTTCCTTAAAACTTTTATAGTATTGAAGATAAAGAGAATGGGCCATCGCTGGTAGTGTGCAGTCACCAGTCTGGCAATAGGGGAAACTTAGAAAAGGAATCGGCTGTGGAGGTAACACGCAGAAAAATTACAGTATTCACTCCGGGTAAACAATATTCCGGTGAGGTTGATGTCCCTAATGCCAACTTACGGACCACCGATTTGCTCAACAGTACCAACCTCTATTGGAAAGATCCTGCGGAAAAAAATTTCAATGATGTCCTGTTGATGTTTAATGTAACCCTCTCCATTGATGGCATCCGTGAGTTTCAGAAATTTCAACGTGTCCAGATCCGGCAACCTAATATCATCTTTTTTCATGATGATCTTACAGAAATTGGGAGTACTGAGGAGAAAAAGAGGGCAGACACACTCAAAAAAAAGACCCATGAAGAGAAAAAATTCATCCACCTGATCACCAAGGTCAGGGTCAGTTCTTTCTTTGATATAAAAGGTTCCTTTTACGGGCTGTTCAAGAGTAAATCAATTCAAAAATATATCCCTTTGTCTGACGTTGTCATGTATGAGATCATCAGGCAGCAGGACAAGTGGGTGAAAAAAAAGATTCAACTGGACAATCATTTCATAGGTGTCAACACCAGTTATATTGAAGCCTGTACTTTTGACTGATTACATTG